>JAFDZG010000072.1 GCA_018267065.1 Bacteroidota bacterium
GTTGTTCGTTGTCAGTTGTTAGGATTGTATCTGAAGTTTCAACCTGGACCTTGTAAGGAAGTGTGTCCATTGTCGCGGCAATGTATCGGCAGCCAAACAACGAACAACTGACAACCAACAACAGCTCATAGGGAGATGCCCCAGACAAACTTCCTGCACTCCCATGCGGCGCTGCAAACCCGTGCCCAAGGCATTAAGGCGGTGCTTTTTGACTGGGACGGCGTGTTCAACGACGGGTGGAAGGGCCTTGATGGCGGCAGTCCGTTCAGTGAGGTGGGCAGCATGGGCGTGAACATGCTGCGCTTCGGATTGTGGTTGCGCAACGGAGTGAATCCCCCGGCGGCCGTGCTTACCGGCCAAGTGAACCCGCTGGCTGAGAAATTCGTGCAGCGTGAGCGGTTCCATGCCATCTACATGGGCTACATCAACAAGCCGGATGCGTTTGCTGAGTTCCTGCGCACGAACAGCCTGAAGCCGGGTGAAGTGGCCTTCTTTTATGACGATGCCATTGATCTGCCCGTGGCCAGGCAATGCGGACTGCGCATCCTGATCGGAAGAAGGGGCGGGGAGCGCTTTGAGGAACACGTGGTGCAGCGCGGCGATGCGGACATTGTGACGGCATGCAGCGGCGGGGAGAACGGCTTGCGCGAGGCCACCGAAGCAGTAATCAGCCTGTTGGGCAATTTTGCCGACGTGTTCGATCATCGCGCAGCATATAGTGAAACCTACCAGCGTTATTTGCGCGAGCGGAACGCCACCGTGCCCGTAGTGCGCAACGGCTCCCGCGCGTAGGTGCTTAGCGCACCCGGATGCGCTCCGTGCTGTTGCCGGTTTCCAGCTTTACCACGGCCAGGTTGAACGGCGGTTCCCCCGTGTTGATCGGCGCATTGTTGCTATAGCCCACCGGCTCCTTGGGCCAGCCCAACCAGCTCTTGTCCAGGACACCATTGCCATTTACATCCTGGAACACTTTGATGGCGTATTGGCCTGTGCCCAGGTTTTCGAAGTCGCATGAAGCCGTGGAGCCTTCCACTTGCACGACTTTCTCCGGGCCGCCCTTATTGGCGATGTATGCTTTTTTGGAGGTGAACAGGGATACGTGCAAGGTGCCTCCTGGTTGAGGCTTCTCCAGCAACAGCACCACGTGCAAGCTGACTTGGCAAAAGCCGATCATCGGCACCGCGAACAGAAGACCTCCCATTGCGGCTCGCATGGCTTCAAAAGGATGCAGGTGCCGACACCGCAAAGCTGAGTGATCGCAGGAATTCCTTCCTTGGAATTTCAATGGCCCCCAAAGATTCCGTGTGATCATTGATGTATTGCGTGTCGAACAGCAGGAAGCGCTGTTGGCGCAAGTGTTCAGCAAGGCGGAAGAATGCAGCCTTGCTTGCGTTCGGCTTCAGGCTGAACATGCTTTCCCCGAAGAATGCCGCGCTAATTGCAACGCCATAAATGCCGCCGATCAGGTTGCCGTTCTGCCATGTTTCCACGCTGTGGGCATGTCCGGCGCGGTGCAACCTGGTGTAAGCGTCCACCATCGCGGGGCTGATCCAGCTTTCACCGTGCAGGGTGGCGCAAGATTCCATGACCTCCTTGAATGCCGTATCCACGCGCAGTTCAAAGCCGGCCTTGCGCAGAAAGCGTTGCAGGCGGATGTTCGGCCGGATAGTTTCCAGCGGAAACACGGCACGCGGGTCGGGGCAATGCCAATGCACCGCTCCGTCATCATCCGCCATCGGGAAGTATCCCTTGCGGTATGCTGCCAGCAGCAGTTGCGGGGAGAGGACCGGTGCGCTTTCCGTGCACAACATGGCTATTCCGCCTTCACCACGCGCTTGGTCAACCGGGAGCCGCCCACTTGGACTTCCACCACGTACACGCCCGCACGCAGTTTTGTGAGCAGGTCGTTCTGTATCCGCACGCGGGAGTAGGTGTGGGGCTCCAGGCCCGATTGTGTGGACCAAAGCAATTTGCCCAGCATGTCATGTATGGTGAGTGACATGGTGGAGGCATCGCCGGCATACACTTCCACATCCAAATGATCGCTAAAGGGTACGGGGATCAAGGACAATGCTTCCGGGGAGGAAAGCCCAGTGAGGTCCCGGCCCAGCAGGAGCAAATGCGCGCGCCAGAAGTCGGGAATGCCATAGCCCAAGGAAGCATCCGGTTGGTTGTATTGTGAAGCACTGCGGCGCACGGCATTCATGATCTGGTGGGCCGTGTGGTCCGGATGCAGTTGCCACAGGCAAGCCACAAGTCCCGCTACGAGCGGGGAAGAAAAAGAGGTGCCGTTGATGGGCCCTACCTCCGTGCCAACAACGTTCAGGCCGAGTGCGGCTTGCCCCATGGCACTGACGTCCGGTTTCACGCGGCCATCGGCGGCCGGGCCGTAGGAACTGAAGCTGGCATGGAAACGGTCACTGTTCACAGCTCCCACCGCGAGGATGTCGAAGGCATCAGCCGGTATGCCGATGTAATGCCAGTTGGAAGTGCCTTCGTTGCCGGCGCTGTTCACCGGTATCATGCCTTTGCGCGCGGCAATGTCTGCGGCCAGCGTCATGTGAGACGTGAGGCCGTTGAGGTCGGCATAGGTGTGGTCCTGCGAGGGGTCATCGAACGTGGTGTAGCCCAATGAGGTGTTCAGCACATCACAGCCAATGCTGTCACAGAGTTCCGCGCCGCTCACCCAATTGTCTTCTTCCACGATGTACTCGGAGTCGCCGTTCTCGGTGCGCACCAGCACGTAGTTTGCCAAGGGTGCAGTGCCTTCAAGCTCTCCGGCTACATGACCGGCCATCAGGGAAAGCACGCTGCGCCCGTGGTAATGTTCGTTGTACACATTGCCGCCGGGCTCCACGAGGTCTTTGGTTAGGAGAATGCCGTTGCGGTTGCGCAAGTCGGCGAGGCCGGGAAGGATGTCCGCATCGCGGAAGCCCGCGTCCAGCACGCCGATCAGCATGCCCTGGCCCTTTGCTCCGCCCGCCTCATGGAGCAGGTGCCCGTTCATCATTTCAATCTGGCGAAAGGAATCGCCGTAGTCCTGGGCGTACGTCTTTTCCTGAGCGAACTTCTGCGGGTGGCGTGCCGGGCGCAACCTCCCGTCCTTGGTGATGCGCACGTCGTGGACAAAGGCCAGCAGGCCGAGGCTGTCCAACGCCAGTGTGTCCGTGCTGCGAATGGTGACCGCGTTGAACCACTTGCTCACGTTGAGCAATTGGAAGTTGCCCGCGTTGAGCAACTGTGCGATGTACACCGGGTCAACCGGCAGGTCCAGTGAATCGATGGGAATGCCTTGCCTGGCGCGGCGGTCAATGGCCCGCTGGGATAGGTAGGCCTGCGGTTCGGAAATGCTGTATGGTGTATGCGTTTTGTCGGTGAACTGTACCCAGTAGGTGGCCGGTGCGGTTTGTGCCAAGAGCGTGGAGTTCCCCGTGGAAAGGAGGATGATCCATGCAAGGATTGGCCAAGGGTTCAATTTTCCAATTAGCCAAGGTGCCAAGGAGCCAAAGTGCCAAGGGTTCAATTTGCCAAGGTGCCAATTTGCCAAGGTGCCAAAGTGCCAAGGGTTCATGTTGCCTATTGGTTCAGCGGCATTGTTTGGCGAATTGTCAAATTGGCGAATTGTTCATTGCCCGTAGCCTGTCACCACCTGCCGGTACCAAGTTCCGCGCACTTGCACGGCACCATCGGGGTATTGCGTGTTGGTGCTGTCCACTTGGCGGTAGATCAACCCCACATGCTTCGCATAGCGTTCGTAGTAGGTGTTGGTGACAATGGCATTGTTCGGATATGTGGTCTTCACCAGCAAGGTACTGTCGAAGCTCATGCCGTTGATGCTCCACGGCACGTCGACCTCTTCATAGGTCAATTCGTATGGATCACCGGTATTGGTGGCATTCGTGTTCCAATACTGGCCCGTGCGCGGCGGGAAGATCAACTTGATCCGCCGTTGGTTTTCCTCGGCCCTTTCAGCTTGGGTATGGGTACGTACTTCCCACCAAACGTCCTTGGGCACCCATTCCCCCGTTGCGGTGTCCAACCGGGAACGCAGCAAGCGCTGCGCAGGCCGGCCTTCGGGATCCAGAAAGGTCTCCGTGATCTTTTCGCGGAGGGTGTAGTGAAGGCTGTCCCAAATATTGCCTGCATCATACCGCCAGGCGGAATCCACCCGGTACGTGATCCATCGCCCGGTATCGGTGGGGAAGTACGCATAGCCCGGATCATAGGCTTGCACCGCTTCATCCTTGCGGCAACCTGTGTTGGCGACAGCCAATGTGGCAAGAAGGATCAAAGCAAGTTGGTGCTTCATGGTTTTACGGGTTCACGATCAATGAATCCTCCGCCCACCACATCATCTCCCTCATAAAAGACGGCACTTTGCCCCGGGGCGATGCCTGCCACCTTGGAGTGGAAATCCACACGTACCTGTTCACCGTGCATGGCGATGGTTGCCGGGGTGCCTTTGTCCTTGTATCGGACCTTGGTCACCGTTTCCATTTCGCCGTGCAGGGCATCAACCTTCTGGAAGTTCGGCGTGCGCACCCACGCTGTTTGCTTGTCCAGAGCATCCTTGCCGCCAAGCACCACGGTGTTTGTTTCCGGGATGATCTCTGTTACGTACATGGGCGAACCCGTTGCAATGCCCAAGCCCTTGCGCTGCCCGATGGTGAAGAAGGGATAGCCGTCGTGCTCGCCCAGCACGGCACCGTCCGTGCCAACCAACTTGCCGTGGGCCAGTTTTTCAAATGCGGAGGGGTCCTTGCGCTTCAAGAAACCGCGGTAATCGTTGTCCGGGATGAAGCAGATCTCATAGCTCTCGCTCTTGTGGGCCAGTTCCGGGAAGCCGCTCCGTTCCGCCATTTCGCGGATCTCGCTCTTCTTGAAGCCGCCGACGGGGAAGCGGGTGCGGGCCATGTTCTGCTGCTCCAGGCCCCACAGTACGTAGCTCTGGTCCTTGGTGTGGTCAACCCCTTTGCTGATCACGAATCGCCCGTTCTCCTCGCGCACCTTGGCATAGTGGCCCGTGGCGATCAGCTCGCAGTCCAGCATGTCCGCGCGTTTCAGCAGGGCCTCCCACTTGATGAACGTGTTGCACAGCACGCACGGGTTGGGCGTGCGGCCCGCCATGTATTCACCGGTGAAGTTGCCGATGATCTTGGGCCCGAATTCCTCCCGCAGGTCGATGATCATGTGGTGGAAACCCAGCCGCACGGCCATTTCACGTGCATCGTTGATGCTGTCCAGGTCGCAGCAGCCGGTGACGCGCTTGCCCGTGCCGCCCGCCGCATAGTCCCACGTCTTCATGGTTACGCCGACCACTTCGTAGCCTTGTTCATGCAGCATCAGGGCGGTAACGGAGCTGTCCACCCCGCCGCTCATGGCCACCAAAACCCTTCCGTGCTTGCTCATGGCTTTGCGCTGCTGGTTGCAGGTACACCTTTGGCGTATACCACGGTGGAGACCAGCTTCCCCGTTTCGTCATACTCCTTCACCGGCCCGTCCAACAGATCATCCTTGTAGGTTCCTTCCCGTTTCTTGGTTTGCCCTTTCAGTTCGCGTTCCACGTCCTTCTTCGCCATGCCGTCAGGGCCCAGTGATACGGGCACGTCCGCCCACTTGCCGTTGTCGTACCATTCGGTGAACGGCCCGTTCCGCTTGCTGTTCTTGTAGGTGTACTCGCTCTTCAGTTGCTGATCGTCCCAATATTCCTTGAAGGTGCCGTTGTCGTACTGCTGCTTCACGAATTTTCCCTGCGCATACAGCACCTGCATCTGCACGGAGCCGTCGTTGTTGTAGTACAACCACTTGCCGTCCCTGTCGCCGTTCACGTAGCGGCCCTCAATTTCCTTTTTGCCGTTGGCGAAGTAGAAGGTCTCCGTGTCCTCCGGCTCGCCGTTCACGTAATTGGCCCGGTAGCGCTGCGTGCCATCCTCGTAGAATTGCTCAGCCAGCCCGGAAGCCTTGCCGTCCTTGAAGTTCCTGCGTTCGGCCACTTTGCCGTCCGCGAAGTAGCTGGTCATCATGCCGTCCATTTTTCCGGCCTTCCAATGCTCGGTGTTGCGCAGTTTCCCGGCATCATCGTAATAGTTCCACGTGCTGTCCTTGTCCTTGCCGATGTACCGCCCTTCGGCCATCAATTTGCCGCTTGGGTGGTAGTGTACGGCATGGGAAGCGTTGGAGCCGGGGTAATGGCTGATGCGGCTTTCCACCTGGCCCGTTGTGCTGTAGTAAATGAAGTTGCCCACGGGCTTGTCATCCTTGAACTGGCCGGTGTAGCGCAGCTGCGTGCTTTCCGCCCAAGTGCGTTGCCACGGACCCTGCTTGCGCCCTTTTGTGTCTTTCTGGTTCCATGCGGCCGGTTGGGCAGCCAAGGTTGAAGCAAGCAGCAGTACGGGGAAGCAGATGGAAATGCGGTAGTGCATGGAATACGGGCGAAAAGCAGTGCGCAAATTTAGGAACGGGGCAGGGGGCTGCCTTGGTGCACAAACCGTGCCCGGACGCCTTCAGCTTTCCAGGATGCGCCGCAGGTAGTTGATCTGGCCCAGGTGCCAGCCCAGGTGGCCGAAGAGGTGCAGCAGGAAATGGCCGGTGCTACTGCTTTCCACGGGCAGGGGCACGGGAAACGGCGCTTCCATTTGAACTTGCCCCAACTTGGCAAAGCCCCGCTCCACGGAGGCAATGGTGCGGTCCACTTCGGCAAGCAGCTCCGCCATGGGCAGGCCCGTTGTGCTGAATTCCTTGGGCCGGTCGCGCACATAATCCTCGCTGCCCAGCACATGGCCGATGTAGTGGCGCAGGTTGCCGCAGAGGTGCAGGCAGAGGTTCCCCGCGCTGTTGGTGATGCCGGGCAGGGTGTGCCAGAGGTCGGCTTCCTGCTTGAATGCCTCAATCTCCTTGCGGAGCGTGTGCAGGTCGCGGTTGTACAAGGAACTCAAGTCGGAAAGGAGCATCTTGTTTCTGATCAGGGGGCATGAAAGTACTGCCCTAACACCCGGAATATGCAGTAGCTTGACTACTACGACCCGGAAACGTTTTGCCACAGTACGTTTCACGCATTTTCGTTCCTCACCGGGAGCATAGCCCCGCTTTCGTCACGAAAATGCCTGTGGCTGTGCGTTTCCGGCTCTCGCTGCATCAGCTACTGCATAATCCGGGTAACAAAAAGCTCCGTGGTGGAGCTTCTTGTTGTGGCGTGTCCTGAACGGGACTTGCGCTACATGCGCACCGGTTCAGCCATTCACTTCTTGCTTGCTTGCCTCAACGGTGAAGACCAAGTGTACTTGGCCACTGGCCTTGTCCGTTACGGAGCGGATGTTCAGGGCGTGCTGTCCGTCCACAAAGGGAAGAATGGCGGCCAACTGTTGCTCCAGGGAAGGTTGATCGGTCGGGATGGTCCTGCCCGGGTTGTTGGGGTCGGGCTTGGCCGCCATGATGGAAAACTGCAGACTTCCCCGATCGCCGGGTTGGCCGCTGGTGTTGCATACTTTCAGCACCGTCCCCGGGTCCATCTTCGGGAATACGGCCAGCATTTGCTCCTCTTGGCTGAGTTTGTTGGCATCGGCGGGGGGTGGGCTTGCCTTGGAACAGCCCAATGACAACAAGGTAAACGCAACACCGCTGAACAGAATGGTCCGGTTCTTCATGGGTTGGTTGGTTTAGGAGACCCGAAGTTAGCA
>JAFDZG010000073.1 GCA_018267065.1 Bacteroidota bacterium
AGCGCGGGTTGGGGGGTTGGGAGGCTTGCGTGTGCAGAGCGCAGCGGCGCACACGCGTGGCAACGACGCGCGGCTCGCCTGGGGCCGCGCAACGCAAGGCATTCCTTCAGGGTTAAGGCCCGTACTTCTTGCTGGGCTTGCGGCTCGTGTGCCGCACTTGATACACGTACACCGTGTTAACATCCACCTCGTACACCACGCGGTACTTCAGTTTGTGCAGCATCGCATGGCGGTACGGAGCCTTGCGGACCTGATGGCCATGAGGGTTCGAGAGGATATCCTTGTAGCAGCCCTGCAAGGCTTTGAGGAAGCGGTCCCCGGTGCCCTTACCTTGGTTCTTCTCCCGATACAGGTAGATCCGCGCCACTTCCAGGTGGACCTTCGGAGAGACTTCCAAGCGGTACTTCATCGGCGCTCCGCAGCGATCAAGCGGCGGACTTCCGCCATGGACTCCTTCTCCGTGAGGAACTTCACTTCACCGCTCAACCGCTTGGCCCGCATCTGCTCAAACGCTGCGTATTCCTCATCCGTGATGTCCTCGTCCTCTGCAACCACGACTTCCTTCTTGAAGAAGTTGGCCACCTTCCGCAAGGTCTTGTCGTCCACGATGGACATGAGTTGCTGCATCAGTTCGAGCTTGATCGCTGCGCTATCCATGGTGCTTTCTGTTGGTCCGGTAAAGTTAGGGCCGTCTCAGCCGTTCGGATGGAACCTTTCCACATCCTCCGCCAATCCTTCCAGGTCGTTGATCTGGTACGCCTCGGTGCTGCTCACGTACCGGTGCCCCGCCCGGTACTGCGCTTCCCGCAGGTTCTGCGTCTTGATCCAGTGCGTGATCACGCTCGCCCTGCGCTGCCGCAAGGTCTTCACCTTTGGCTCCAGCTTGGTGACTTGCCCCAACAGCTTGTTCAACGTGTTGTTCAGCTCTCAACCCGGCGTCCCGCTGGGAAGCGGGATGCCCGTTCGTTCGCGGCCTCCGGCCGTTTCATCAGTTTCAATGGAACCACCACGAAGCGCGTTCGCAAATACTTGCCGAAGGTAGCAGGAGCCCGCCAGACCTGTGTGCCGGAGGCACAGGCGGATCAGTGGCCGGGCATCCCGCTCAGGAGCGGGACGCCGGGATACTGCTATGGCCTCACGCGGACATCCGAGCGCGGGTTGGGGCCGCGCAACACAAGGTATTTCGGGGGCGGGGGCGCTACTTCTTGTCCTTGTCCACCTTGAATCCCACCACCGGCCGGTGCTTCTTTTTCTCCTTCTTCGCCTTGTCCTTGGCCACCTGCGCCAACAGCCTGCGGGTCTCCTCCTCTTCCCGCTCCTCGCGCATCCGCCTAAGCTGCCCGAAGATCACCTTGATGTCACGGCTGTGATGGCTCACCGTGCCGCTCAGTTTCTCAAGCTTCAGCAACAGGTCGCCATGCTTGGCCAGTGCCGCGCGCATCTGAGTGAACACGCGCATCACTTGGATGTTGACCGCGATCGCGGTCTCGCTGCCCAACACGCTGGAGAGCATCAGCACGCCATGCTCGGTGAACGCCAAGGGCTGCACGGGAGAGAACTTCAAGTTCTCCAACCGGGGGTTGCGCGCGATCAACTCGGCTTTCTCCTCCTTGGTCAGCTCGAACATGAAGTCCTCCGGGAAGCGGCCCGGATTGCGTTTCACCTGCTGCTTGAGCTTTCTGGTCTGAGTCCCGTAGAGCGTGGCCAGGTCGTTGTCGATCATCACCTGGACGCCCCTGAACTCGAAGATCAGGCGTTCGATTTCCTTGGTCGGAACGAGGTCTTTCATAATGGTGTCAAGGGTCCTATGAGGTGGTCACATTTTGTGACCACCTCCTTTGGCAGGGTTTGCGAAGCTATCTGCCCCATTGGGCCACACAACTTGTGGCACCCATTTTCAGCTGATCGGATGGAACCTTTCCACGTCCTCGGCCAACCCTTCCAGGTCGTTGATCAGGTATGCCTCGGTGCTGCTTACGTAACGGTGTCCCGCCCGGTGCTGTGCCTCGCGCAGGTTCAGCGTCTTGATCCGGTGCGGCCCTTATACCAATTAGACATTCAATTCCGGCCAAAGATGCGCAGCTATTTTTTCGTAGGGCGATCCGTGATGGGCGTTGCGTAGCAGTGCCTACGGAACGCATGGCACGGAGAAGCCATGCGGAAAAAGAGCAAGCAGATCGGCTGAAATTGAATGTCTAATTGGTATTACTTCCGTTCCGCTTCCTTTGTGCATGCCCTTGCCCCAGCCGTTGGCCGAACACCTTGGCCGCTTGTTGACCGAAAAACTGAATGAACCGGTACGGGTGCGCGATGCCCGGCCTGTTGCGGGCGGCAGCATCAACGATGCCTACCGGCTGCATACCAATGCCGGGGATTTCTTTGTGAAGACCAACACGGCGGACCGTTATCCCAGCCCCTTCATTTCCGAGGAGCGCGGCCTGGCCATCCTGCGGAAGGCAGCCGTGCTGCGCGTTCCCGAAGTGTTGGCGCAAGGCGAGTTTGGAGGCACCACTTTCCTGCTGATGGAGTTCATTGCCCCCGAAGAAGAGGATCGTGATTTCCAGGCGCGTTTCGGGCGCGGCCTGGCACAGTTGCACCGCCACACAAGCGGGAGCTTTGGGCTTGACCACGACAACTACATCGGCCTGCTTCCGCAAGTGAACACGCCCCACAAGGATTGGGTGGAATTCCTGGTGCAATGCCGCTTGGAACCATTGGTGAAAATGGGCCGGGACAATGGGCGGATCCATCCTGGTGATGTGATCCGTTTTGAGCGGCTGTACGCCAAACTGCCGGCCTTGTTCCCGCCGGAAATGCCCGCGCTGCTGCACGGGGACCTTTGGAAACACAATTACTTGGCGGCGGCAACAGGCGGGCCGGTGCTGGTGGATCCGGCCGTGTACTACGGGCACCGAGAAATGGACCTGGCCATGACTATGTTGTTCGGCGGCTTTGACCGCGAATTCTACGCGGCTTATCACGCCGAAGAGCCCCTTGAAGCGGGCTGGGAGGAACGTGTTGACCTGTGCAACCTGTATCCGCTGTTGGTCCACCTCAACTTGTTCGGCGGCAGTTATGCGGAGCGGATCAGTTCCGTGCTCCGGCGATTTGTTTAGGCCTATTCCCAGCTCGGGGCCTCGTGGCTTTCCTCGTATTGGTTGCCGGTGCGTGCGCCCCGTTTTCCGAAGCAGTCCATGTCCAGGTCGCCGATGCCCTCAGGTTTGGCAAAATCGCCCTTGCTGATGCTGATGGTGCTGTCCGCGTACACCTTGTTCATGTAGTAGCCGTAAATGGGCAGCGCCATGTTGGCGCCCTGCCCCAGGTCGGTGCGGCTGAAGCGCACGCTGCGGTCTTCGGCGCCGGTCCACACGCCGGTCACCAAGTCCGGGGTGATGCCTATGAACCAGCCGTCGCTGTTGTTCTGCGTGGTGCCCGTTTTACCGGCCGTGGGGTACTTGATGTTTCCGTACTTGGCCCGGTTGCCCCAGCCCATGCGCAGGCGCATGCCGGTGCCCACGGTTTTGCCGGTGCTCGGGTTGTAGGCACCGTCCACCACGCCCTTGAGCATTTCCAGCATGATGTAGGAAGTGCGCGGGTCCAGCGCCTCCTCGGTCTTGGGCGTCATGTCGAAAATGGTGTTCCCGTTCTTGTCCTCGATGCGGGTGATCACCACGGGCCTGATGTACACGCCGTCGTTGGCGAAGGTGGAGAAGGCGCCCACCATTTCCTCCAGGGTGAGGTCGGCCACGCCCAAGCACAACGATGGAACGGGGTCCATCGGGCTTTGCACGCCCATGTGCCGGGCCAGCGTGATCACGGCCTGGGGCCCGTATTGCTTCATGATCCACGCGGTGATGGTGTTCATGGAATTGGCCAGGGCATACTTCAGCGTCACCATGCCGCCGTATTCGTTGTCGCTGTTCTGCGGGCACCAGTCCGGCTGCCCGGCGGGCATGGCGAAGCAGGTTTTCTGGTTGGGCAGCTCCATGCAGGGCTTCATGCCTTCGCGGATGGCCGTGGCATACACGAAAGGTTTGAAGGTGGAGCCTACTTGCCTACGCGCCTGGTCCACGTGGTCAAATTGGAAATACTTGTAGTCGATGCCGCCCACCCAGGCTTTCACGAAGCCGGTGTGCGGGTCCATGCTCAACAGGCCGCTTTGCAAAAAGCTCTTGTAATAGCGGATGCTGTCGTTGGGCGTCATCACCGTGTCCCTTTCACCGTGCCAGGTGAACACGGTCATGTGTACGGGTGTGTCGAACTGCTTCGCAATGCCTTTTGCGTCCAGGATCGCCCACCACGTGTCGCACCCTCCTTTTTCGGGATCGCAATGGAACATCATCCGGCCGTCATGGCGCGCTTTGTCGATATAGGCTGCGGGGCGCTGGCAATTGGGGCATTGCTTGCCGGTGAGGATGCGGTACCTGTCACTGCGTTTCCTTGCCGCTTCCATAATGGCGTCCACCTCATCCTGGCTCACCCTGTAATCAAAGGGCCTGTTCTTCTTCTTGGCCAGGTCCTTGAAGAACTCCGCCTGCAGTTCGGTGGACAAGTGTTGGCGCATGCCCCACTCGGCGTAGTTCTGCATGCGGCGGTCGATGGTGGTGTACACTTTCAGGCCGTCCGTGTAGATGTCGTACGTGGACCCGTCCGCCTTGGCGAAGCGTGGTTTACCCGTGGCGGGGTCCTTTTCGCTGAACATGGTCTGCAATTCACCGCGCAGCGTTTCCCGCAGGTAGGGCGCCGGGCCTTCGGTATGGTCCACGCGCTGGAAATTGAGCCCCAGGGGAAGCACCTTCAGCGAATCATACTGTGCGCGTGTCAGCGATCCATTCTTCACCATTTGGCCCAGCACCACCATGCGGCGCGTGAGCGTGGTGTCGGGTCGGCGGAGCGGGTTGAAGAGCGCGGGGTTCTTGCACATGCCCACCAGCATGGCGGCCTGTTCAATGCGCAGCGAGTCCGGCGTGGTGTTGAAGTAGACGCGCGCGGCGGAGTTGATGCCCACGGCCTGGTTGATCCAATCAAAGCGGTTCAGGTACATCGCAATGATCTCGTCCTTGGTGTACTCGCGCTCCAGCCGGGCGGAGATGATCCACTCCTGGAACTTTTGGAACACGCGCCCCAGGATGTCCTGCCTTGCATCGTGGAAAAGCATCTTCGCCAGCTGCTGGGTAATGGTGCTGGCCCCGCCGCGCTTGCCCATGAACACGGCTGCCCGCAGCGTTCCGCGCAGGTCAATGCCGCTGTGCTCGCGGAAGCGCGCATCTTCGGTGGCCACCAGGGCCTGCACCACGTAAGGGCTGATGTGGCCATAGTCCACGGGGATCCGGTTCTCCCGGTAGTACTGCCCCATGAGGGAGCCGTCGCTGAACAAAACGGCCGTGGCCAGGTCGCTGCGCGGGTTCTGGAGCTCGCTGGTGCCGGGCAGCCCCTTGCTGGCCGCCGCCGCCAGCAGCCCGCCCACAAGGACCAGCACGGGCCCGAGCACGGCGAGCCACCACAGCACAAGCCACTTGCCTCCTGCCCTTCCCTTGTTCTTGTTGGCCGCCATTGTTCCTTTTCAATTCCGCCTTTGCGCCTTCTCCACGCTGATGCCCACGTCGATCACGCCGTTGAGTTCTTCGGTGCGCATGGCCTGCTCCAAGGTGAACACGTATCGCCCGGCATGCGGGAACTTATTGCCCATTTTGTAGAGCACGTGGGCCTGGAAGCGGTCGCTGAAAATGAAGCCGGTGCCCTTGCCGTACCAGCGGCCCGTGGGGTCCGCAAGGGTGCATTCCACCGTGTCGGTATAGGTACCGCCGGGGCCATGCAGGGATGCAAAAATGTAAATGTTGCTGAACGGGTAATCCCCGGTATGGCGGATGTCAAGGAAGATGTCCCGCGGGGAGATGGTATCGTGCACGTCGAAGCTGAACTGTGGTTTCCAACTGCGGGACCATTTGCCTTGGGGCACCTCCGCATCTTGCTGGAACACCACCTGTTCGGAGCACCCCGCCAGGAGCACGCAGGCCAGGAAACCGGTAATAGGGCGGGTCTTCACGCGTTATCGGGCTTGGGATTGCCTCCTGGTGCTTGTCCTCCGGTGCGTGGCCCTTTGCGCCGCCGGCCACGGTGGTCCCTGCTGCGGCGTTCACCATCCGGTTTTCCGGACTGCTGCCCCGCCATGGCCTTGGTTGCATGGGGCGATGGCTCCTTGCGCTCGCCGCCGGATGCGTGCCCGCCCCGTGCATTGCCTGCGGAAGACGGTTTCTTTTTCCTGTCACGTCCGCGGTTCCGTCCACCTTGTTTTCCCTTCTTGTCGAACCGCGCAAGGTCTTCCGCCCCGTCGATCACGTTGTCGTAATCCGTGCGTTTCTCGGCCGGTGCGGCGGCGGCGGGCTCCTCCACCATGTGCAGGTCCACGTCGGGCACCACGCCTTCCTTGTTCTGCGCCAAGATCTCCCGCACCGTTTCAATGGGAAAGCCCGCCATGGCGGCGGGTTCGCCCGGGGATTTGAAGAGGTACCACATCTTGGCGGTGAAGATGTCCGTCTTCATGTGCACGCCCGTGCCCTGCTTGGTCTTGAGCTTGGCATTCTGCGAGGGGTAGCTTTTGATGGCTTCCACGTACATGTCCAGCTCGTAGTTCAGGCAGCATTTCAGCTTGCCGCACAGGCCCGCCAATTTTTGGGGATTGAGCGCCAATTGCTGGTAGCGCGCGGCGCTGGTGGTAACGCTGCGCAGGTCCGTGAGCCAGGTGCTGCAGCACAGTTCCCTGCCGCAGGGCCCGATGCCGCCGATCCGTGCGGCCTCCTGGCGGGCACCGATCTGCTTCATGTCCACGCGCACCTTGAACTGGTCGGAGAGTTTCCGAAGGAGGTCCCTGAAATCGATGCGTTGCTCCGAGACATAGAAAAAGGTGGCGCGGGTGCCGTCACCTTGGTACTCCACGTCGCTCACTTTCATGTCCAATCGGGCAGCCTGGCAGATCTTGCGCGCCTCGAAGAGGGTTTCATCCTCGCGCTTGCGGGATGTGTGCCAAAGGTCGATTTCCTCCTGCGTGGTCTTGCGGAGCACCTTTCGCAGCTCGTACGTGTCCGTGCTGCCGTTTTTGCGCTGCATCTGTGCGCGCACCAACTCCCCTGCCAGGCTCACCATGCCCACATCGTAGCCGCTGGCCGCCTCCACGGTCACCAGGTCGCCCGGCTGCAAAGCCAGCAGTTTTGCGTTGCGGTAGAAGGCTTTGCGCGTTCCCTTGAAGCGCACTTCCACGGCATCAAAGGGCGTTTGGCCGCCTGGCAACGGCACGCCGGCCAGCCAGTCGAACACATCGAGCTTGTTGCAGCCGCTGCTGCTGCAGTAGCCGTTGTTCTTGCATCCGGCGGGCTTTCCGTCCGCTCCTTTCGCACAACTTGTACAGGACATAAGGCGCGAAGATAACAGGCCAAGCAGCGGCACAGGCACACAAAGCCATGGCTTTGCGCGTGGCGGGCCCTGTTACACGGCAACTTCCTTGTTGCGCAACAGCACGCTGGTCCGGTAGCTGAGGTCAAGGAACAGCACCTTGGGGTTTGCGTTGCGTTCCAGGTGGGCATGGGCGGTCTCCAGCTCCCGGCGGATGCCTTCCGCACTGCCCATGGTAAGCAGTGCGCTGAACTTGCGCACAAAATCCATCTCCTCGCCGATGGCCGTTACCAGTTGGGGCAGATCTTGCCATTGCAGCATGCACTGGCGGATCAAGTGCAGGGCGTATGTCATCAGGGCTTTCTGCTCCTCACGCCCCATTTTGGAGAAGTATTCCCCTGCTGAGGCATAATCCTCCACCTTGTTCGCATAGCAGGAACGCAGCCAATCGCGGAAGAACACGAACAACTGGTCTTCACTGCCCTCGGCCATGGCAAAGGCCTCCAACAGGTCGCCTTCGCTGCGTGCGGCAATGGCATGCGCCGGTTCACCGGTCAAGTCCGGGAATTCAGCCTGCAGCGCGGCGGCCAATTCCCCCGGCCCGATGGCAGGCACTTTCACCAACTGGGTGCGGCTGAGGATGGTGGGCAGGATGCGGTCCTGGCCCTCGCCAGCCAGCAGGAAAACCGTTCGCGGGTCGGGTTCCTCCAGCACCTTCAACAATTTGTTCGCCATGGCCGGGTCCATCATCTCCGGCAACCAGATCAGCATCACCTTCCAACCGCCCCGGAACGGCTTCATGCTGAGCTTTCGCACCACATCGGCCGCAATGTCCACGCCCATGCGGAGCTGCTTGTTCTCCCCGGTCAGCGAGGCGCGCCACATTTCCGCATCCATGTAAGGCATCTTCTGCACTGCCGCGCGCCAATCCGCCATGTAGGGTTCGCAGGTCTTCACCTTGTCGGTGAAGAAGATCGGGAACACCAGGTTGAGGTCGGGGTGTGCGAGTTTTTCCGCCATCATGCAGGATTCGCACTGGCCACAGCTATCGCCTTCGCCGGGATCTTCGCACAACAAATAGGTGGCATAGGCAAGCGCCAATGGAAGCACCCCGCTGCCGCGCGGGCCCAGGTAGAACTGCGCATGCGCCACCCGGCCCTCGCGGATGTTGCCGATGAGGCGCGCTTTCAGGGCCGCATGCCCGATGATCTTGTTGAATTGCACACTGCAAGTTTAGGGAGGGAACGAGAGTTGACAGCATGCAGCGGGCAGGCGGCAGCAGGCTGAATGCGGGAGCAGTTGGCAGCAGCCCCGCTGCACACTGCCACTGCCGCCTTTCAACTGCTCCCCTTCCATCTGCCAACTTCCAGGACAATCGGGTCTGACGCGCCCGTCGTACGGGGACGTGGCACCCACCCAAATTCCAACCACGGATGCACACGGATGAACACGGAAGGGTTGTCCTCCCGTGGGTTTGACAAAGAAACGGTCCGCCCAATGGTTGAGTGCAGGAGCCCGAAGCCGAAACCTGCCCCCCCCCGCATCCTCCCCGGTTTTACACACACACCCCTTCCGCAATGGGAAACGCAAGAACTTCACCACTGCCTAAGCAAGTTCAGCCGCAAACAGCCTTCATCATCCGTGTGCATCCGTGTGCATCCGTGGTGCTGTTAAAAGCATGCATGCGCCGTCAGGCGCAGGCACCAGGCCCGATGGCCCTGGCCAACTTCATCCCGTTCCAACGCCCTCCGGTATTTTCGCGCCATGCAAGCCATGGATTCCTTCAATTTCAAGGGGCGCAAGGCGCTGGTTCGTGTGGACCTGAACGTGCCGTTGGACGCAGACTTCAACGTGACCGATGACAACCGCACGCGGGCCATTGTCCCCACGGTGAAAAAGATCTTGAAGGACGGCGGCAGCGCGATCCTGATGAGCCACTTGGGGCGCCCCAAGGGAAAGGTAAACCCGGCCATGAGCCTCCGGCCCGTGGCCAAACACTTGGAGGGGCTGTTGGGCACGCCCGTGCAGTTTGCCGCGGACTGCATTGGCGATGACGCACGCTCCAAGGCTGCCGCGTTGAAGCC
>JAFDZG010000074.1 GCA_018267065.1 Bacteroidota bacterium
AGGTAGATGTGCCAAAAGCAAAAGATCAGCGGCAGCGGCTCCATCGCACTGAACAAGGAACCCCAGAACTGCCAGAACTCAGGGGTGCCGATCCAGAAGTAGTGGTGCGCGTTGCCCAGCAGGCCGCTGAGCCACACCAAGCTAATTCCCCAGAACACGGCATAGCCAACCGATTTCACGTCCACCTTGAACAACAGCACGAGCAGGAATCCGATCAGGCTGATGTGGATCACTTCCCACACGCCTTCCACCCAGTAGTGCACCACGAACCAGCGGAAGTACTCCTGCAGGTCCAGCCGGGGCACAAAGAAGAGGCCGAAGAGCCAGACCACCATGAGCGCCACCACGCCGATGCCGAGGCCCCAGTGGATCTCGTTCCACACGCGCACCTTCGGGAAGGTGCGGAGCACCACGTAGGCAAGGATGCCGAAGCCGATGAGCACCACCAGGTCCACGATGCGGCCCGCTTCAATGTATTCCAGGCCTTCCTGCAACCACGGCTGCCCGTGCCACCAACCAGCGATTCCCTTGGCCGCAAGGCCTTGCGTGAAGATGTTGAACACCGTGGCCGCGATGAAGGCATAGAAAAGCACTTTGATCAGCCATGGGGCGGCAAGTTCACGGTCGGAGAGCAGCGGGCCCACAAACAGGATGGTGCCGATGAAACCGGCCAAGATCCAAAGGATCCCCAAATTGAGATGCTCCGCCCGGGCCACGTTGAAGTTGAGCGTTCCGGAAAGCACGGTAGGGTCGGTGTGCTGCAGCACGAGGAGCAGGCCAAACCCGATCTGGACCAGGAACAGGACCAGCATGAGCATGAAGAAGCGCAGGCTGAGGCGCTGTGTTTGATACTTGATCTGCATTGCGTTTTATTTCAAGGTTTTGATATAGGCCACGATCGCCTTCACATCATCATCCGTCATGAGCGTTCCGTAAGCAGGCATGGTGCCCTTGGGATAGCTTTCCACCGTTTTGGCCCCCGGCTGCATGATGGATTCGGTGAGGTAGGCGTCATCCGCGATCACGGTGCTTCCGTCCGCCAGCTTCACTTGGGAGTTATAAATGCCGTTCCACGCTGGTCCTACCAGGCGCTTGCCGTCCGTGGCATGGCAGGCCATGCAACCCATGTCCGTGGCCAACTGCTTGCCGTGTGCGGCCGGGGTCATTTCCACGGGGGCAACGGGTGTGGCGGTTGCCGTTGCGGCCGGGGCTGAGGGTCCGTGCGCCAGTTCGATCCGCTTTTCCAAGTTGCCTGATTTGATCTCAGGGGGCCAGCCCTCGGTGTTCATCTCCGAGGTGTATTTCAAGAAGGCGATCAGCTTGCCCACTTCGTCGGTGCTGAAGGGAAGATTGGGCATGTAAGAAGATTTCCCCCCGCGCCGTTCAACGCGCTCCTTGGCCCCGGGGTACTTCTTGTAGTAGTCCGCAATGGTGGTTACGCCCGCATCGGCGGCGATATCCTTGTTCAGGAGCTGGGTCTTCAACGCGCCTTCCGTGGGCCATCCGCCGGCCGAGGGGAGGAATGCGGCCAGCCATGCGGGGCCTGCGTTGGCATATTCCTTGGTCAGGTCGGGCGCGAAGTAGGCGCCGTTGCCCACCATGGTGTGGCACCCCATGCAGTTGTAAGCTTGGAAAATGCGCTTGCCGTCAATGGCGTTGTGCGTGGCGAAGGACACCGTGTCCGGCGTCACTTGTCCGCGTGTTTTTACGAACGATATGCCGGACAACGCGATGAACACCAGCATCATCAGGCCCAGCATGATGAGCGCGCGGCTCCGCTTGGCCGGCTCCTTGCAACTTCCGTCGGGGCAGCTCATTGGTTTCCTTCGTTTGTTTGGTTGGAGGACTTGTTTTTCTTGAAGTATCCCGACTTCTCCAGCGCATCATGCAGGAAGAGGGTGCGCATGTTGCCCAGGAAAACGTAGAACACGTAGAAGGCCATGATGAAGCCCGCGATGAAGTAGATCCACCAGGCCGTGCGTGATTCCCCCCAATATTCAAAGTCCCGCCAATAGGGCCAGGATAGGCCGAAGCCGGCGGCGGTGGCCAGCAGTGATAAGGTGCCGTCAAGTAGTTTTTTTCGCATTGGTCATTTCGGTTGTCAGTTGATCTTATGGGGATCCTTGCGGCCATGCCATCCGGCTTGCCGCAAGGATGTCCGGCGCGGCGTAAAAGTATTAGAATACTTCTATTCCGCAAATGATGACATAGGCCACCCTGTTGGGAAGGTGGCTATTGGTCAAATTCGATGTACCGGTCCAGGAGCAGTTGCAGCGTTGCCTGGCCTTGGTGCAGCAGGCGCTGCCCATCTGCGGTCCGGCTGCTGTCGCGCAGCTCAATGATGCGCTTGCCCTCGGCGTCGAACACTACCTCCTGGCTGCTGTCCGCCATGCCGAAGCCGTTGTTGAAGGTCCAGAAGGCACTGTGCGGCGTGGCATTGCAAAAGAGGTCGCGGCCCCAGGGGAATTGGTTGTGCGGCAGGCCAAGCTGGGCCAGCAACGTTACGGGGAAGTCCACGTGGCTGCCGTAGGTGCTGTCCCTTTGCCCGCGCAAAGCATCCGCAAGGGCGCCGCCGGTGACCAGGAACGGAATGCGGTGGCGTGCGGCACCGTACTGTGATAGATAGTGGGGCAGGTAGTGCCCGTGGTCGGCTACAATGAAGACTAGCGTGTTGGCATACCACGGTTGGTGCTTGGCGGAATCGAGGAAGGCACCCAGGCAGCGGTCCGTGTAATGGACGGTGTTCCGGTACAACTGCGCGTCGCTTCCCGAAAAGCCTTCATCCACTGGGGCATCAAACGGCTCATGGCTGGTGGAGGTCATGATGATCTGGAAGAACGGCGCAGGGGCCGTGCCGGCATCGTGCAGGTGGAAGTTGAACAATTCTTCATCGAATGCCCCCCAGCGCGTTCGCCTCTTGATGGGGAAGGCGGTTTCATCATACACCTTGATGAAGCCCATGGCCTCCAGGTAGGCGCGCGTATTGGCGAAGGTGGCGTCGCCCGCGTAATAGTAGCGCGAGGAATAACCCGCACTGTCCAAGGTGCGCACCACGCTGGGCAGCTGGTCGAACTTGCCGAACTTGCGGATGATCGTGGTGGTGGGTTGTGAGGGAAAACCGCTGATGAGGGCGCACAGCCCCTGTTCGGTGCGGAAACCGGTGGAGTAGAAGTTGGTGAAGAGCAGCCCTTCTTTGCACAGCCGGGTGAACTGCGGGGCCACGCCGCTGTCGCCGCCCAGCGGTTCAATGATGTCCGCAGTCCAGCTTTCCAGCATGATGAGCAGCACGTTGGGCCGTGGTTGCTTCAGGATCGCCATGGAGGGCATGCCGGTAGCCGGATGTGTGATTTGAACGGTCCGCAGCGCTTCATCCTTGGGCATGTAGTTGTAGGGGTTGGAGGCAAATTCGGCGGGTTGCACGGCGATCTCCAAGGCATTCCACACGCTGTTCAAGGCTGCAAGGTTCAGTACGGGGCGGCTGGAGAAGAAGCTCCAGCTCTTGTTGATCGGGTCGTCCTGCGGACCGCCGCGCAGGGCCACAATGCACAGCACGGGCATCAACAAAGCGGCCGCGATCCTTGGGCCTGGCGGGCCATTGCGAAAGTTGCGGCCATGGTCGATCTTGTTCAGCAGGAAGATGAAGAGAAGGCTCTGTACCGCCGCCACCAGGAGCAACAGGGCCATGCGCCCGGGCGAGGTGGCACCGAGCACTTCACCGGGATAACGCAGGTAGCTGAGCGCCTTCCGGTCCAGCTTCACGCCCCAGGCATCAAACAGGCCGATGTCCACCACGTTCAGCAGCGCACTGCCAATGATGAAGACGATGAGGATGATGCGCACGGCCCGGTGCAGGGCGGGGATCTCCTTGAAGAGCAACGGCCATGTGAGCAGGGCCGCGAGCAGAAGCACATAGCCCGTGGTGGCCATGTCCATCGGCAGGGCGCGCCAATGGCATTCCAGGATTTCCAGGAGGCTGGTGCCTTTCAGGGCGGCGTGGCCAAATGCGAGGAAGAGATGGCGTTGCACCAGGAAAAGCGCGAACAGCAGCAATGCAAGCGTTCCGAAATAGCGGAAGTAGGCTTTCACCGGGCAAAGGGATCAGTGGACGATGTGCAGGCGGCCAAGTGGCGTTTCCGTGCTGTCGGCATGCCTTACGGAAATGATCACAGGTTGTGCGCCGATCTTGGACACGTTGACCATGGAAGCAACGGAGCGGAGCGGCTCCTGCACCAAGGTCCTTCCGTTCAGGTCTCGCAGCACCAACGCGTCGCCGTTGCGAACGGCATTGCCAGGCGCCACCACGGTGATCCGGTCTGATGCCGGGTCGGGATAGTAGCGCCAGCCTGCGCCATTGGGTATGTTTTCGTGCGTGGCCGTGGAGAGCGTCCGCCAACCGATGGCGTAATCCCCGGGTTGCAGGCCAGGCATGTCAATGCGCGCAAATTTGTCCGTGTGGCTGCCCAGAAAAGCGATCGTTGCGGGCACGGGCGCCCAAGGCATTGCCGGGGTTGGGCGGTAAAGCACCAGCAGGCTGTCCTCCGTGAAGGAGGCATCCTGCATCAAGGCTTGGTCAAAGGCAGTGGCCACGCCCGGACGCCCGTCCACGGTGAAGCGCAGTTTCATTTCGGTTCCTGCCCCGATGGTTCCTTCCACGCGCCACCAGCGGTCCGGGGAGATAAGGATGGAATTGCCGGCAACGGGGTCGGCTGCAACCCAATACTCCTCGATGCGGATCTTGGTGGGCCCGGCCAAGCTGGTGGTGGTGAGCCAAAGGTCCGCGTTGTCCAAACTTTTCTGTCCGGCGGCCACAATGGTTGCGGTGTCCACGGTAGTGGCCAGCGCCAGGCGATCATCATCGTTCAGCCGCACCGCCACCGGTTGGAAAGGGCAGGTAAGGGCGATGCCGCAGGATGCACCATCCAGGTCCACGGTGCTCCTGCTTTCTTGGCCTGCTGCATCAATGCACGTAAGGGAGGTGGGCACATGATGGAACAGCGCTGCGCCACCACGCACTTTTTGCCGAATGTGCACGAGCACATCAAACTCGCCGCCGTTGGGAGCCACGGAGAAAGAATCCACCATGAATGCAGCGCCGCCCGGCTGGAAGATCCAGTTGTTGAAAAAGTCGTCCAATTCCAGGCCGGTTGCTGCCTCCAGGCTGTCCCGCACGGCTCCGCTGTTCATGGGGGAATAAGCGTTGTTGCTGAACAGGCGCTTGAAGCCTGCGCTGAACAGGCTGTCGCCCATCACGGCGCGCAAGGTGCGGGCAATGTCGGATCCCTTCTTGTAGGACGTTTCCCCGTAAGTCACGACCTGGGGCACATCGGCCAGTGCAAACCAGCCACCGTCCGCCAAATGGGCTTTGGCCACCACTTCATGGTGGTTGCCGCGCACAAGGGCCTTGTATGCAGCGGTGCCGTACAGGGCCTCCATGTGCAGCTTGGCGCAGAAATCAGCGAAGCCTTCGTTCAAATACATTTCTTCAGGGCGCGCACAGGTCACCAGGTCGCCGAACCAATGGTGGGAAAGCTCATGCGCAATGAGGTCCTCGTTGCCCAATGTGCCGTCTGCGGCGAAATCGGGGTAACAGATGTTGGTGGCGTGCTCCATGGCTCCTGCGCTGGTAAGCACGTAGCCTACGCGGTTCCAGCGGTAGGGACCGAACCACTGCTCAAAGGTGTTGAAGGCATCCTGCAAGTGCGCAAAGGACCCCGGCACTTGGGCCATGTTGCCCGGGAGCGCAGCCAGCACCACGGGGACCTGTGCACCGGAAACACTCGGAAAGGTGTCGTTCAGGGCCACGTAATTTCCTGCCGCCACGGAGGTCAAGTAGGAAGGGATCGCCTCGGCCATGTGCCAATGCGTAATGCGCTCCCCGTTGCCAAGTTCGGTGGTCTCCTGAAGCGCGCCATTGGCAAAAACCGTTCGACCCCCGGTGGTGTGCACCAGGAAATCGAAGGAGCAGCGCTCCACGAAATTGTCGAAGCAGGGAAACCAGGCCCGGCCATAGGAGTGGGGGATGGCATCGAAAGCCACGCCAAGGTCGTACTGGTAGGTGCTCAATGTGTAAAAGCCGCCAAAGCCGCTGGGGTCCGTGGGCGGGTTGCCGTGGTAGCCAACGGAAAGCGTGAGGGTGTCCGCCGGGCCGAAACTGCCTCCCAGGTCCACGGAAAGCACTTCCGCCGCCTGCGTGAACGTGAGCTGGGCACCGTTCATGGTCACGGAATCCACGGGCAGCAACAGGTCCAGCGGCAGGATGGTAATGCCCGCCACGCGTGGGGTGAAGGTGATGGACGCATCGCCGCGGATGATCCCGTTGGCCGTATTGGTGAGGTCCAAGGCAATGGTGGTATGCAGCAGGTTGATGCTGTCGCTTCGGGTGCTGCTGCCCACGGTGCTTCCTTGGGCGCGGACTGTGGAAGCCGGGGCGAAACACAGGCATGCCAAGGCCAGCACGGGGAGGCGCGCGGAATTCATGAGGGCGAATGTACCGCAGGAGGGGCTGCATGGTTGGAGGGTCCATTTTGACAGGAAGCCGGTCTCCGTATATTTGGGGAAGTCACGCATCGGCCTGTTCATGCGATCGCCCGGACCGGAATGAAGCCAAGCAACGAGCTGTTCGACCTGATAAAATCGCTTACCAAATCGGAGAAGCGGTTTTTCAAATTGCATTCAGCGTTGCAGAGCGGGGAGAAGAACTACTTGCGGATCTTTGATGCCATTGATCGCCAGCGGGAGTATGATGAGGAGGCGATCAAGAAACAGTTCGCGAAGGAGACCTTCATCCGGCATTTCCCGTCGGAGAAAAACCATTTGTACAAACTGGTGTTGAAGGCGCTGCGTGCCTACCACGCGGAATCCAGCATCAGCGGTGTGCTGAAGCAGCACATCAACAACATCGAGATCCTATACGGCAAGGCCTTGTTCGGCGAAGCGGACAAGATGCTGCAACGGGCCAAAAAGCTGGCCAAGGACCATGAGCGCTTCTATTATTGGTTTGAACTGCTGGGCCTGGAGAAGATGTTGATCGAGGAAGCCTACCAGACCGGCGACTTCACCAGCGACCTGAAGGCCTTGATCGCGGAGGAAGAGAAGGTGATGGAGCGGCTCCAGAACCTCGCGGCCTACAATGTGCTCTACGCCAAGATCAATTACGTGTTCCGCAGCGGGGGCTATGTGCGCACGGACGAGGAGCACGCCATTGTGGAGGAGATCAGCGGGCACCCGCTGATCAAGGGGAAGAACACCGCGCTGAGCAACCGGGCCAGCACCATTTGCCACTACACGCAAGGATTCTGCCATTGGGCCAAGCGCGATTGGACCACCAGCTACACCAAGTTCGCCAGGGCGAAGGAGATCTTGGACAAGCACCCACTGCTCAAGAAAGACCTTCCCAAGCGATATGTGCGGACGCTCTACTATTTGATCCAGTGCGAGATCGAACTGGGGGATCATGCACACGTGAAGGAGCACATTGCCACATTGAGGAAACTGCCGGCCGAACCGGGGTTCGGCGACCTGGACATCGAACTGCTCGTTTTCTGCAACAGCTACCTCACGGAACTGCGGCTGTATGATCGGGCAGGCATGTTCAAGCAAGGGGTGGCTTTGGAGGCGCCGATCATGGAAGGCATGGAGCGCCTGGGCGGGAAAATGCCGAAGGAGTTCGAGCTGGAGTTCTTCTTCCACCTTTCCACGGTGCAGTTCGGTGCCGGGAACACCAGCCGGTCACTGTACTGGTTGAACCGGGTGCTGAACGATCCGGAGCCGAACCTGCGGCAGGACATTTTCACCTACGCGCGGCTCTTCAACCTGGTGGTGCACTATGAATTGGGCAACTACGAGCTTTTGGAGTACATCGTGCGCAGCACGCAGCGGTTCCTCAGCAAGCGCCACCGTGCCTACGGTGTGGAAGCGGCCCTGATCGAGCACATCAAGAAACTGGCGCGTACCAGTTCCGAGGCCACCAGGCACCAACTTTTCTCCTCCCTTCGCGATAAGTTGGACGCGCTGATGAAGGATCCCAATGAGGGCACTGTGCTGAAGTATTTCGACATCCTGGCCTGGGTGCGTGCGAAACTGGACGGAACCACCTTTGCGGAGGCCGTGCAAGGTGCCTTCAAGCAGGAGGCCTGAGCCTCCGCCCCCCCCCGGCGGGGCCACTGAAAGGTTCAGCGCACAGCGGCCGCGGCATCACCCTTGGAGATCACCTTGAACTCCGTGCGGCGGTTGGCTTGGTATGCTTCCTCCGTGCATTTCACGCCGTTCACGCAACCATTCACGGGCTTCGTTTCGCCGTAGCCGCGTGCCACAAGGCGGTCCGCGGGCACGCCTTGCCGCACCAAGTAATCCACTGCGCTCTTTGCGCGTGCGTCGCTCAGCACCAGGTTGTAGGTGTCGCCCCCGCGGCTGTCGGTATGTGAACTGAGCTCGAACGTCAGGCTGGGATTGTCATTGAAAACGTGCACCAGCTTGTCCAATTCCTTCGCGGCATCAGGCCGGATGTCCCACTTGTCCAGATCATAGTAAATGTTCGGGGCAGTGATCGGCTTGCCCAGGACCAACGAATCAAGCTTCAGGTTTTCCTGCAGCGTGGTGCTTTTTGCGAGCCCGATCGTACTTGTGAACGTACTGCGCCGCATCATGCCGTTGTGTTCCGCGGTCAAGGTGTAGGCCGAATTGGGGTCCAGCTTGAACTTGAAACGGCCATGGGCGTCGGCGGTATCTTGCGTGTTCATCAGTTCGGCAAGGTTGTTCAGCGAGACAAATGCAAATGGAACGGGCGTGCCGTCGTCATTGGTGACGGTACCCTCCAAGGCGAATTCCGGCTCACGCACCTCCAGCGCATAGATGCGGTCCTGGCCTGAACGGGAGCTGCTGAGGAAGCCGTTGGACCCGGAACGGTCAAGCCAGAGGCCGAAGTCATCGCGCGTGCTGTTCACCGGATAGCCCATGTTCTCCGGCTCGCTCCACGTGCCTCCTTGGCGGTGCGTTTCGAAGATGTCCAAGCCTCCCATGTTGTTGTGGGCGGTGCTGGAGAAGTACAGCGCATCCCCCACCACGGAAGGGAACATCTCATCGCCAGGCGTATTGATCGTGGGGCCCGCGTTCACCGGCTTTCCCCATCCGGTGCCGTTGTCGGTGGAACACCAAATGTCCTTTCCCCCGAAACCGCCCGGCATGTCGCTGGTGAAGAAGAGCGTCTTTCCATCGGCGGAGAGTGCGGGCTGGCCCAAAGAGTAGTTGTCGCTGTTGTACCCGAATTCACGGATGTCGGCCCAATTGCCGCTGCTGTCCAGGATGGCGCGGAACAGCTTCAGGTTGCTCACATTGTCCGCGCCTTTCCGCAGTTGCTTGCCTTTGTAGTAGTTGCTCCTGGTGAAGTAGAGCGTCTTTCCGTCAGCACTTACCGCGGCCGATCCTTCATGGTAGGGGCCGTTCACGGGTGTGCCGATCGCTTTTGGTATCCCGGCAGTACCATCAGTGGCAATGGCCACTTGGAACAGGTCCGCGTACGTCATTCCGCTCCAGGGGTCTGGACGGCCTTGTGCAACGCTGCTTTGGCCAACAAAGAGCAATCCATTTCCGTGGGGAACGGCGGAATATGCGGATGTGAAGCCCGGCATGTCCAACGGATGGACGGAATACTTGGAGCTGTCCTTGTAGAATGACCGATATCCTTGGCAGGCCCCGATCAGTTCGGGAATGCCCGTTCGCTCCGGTTGGTCCTTCAGCGCTTGTACCAACAGGGGTTCCGCATCGGCTGGCCGGCCGGTTGCCATGAGCAGTTTGCCGTAGTTGAATGCATCATCGCCGGTAAGCGGAGCGATCTGATGGGCGGCGGCATAATGGGCAACGGCCTCATCCACCTTGTTCTGCTTAAGCTCCGCAAGGGCATCCTGCACCAGCACGCTGCGTTCCTGTTGCTTGGTGAGCGCCATGTCAAAGTGGCGCTCCGCCTTTGCGTAGGCCATCAAGGCCATGGCTTGCCCGCCTTTCCGCACATGGTAGTTGGCGCAGGAGGCCAGCAACCCTGCCGCGCAAAGGACCGGAAGGACGTATTTGTGAACGCGCATCAGAAGTATCGCGGGTTTTTGATCATGATGGGCTCGCGGCCCAGGTCGATGCCCAGCATCACCTCATGCGAGCCGCCATTGTAATGGCGCAACTGTGAGGTGTTCATGTCGTAGGCGTAACCGGCCCGCAACAGGTGGCTGATCTGGAATTCCACCATGCCCACAACGCCATCGCCGGTGCGGTAACCTGCACCCAGCCAGAAGCGCTGCTTGAACAGCAGGTTCAGGTTTAAGTCCACTTCGGGCGGTGCCTGCGGCTGGAATTTCACCAGGACATTGGGCTTGAGGTCGAAATTTTCGTTCAGTTCCAGCACATGGCCGGCATTGAGGTAGTAGTGCTGCGTGAAGTAGTGCTCCGGCGCTCCGGCCATGTCCGCGGTGAGCTGTCCATCCGCCGCGTAGATCGTGGGCACGGACAAGCCGAGGTAGGACCGTTCGTTGTTCCAGTAAATGCCGAAGCCGAACTTGCCGACGGCTGCATTTTGGATGTTGCCTTTGTACACGGCGTCCTGCGTATCCCAATAGACCAGGTCGCCCAGATTGGCCGTATACATGGATATGCCCGCCTTCAGGCCGAATGCCAGGTGGCTGGCCCGCCCCGTGCGTATTCGGTAGGCGTATTGGCCTGCCATCTCCATGTCACGGCTCACGCCGATCTGGTCATGGCTGAAGGTGAAGCCCACGCCCATTTTGCCTTCCATCAATGGTGCATCCACGCCGAGCAGGTTGGTGCGCGGTGCACCTTCCATGCCCACCCATTGGCTGCGGTGCAGCAGCGTTGCGCCGGCATACGGATGACTGCCGGCATAGGCCGGGTTCAGGAACAGCCCGTTGAACATGTACTGGCTGATCATCAGCTCCTGCTGTGCCCGGGCCGAACGGGGGCTGCACAGCAAGGCAGCCGCGAGCAGCACGGGAATGAGCTTGCTCATGCACTTGTTGGTATTAGCGGCGCAGGTCCACATAGTGCTGCAGTGTTTGCGTGGCATCCAGGCGCAGGATGATGAAGTAGGTTCCGTCCGGCAGTTGCCGGCCTTGTTGGTTTTCGCCGCGCCAATCGTTGGAGTAGTGCAGTTGGTCATACACCACGTTGCCCCAGCGGTTGAACACGGTGAGCTGGTTGTCCGGGAACGCGTCGATGCCGTGCACCACGAACGCATCATTGTTGCCGTCCCCGTTTGGCGTGAAACCTGACGGCATGGCCAGTTCATCCGGTTGGGTCAGGATGATGGTGAGCGCAAGGGAACAGCCGTTGGCATCGGTGATGGTCACGGAATAGGTGCCTGCGGGCAGGCCGTACCGGCCGGGATCTGCGGCGCCATCGGCCCAAGCGTAGGCGTATGGCGGGGTCCCGCCGGAGATGTTGAGCTGGATGCTGCCGTCTTGCCCGCCCCAGCTGCTGATGTTGTTGCCGTTGGCGAAGTGGGAGATCGCGGTGTCAGCCGTGATCGCGCCCGGAGCCGTGATGGTGATCAGTGAATCCCAGGCGCAACCGTTGGCATCGGTAATGGTGACTTGCTCATCACCTCCTGCAATGCTCATCAAGTCTTCACCGGTGCTGCCATTGCCCCATTGGAAGCTGAAGGGAGCCGTGCCGGTGAGCACCATGAGGTCAATTGCGCCATCGGTGGAGGAATGGCACAGCGGATTTGTGATGCTGGCTTGTGCCGTTACGCCTGGCGTGCCGCCCACAGTGGCCGCCTCCACCACCGTGCAACCGTTGGCATCCGTTACCGTTGCCACATAGTTGCCCGGTGCCACATTGGTGAGGTCTTCCGCTGCGGTGCCATTGCTCCATGCAGTGGTGTATGGTGCGCTTCCTCCCGTGATGTCCGCATCAACGGAGCCGGTGGCCTGCCCGCAGTTGGCCGTGGTGGCTGTGAGCATGGTGGCAAGCGGGGCGGGCTCGGCCATGGTGATGCAGGGTTGTGCCGTGCAGCCGTTGGCATCCGTTACGGAGAGGCAGAAGGTGCCGGCGGCCAAGGAGTCGATCATGGCGCCCATGGCGGTGAAACCACCCGGTCCGCTCCATTGCAGGTTGTAGTTTGGAACTCCGCCCGAGACCAAGGCAGTAATGCTGCCATCGGCCATGCCGGAGCAGCTGATGTTGCTGCCGCCGGGGAAGGTTGCGGCATTGAACTGCACGGTGATGGCCGGCGGCGGCACGATGGTGATGCTTTGGTTGAAGGGGCACCCGTTGGCATCGGTAACAGTGATCGAATAGTTGCCGGCGCTCAAGCCGCTGATGCTGTCTTCCGCGGAAACAAATCCATCGGGTCCGGTCCATCCATAAGTGTAGCCGGGTGTGCCGCCGTGGGCCGTGAATTGGATCGCGCCGTTCGCGGTGTCCGCGCAACTGGTTCCGTATCCATTGTATGCGGCCACGCTGAAGCTGGCGGTCAATGCACTGTCCGGTTCCGTCAAGGTGACCTGCATGGTGTTCACGCACTGGTTTGCATCGGTCACCACGAGTTCATACGTGCCTGCACCCAGGTTTGCAAGGTCCTCTGAGCTGTACATGGTGCTGTCCGGTCCGCGCCAGCTGAACACGTACGGTGCGCCGCCCCCGGTCACGGTTGCGTCGATGGCACCTGTTGCAGCGCCATGACAGGGAATGTTCACTTGCGTGATGGAGGTGGCCAATGCGTTGTCCGGTTCGATCAGGGTGATCGAGGTGTCCCGCATGCAGCCGTGGTCGTCGGTAATGACAACGGAATACGTTCCTGCCCTGAGGCCACTGAGCTGCGTGCTGTCCGCCAGGAACCCGCCCGGGCCGGTCCAAGCGATGTTGAGGGGTGCAAAGCCGCCATTCACGGTAAGTGCAATGGTGCCGCTGCTGTCGCCGTGGCACGGGATGTTCACCGCGCCATAGTTGGAGACGTACAAGCTCAGGTTCATGGGCGAGGCGGCCACCACGGTGGCATTGGCCGTGGTGATGCAGCCCAAGCTGCTGGTAACGGTCACGGCGTATGTACCGCTGGCAAGGCCGGTCATATCTTCATCCGTGGATGTGAATCCATCCGGACCACTCCATGCAAAGGTGAAGGGTGCGGTGCCCCCGATCACGGAAAGATCGATGCTGCCGTTGTTGCTGAGGTCACATTCGTTGCTGGTAACCGCCAATGAGGCTGCCAAGGCATCAGGTGCGGTGAGCGTGAAACTGCGGACAGCATTGCACCCGTTTGCATCGCTGATCGTTACCGCGTATGTGCCGGCGGAAAGGCTGGAAAGGTCTTCGGAAGAGGAGGCGAATCCGTTTGGTCCGCTCCAACTGTACTGGTAGGGCGCAAGACCACCGGCCACGGAGAGGTCAATCGTTCCGTCGTTGCCCGCGCATCCAACTTCATACCCGTTGTGGTTGGAGAGCACAACGGCGGAGGTGATCGGTAACGGGGCGGTCAACGTTATGGAAGCACTTGCGGAGCAGCCGAGTAGATCGGTGACTACTGCGCTGTACGCGCCGGGAGCCAGGTTTGCGAGTGAAGTCTGGTTGGAAGTGAATCCGCCGGGGCCGTTCCATGCGACCAAATAGCCCGGGCTGCCGCCGGAGATTGCAAGCGAGATGGAGCCATCCGCCGATCCGGCGCATGAAACAGCATTACCTCCGCTGTATACGGACGTGGTGATGGTTGTGCCGATCGGGGAAGGCGCCACCAGCTCAGCCTGTGCGGCGAACGTGCAGCCATTGGCATCCGTGATGATCGCGGTGTAGAGCCCTTGGGCAAGGTTCGAAATGTCCTCGCTGGATGCTTGAAAACCATTGGGCCCCGTCCAGGCCACGCTATACGGCGGGGTGCCACCGCTGATGCCCAGGCCAATGCTTCCATCCGCGGAACTCGCACAGCTCAGGTTGGCTCCGTTGCCCATTACCTCCGGCGTCGCCGTTGCAGAGATCCCGGCGGGGCTGGTGAGCACGATGTTGCCTGTTGCGCCGCACCCGAGTGCATCGGTTACCGTGATGTTATAGGAGCCGGCTCCCAAGCCGCCCAGGTTCTGGCCAATGGCGGTGAAGCCGTTGGGCCCCGTCCATGACGCCGCATAGGGTGCCGTGCCACCCATGATGGATGCATCAATGGCGCCATTCTGCCCACCGTCGCATGCGGGCTGCGCAGTGGCGGTCAGTCCGATTGAAACCGGCGCGGGTGCAACCAACGTGAAGCTGGAGGAACCACTGCACCCGTTTGCGTCGTGCACCGTCAGGTGATATTCGCCTGCGGCCAATCCGGACAGGTCCAGGTTGATGGAAGTGAAACCGTTCGGGCCGGTCCAGTAGTACGTGTAAGAACCGGTGCCGCCGGCTACCGTGGCATCAATGGTGCCGTCGCTGGCCCCGGCGCAGCTCACATTGTAGCCGCCGCCCACGCTGCTTAGTTGGGCCGTGATGTTGAAGAGGCCCGGTTCATTCACGTTGAACGGCGCGGTCAGGCTGCATCCGTTGGCATCGGTGATGGCCACGGTATAGACGCCTGCAAAAAGGCCGTTGATGTCTTCCGTCGTGGCGGAGTATGCGGGGAAGCCGGTCCACAGGAAACTGTAGGCACCGGTGCCCCCGGTTACGGTAAGGTCAATGGCCCCGTTGTTGGCACCTTGGCATGCTGCGGTGGAGATGCTTGCCGTGGCTTGGACCGCGCTTGGCTCCGTGATCGAAACCGTGGTTGAAGCTGTGCAGCCATTGGCATCGGTAACAGATACGCTATAGGTGCCTGCGTATAGTGCGGTGAGGTCCTGCGTGCTGGCCGCGAATGCGTTCGGGCCTTGCCATTGGTACGTGCAGGTGCCGCTGCCGCCCGCAGTGGTGAGGTCCACGGAGCCGTTCAGGCCGCCAAAGCAAGTGGTGTTGGTGGCGCTTGCCGACAAGGTTAAAGGCGCTGGCGCGGTCAAGTTCCTGGTGAGGGTGGTGGAGCATCCGTTCAGGTCGGTGACCGTGGCCGTATAGGTGCCTGCCGCCAATCCGGTGATCTGCCAGGCACTGGAAGCGAATCCTCCGGGCCCGGTCCAGCTTACGTTGTAGGGAGGCGAACCACCCGAAGGGGTGAGAACAAGGGAGCCATCCGTGGCACCGGCGCAACTGGTATTGCCGCCCCCGGCGTAGGTGGCCGCCACGGCATTCGCCAGCAGCGGGGTGGGTGCAATGAGCGTGGCGCTCGTGCTGATGGAACAGCCGTGCGCATCGGTTACCGTAAGGGAGTAGGTTCCGCTCGCCAGCCCGCTGAGGTCTGCCGTGGTAGCTGTAAAGCCGTTGGGGCCGATCCATGCAAAGGTGTAGGGCGGAGTTCCTCCATTGTAGGTGGTGGAGATGGAGCCGTCCGAAGCTCCGGCGCATGTAACATCATTGCCATTGTGGTTCTTGTTGGAAATGGCAAACACAGTGAGCGGCGTAGGAGCGGTCAGGTCGTAACTGGACAAGGCTGAGCAACCATTGGCATCCGTGAGCACCAGGTGGTATGTGCCGCCTTGCAGATCGCTGATGTTCGCAACGCCCGCGGTGAATCCGTTGGGACCGGTCCATGAAAATTGGTACGGCGCAGTGCCGCCGGATGCGGATAGCTGGACCGCCCCGTCGGCGGAGTTGCTGCAGTTAGCGTTGGTGATAGTGGCATTGAAGGCAAACGTGCCGGGCTCGGACACATCGAAGGGTTGGCTGAGGCTGCATCCATTGGCATCACTGATCACCACGGTGTATACACCGGCCGGGATCAGGTTCAAGTCCTGTGCACTTGCCGTGAAACCACCCGGCCCGCTCCATTGGTATGCGTATGGTGGTGCACCTCCGGCCGGGGTCAAGTTGATGGCACCTGTGCTCGCACCATGGCAAATGGCGGATTGCACCACGGCGGTTGCGGAGATGGCGGCAGGCCCTGACAAGGTGACCATGGAGTCCATGGTGCAACCGTGCGCGTCGCCAATGGTGAGGTGGTAGCTGCCAGCACTTAAGCCAGTGGGGTCTTGCACCGGGGAGGAAGTGCCATTGCCGCTGAGCCAGGTATAGGCATAAGGGCCTGTGCCACCTGATACCGTAAGGTCGATGCTGCCGTCATTCGCACCGGGGCAGCTCACGTTGGCGCCGCCGGCATAAGTGGAGGCCGCGTAGGAAATGGCCAGCGGAATGACCGGGCCGCCAATGGCGACGGGCAGTTCGGTCGATTGCGGGCAACCGTTTGCGTCCGTGATCGTGGCGGTGTAGTTGCCGGGCGTCAAGCCATTCGCGGTGGCCCCGGTTTGAGCAGGCGAGGTGTTCCAAGTGATGTTGTAGTTGCCGCTTCCCCCGGAAACGATAATGGAAGCCGAACCATTGGCATTGCCGTAGCAGGTAACGGGCTGTTGAGAACCCACGATCGCGGTAATGGCTTGGCCTGGCTCAGTGATCACCACGCTGCGCGAGGCAGTGCATCCGGCCGCGTCCGTAACGGTTACCGTCCAGGTGCCAGCGGCCAAGCCGCTCACGGAAGGCCCCGGGGTGGCGGGTGCGGTGTTCCAGCTGTACGAATAGGGCGCTGTGCCGCCCGTGCCTTGAACCGCGGCTGCCCCGGTTTGGCCTCCATGGCAAGCCACGTTGGTGGTGGAGCCAAGGTTGATGGCGAGCGCCGCCGCCGGACCGCCTACGTTGAACGTGCCGGAGGTGGAGCACCCGTGTGCATCGGTAATGGAAACAATGTAGCTGCCTGCCGCAAGGCCTGTTGCCGTGGCGGCGTGCTGCACGGGTGAAGTGTTCCAGCTGTAGGAATACGGTTCTGTACCGCCGGAAACCGACACGGTTGCCTGCCCGGTGGCGCTGCCGAAGCAGGTTGCCGGAGTGGTGCCGCCATTGGCTGCCACCAGGGGCGCAGGCTGCGTAAGTGTGATGGATTGCGTGGCCGAACAACCGTTGTCATCCGTGGTGGTGATCTGGTACTGGCCGGCAATCAGACCCGTCAAATTTGCTTGGGTTGAACTGAAGCCATTGGGGCCGGTCCATGCGTTGGAGTAGCTTGGATTTCCGCCGCTGATCATGGTGGTGATGCTGCCATTGTCCCCGCCATTGCATGCGATCGCGGTTCCGCCGAAGTTGCCGGAGGTGAGCTGGATGTCCAGTGCGGGCGGAGCAGTGAGCACGGATCCCAAGCTTGTGCTGCATCCATTGTCATCCGTGATGGTCACGGAGTAAGTGCCTGCCTGCAACCCGGCAATGTCCTGCATGGCGGATGTGAAGCCATTGGGCCCGCTCCATGCATAGGTGTAGGGTGGAACCGCACCGGAGACTTCCAGGTCAATGGAGCCATCGTTGCTCCCTATGCAGCTAACATTTGCAACGCCATGCAGGGCTGCCGTTAATGTTGCCGTGAAGAGGCCTGGCTGGTTCACGTCGAAATTGTGGGTGGCCGTGCATCCGTGCGCATCCGTGGCCACAAGTGTGTAGCCACCTGCGGATAGGCCGTTGATGTCCTCCGTGGAGGCGGCGTATCCGTTCGGTCCGGTCCAAGACCAGGTGTAGGGAGGGGTTCCGAAGGAAGTGGTGACATCCACGGCGCCATTGGCTGCACCTTGGCACTGGGCTGGCGCAACCGTGCCGGACACTTGGAGTGCGGTGGGCTGCGAGATCGCCACGGTAGCACTGGTTGCGCAGGAGTTGGCATCCAGTACGGCCACCTGCCATGTTCCTGCGGCCAAGTTGGAGGCCGAGGTACCGCTTTGCGGGGGCGTGGTGTTCCATACTTGGGTGTAAGGCGGTGTACCGCCGCTGATCTGCACGGTCGCGCCGCCGTCGGTGCCACCGGCACAGAGCACATTGTTGCTTGCGGCGATGGATGCGGAAAGCGCTGCGGCGGGTGCGGTGATGGTGACGCTAATGGTAGCCTGGCATCCTTGGGCATCGGTGGCGGTTGCCGTATGGGAACCTCCGGGCAGTCCGGTTGCCGAAGCGTTGTTCTGTCCGGGCGAAGTGTTCCAAGCATAGGCGTAAGGGCCGGTGCCACCACTGGCTTGCACGGTAGCACTTCCGGTTTGTCCGGTGCAGTCGATGTTCTGCTGTGTGGTTACCTGCAGGCTCAATGGAAGTGCCGGTTCCATGATGGAAACGGTCAAGCTGGCGGCGCATCCATTGGCGTCAGTGGCGGTGGCCGTGTAGCTGCCGCCGGAAAGCCCGGAAGCCGTGGTCGCGTTTTGCACAGGACTTGTGTTCCAAGAGATGGAGTAGGGGCTGGTTCCCCCGCTGATGGCTACAGTGGCGCTACCGCTTCCACTGCCGGAACAAGCCACGTTTGTAATGGCGGCAAGCTGTACCTGCAAAGGTTGAACGGGCCCGCCAATGGTGGCTGAAGCAGAAGTGGAGCAGCCGTACTGGTCCGTTGCCGTTACGGTATAGGTGCCCGGGGCGAGCCCGCTGGCCGTAGCCGATGATTGCACCGGAACGGTGTTCCAGGCATAACTGTACGCGGGCATTCCACCGTTTATGGAGACCGTTGCGGAACCGCTGCCGTCATTGGCGCAGGTAACCGGGGTGGTGGACGTGATGGTGCCCACCATCGGTGCGCTTTCCACCAGCGTGCTGGTTGCCGTGGCCGTGCACCCGCCGGCATCAGTGATCGTAACGGAGTATGTTCCTGCCCCCAGCCCGCTGATGTCAACCGCATTGGAGGAATAGCCTCCCGGCCCTGACCAAACAGCGGAATATGGCCCGGTGCCGCCGGTAATGGTGGCATCGATGCTACCGTCATGGCCACCGCTGCAACTGATGTTCTGGCCGAAGATCAACAGGGAAGGAGCGAGCGTAACACCGAGCAATGCAGGCCCGGCCACATTGAAACTTTGCGTCTTGGTGCACACGGCATCCACCACGGTAACGGTGTAGGTGCCTGCAGCCAGGCCGGTAATGTCTTCTGTCGCTGCGGAGAAGCCGCCCGGTCCTGACCATTGGCAGGAATAGGGCGGAATGCCGCCGGTCACGGAAAGGTTGATCGCGCCGTTGGAACCACCATTGCACAGTGGCGGGGTTACGGCGGCCGTAAGAACCATGGAGCTCACCTTTACCAAGGCTTGGAGCGTGCGCGAACAAGCGCCATCCTGTACATGCACGGTGTAGGTGCGCGTGCTTGCAGGGCTTGCAACGGGGTTGGGTATGTTCGAGGCGCTCAAACCTGATGCAGGGCTCCACGTGTAGTCCGAGCCCCCGGTGGCGAGTAGCGGAGCTTGACCCCCTAGGCAGATCATGCTTACGGCGGGCTGCACCGTTGCCGTCAAGGAATCCACCAGCGGCACCACAAGGGTGTCCGTGAAGGAGTTGGGGCAGTTGGGGTTGCCCAGTATGAACAACAGTGTTTCAAGGGCCTCCGGCGTGGCATCGATCAAGGTGGTGATCGGGCGGTCCACATAGGCTTGGTTCGCCGGTATGATGATGGTTTTTGCGCTTCCGGGATTCGTTGGCGCAATGGCGGCATAGTCGGTTCCGTTCACCGCCGTGCCTTGCAGGAAGTAGTGCAGTGTCATCGGCTGGTTGGTCACCGTTTGGCGGGTGAAGCGCACCTTGCCGTTGTTGCAGCCTTCGATCAAGCTGTCAGCACCGATCTGTGTGATCAACTGCATGGTGACCGGGTTGCTCTTCACCTTGGCGATGAACACCCCGGAGTCGTATTTGCGGTCGGATGCATCCGCCACCACCAACTTCAAGTGGTAGGTCTCGCATGGTTGCACGGCGGACATGGCTGTAAGGCCCGTTGTGAAACCGTCGTACTGAACGTATGGACCGCCAGCGTTATCAAAATAATAGGCTTGGTTGGAGCCGTTGTTCACATTGTTGATGGTGACCGCCTGGCCAGTGCCTGGGATCAGGGCAATGTTGTGCTGGTTGCCGGCACCAGGGTCGCCGGTGATGCCCGGGCCGCTGATGAAGAAACCGAACACATCGTTGTATTGGGAGCCCACCCATTCATTGTATTCCTCGGAACCGAACACAAAGTCGAACCGCAGGCTGTCGCCCGCCGGGATGATGTCAAACTCAAACTTGCATGCATCCTTCGTGGTTCGCCCGGTCACCATGTCCAGCAGTGGGTCGCCTGCGGCTTGTTGCTGGAAGGTTTTGTTGGCCACATCGTTGGGGCCAATGGCGTTGGCAATGGTTCCGCTGGTGAGCAGTACGCCTTGGTCAATGCCCAACAAGGAGCCTGCGTAGGTGAACTCACCGAAGCCATCAGCATGGCACGTGACCTGCGGATTGGAGATGGTAACGCCCGGGCCTGTGATCGTTTGGGCCAGTTGTTGCAGGTCCGTTTGCGGGCTCACGGATAACTGGGCGAATGCCGTGTGCCCCAGGAATGGAACGAGCAGCAATGCCGCGATCGCCCGCATGGCAGGCTTCATCATCATGTTACGGTTCATTCCCCGCGCGCGGTTTCGCATGCCGCCTCAGCAGCTTGCAAGTCAAGTTCCACGGGGCCGATGCGGTTTGCAGCGATCACGGGAGCCATGATGCCAAGGGCCAGGGACCGCAATGCGGCCCGCGAAGTGCCGGGCGTGTTGGCCCCGAAGACCAGCACGCCTGCGGGCACACACGCATAGACCAGTTCCAGGTCCGTTGTAACCTGCAAGTGCTGCGCCAGGGAGTCTCGTTCCGTGCTGGTGAGCCCGTTGATCCGAAAGCCTGTGGCTTCCTGTGCTGACACGCTGTGGCCCAGCAGGCACGCGAAACAGGATAGAAGGAGCAATGATTTAGGCATATGGAGCATTTTCACACCTGCCGAAGCCCAACTGAATGGCTTGTTCCGAAGGGATTCAGCAAATGGATCGGGCTTTATACCTGACCAATGTCCCGAAGGTTTCGATGAATGGCCCATTGGTCAGGTGCCCTCCATGGCACCCCGTGCGGGAATGGCCACATTGCCCCCATTGGCCTTCATGGCCTGGCGGCCTTGCCCTTAATGGATTGCCTTGGCGGTTCGCTGCCGCAGTACCTCGTGCAGGGCGATACCGGTGGCCACGCTTACGTTCAACGATCCAATGCTGCCTGCCATCCGTATCTGCACCAGAGCGTCCGCCTTGCGCAGGATCACCGGGGAGATGCCGGTATCTTCCGCGCCCACCACCAGCACAAGAGGCCCCTCCAAGGCGGAGTGTTCAATCGGGGCCTCCGCTTTTTCGGTTACCGCGATGATGCGAAGGCCGTGTTCCCGTGCCCGTTCCAAAGCCACGGCCAAATCGTCCACCCGGCAAACGGGCTTCCGCAACAGGGCACCGGCGCTGCTCTTCACGGCATCGCTGCCCAGCCGGGCGATGCCCGTTTTTGGCACCAGCAATCCATGCGCACCAAAACATTCCGCGCTTCGGGAAATGGCGCCCACATTGCGCACGTCCGTTACTCCGTCCAGCGCAACGATCAATGGGTCCTCGCCAAGTTCATACGCCTGCGCGATCACGCCGTCCAGGTCTTGCACGGCCACTTGGCTGATGAAGGCCACCACCCCTTGATGTTCCGTGGTGGTCAACCGGTCCAACTTTTCCACGGGCACCGGTTGCCAGGGCACGCCCAGTTCACGGGCCAAATTCTTGAGTTCTTGGATGCCCTTGCCCCCCGCATCCCGGCGCACCAGCAGCCTCTCCACATGCCTGTCGCTGCGCAGGGCTTCCATTACCGGATGTATCCCGCAGATCAACTCGTCCTTTCGCATGGTGCTCCTTGTCATGGTGCCTACAATTCTCCTCCGTTGTTCCACGGTATTATGCAGCTGTGGTCTATGCGCTTTCTTCCTTCCTCCCTTCCTCTCTCTTGGCCAGGAGGCAGCTCAATGGCTTTTCTCTTGGTTCACTGGTCGCCTCCGGCCTTCCTTTTCAGTTTTGCACGATCCTCCCGTTCCGCCAGCTTTCCACGTTGCGGTACCACGCGCTCTTGAATTGCGGGTTGCGCTGCAATATCAGGTCATTGTCGCTGTACGGATCATTGCGCCTGATGAACCGGAACACCATGCTCATCAGGTTGGTTTCGTCGCCGTAGGTCCAGGTTTCACCGCTTTCGTCCATCCGGATCGTGGACGGTGTTCCAAAAATGATGTGGACCAGGCCGCGGTCCGTTTTCCAGCCTTCGGTATAGCTGGAGAAATAGCGGTTTGCGGTTTCCACGCGGCCGTAATAGGCGGCAATTGCTTCGCGGGCACGGTCGCGGCTGCCTGCGGCATCCGTCCAAAAGCGCTCCACCTCCTTGCGCGGGTCGGCGGCCTGGGAAAGCGATTCCCACTCCTTGGTGCTGGTGATGTACCGCAAGGGAGCTGCCATGTCCTTGCCGGTGGTTACTTCCGGAAAGCTGCCCGTGGAAACAAAAACCGTGAAACCGCTGGAGCTCGCCGTATCTGCCCGGAAGTGGTAAAAGCCTTCAGCCCCGGTGGTGAAGCTGAACGTTCCGTCCGCTTGCACGGATATGGTGAACGTGCTGTCCGGCGGGCCATCGGTCCCGGGCGGGGGGGTATCCGCAAAAACAGGTGCTGGCAGTTTGGTGATGGGAGGATAGTGCGCCGCGTGGAGAATGGTGCCCGCATGGCTCTCAGCCCGCACGGTGAGCTTGGTGCCCGGAGGAACAAAGTCGTTGAAGACGGGCAAACTGTTGGCCCCAATGGGAATGAACGTTTGGCCGTTGGCGGCTGACCCGCGATCAACCCGAAGCAATAAGGTGCTTTCCGCGTTGCGGTTCAGGTCGTGCACCGTGGCGCGCACCAGGAAAGGTGTGCTGCCCTGTACTTTCAGGGGCATGCTGCCGATCAATGCCTTGTCCTCCGACGGGGTCATTCGCTCATCCTTGATGAAGGTGCTGGCGCTGTCAAGCAACCGCTTGGGGTCGCTGGGGTTGTATGCCTGATAGCCCATTACCAAGCGGGCTTGGTAGGGGCCGCCACCTCCGGCGCCTTTGTAAAGCAGGTCGGCGGTGCGCAGTTTGTAATAGATCACCGCCTCATTGGCGGCAGGCTGGTACACCCGTGCCTCCAAGCGGATGGCGGCTGCACCTTTGCTGTACAAGTAGGCGAAGTTGTCCCCTGCGGCAACGGGCACGTAACCGCCGCAGCCTGAAAAGCTGGCAGCGGCCAGCACGGCGGGTACGATGAATTGCAACCTGCGGATCATGCGTCGTGGTGCTCTTCAGCCGAGCGCTCAAGCAGCTTGGGATTGATGCCCTTGTTGGTCTTGGCGCCGAGTTCCTTCAGCTTCTCCGCTTGGCGCACCAGGTTGCCGGGACCTTCGCTCAGTTTGCCCATGGCCTCATCATAGGCACCCTTCACTTGCTTCAGTTGGTTGCCCACCTTGATCAGGTCCTCGGTAAAGCCGGTGAACTTGTCGTAGAGCTTGCCCGCACGGTCTGCGATCTCCAGGTGGTTGCGTGCTATCCGCTCGTTCTTCCACAGGCCATGCACGGTGCGCAAGGTGGCCATCAAGGTGCTGTGGGTCACCATCACTACTTGGCGGTCGTATGCCTCCTGGAAAATAGCCGGCCTTTCGCGCAGCGCCAGCAGGAACGCGGGCTCGATGGGTACGAACATCAGCACGAAGTCCACGCTTTGCACCCCGTAGAGCTTGGGGTAGTCCTTGTCCGCCAAGCCCTTGGCATGTGTGCGCATGCTTTCCACATGCAGCCGCAGGTAGCGGGCGCGCTCCGTGTCGTCAGCTGCATTGCAGTATTGTTCATAGTGTACCAACGAGACTTTCGAGTCCACGATCAGCTCTTTTTCCTCCGGCAGGTGGATCACCGCATCCGGGCGCAGGCGCGTGCCATCCGCTTGGGTGGTGCTTTCCTGCATGGTGTATTCCTGCCCTTTCACCAAGCCGGAATCCTCCAGGATCTTGTCCAGTAGCATTTCCCCCCAAGCCCCTTGGCTCTGGTGGTCGCCCTTCAACGCCTTGGTAAGGTTGTCGGCCTCTTGGCTCAGCCGTTGGTTCTGCTCCACCAGCTTGGCCACTTCGTTCTTGAGGTGGAACCGCTCTTTGCCTTCTTTTTCATAAGCGGACCGCACTTGTTCCTGGAACTCCCTGATCCTGTCGCCAAAAGGGGTCAGGAGCAACTTCAAACGGTCTTCCTGGCGGTCGGTGAGCTGCTTGCCTTTTTCTTCCAGCAATGAAGTTGCTATCTGCTTGAATTCCTTGGTCATCCGCTCATTCAGCGCTTCCAGTTCACCGCGTTGGGCCTCTAATTTTTCAGCAAGCCCCGTGTTGCGCTGCTGTTCGTGGCCGAGCTGCCCGTTCAACTGCTGCAGTTCCTTGTTCAGGTCCTGCGCATGCCGCTCCCTTTCCACATGGATCCGGCCCACTTCCGCGCGCTCAGCCTCCCAGGCACGTCGCAGCTCCGCCAGTGCGGCATTTGTCCTGCCTTTGTCGCGGTGGGCCATGAAGTACGCCCCGATCATCGCACCGGCCAACAGCCCCAATGCAAGGCTCATCCATTCCATGCCGCTAAGTTAGGAGCAGGCCGCCTGGCAGCCGTTTCGTGGCGGCATTTGCAGATCTGCGGCTGGGCGGTCAGTTGTCCAAGATCACCACAAGGGTGCCGAGGGGTACCTGGTCGAACAGCCGGATAATGTCGCTGTTGCGCATGCGGATGCAACCATGTGAACTGGGCGTGCCCAAGGTGGCCTCATCGGCAGTGCCGTGGATGTAGATGCCGCGTAGCATGCTGTCCTTCCCTTTGCCCTTGTTTACTCCGGGTTCCAGACCATCGAGCCATAGGATGCGCGAGGTGATCAGGTCGTCACGGGTGCTGTCCGGCCGGGCAATTGCACCCGTGAAATTCCGGGATTCGAAGATGCCGAACGCCGGTACACCTTCACCGATCTTGGAAACAACGCGGTGCAGGCCCTGTGGCGTGCGGTTGCTGTTGGCTTGTTCGCCGAGGCCATTGCGCGCGGTGCTGATCACGTATTCCGCTTCCAATTCCTTGTCGCGCACATAGTACATGCGTTGGCTTTTCACGGACACATACAGCACGCATCCTTCAGACGGCGCACCCGGATAGCGCGCTTCCATCCACTCGATCAGAAAATCAGCAAGCACCTGCTTGCGCGGTGGAGTGGCGGAGGCCAGATCATCTGCTTGGGCCCGAGCTCCATTCCCGGCGGAGAACAGCAGGACAAACGCCATTCCCCTCATGATCAAAGGGAGGGCCCTGCCCAGGGCATGCTTGCATGTTGGCCGCCTTGTCCGCCCGAAGCAGTGGGGGTCAGCGGTATGCGCCAATTCAATCCATGTGGAACAGGCAAACCTTTGCTTCATTTTCCAATGGCAAAGGAATGATCAACATGCCGCCATTTCGGCCGGTCCCAACTTAGTTTATCACAAGTTTTTGTGTAAACTCATGGTTGGCCACCACCACCGTAGCCAGGTACCATCCAGGCGTGATCGTCGAGATGTCCACCTCATTGCGGGGGCCGGTGAGCGATCGTTCCAGCATGATCCTTCCCAATGCATCGGTGATCCGCAGCATGGATTTGCCGGAAAATCCGGAGAGCAGCACCAGGCGGCTGCTTGCCGGGTTGGGATAAATGGAAATGGAGGCCTGGCCGGGGTCCTCAATTCCGCTTGGTTCGCATGGTGCATTGAAGCGGTTGTCCAAGTACACGAGCCGCGCTTCCAACCAGTTGGACAAGTAGGTCATTTGGGCCGGGGCAAACTCGAACAAAGGCCAGGCCATGGACTCCCGTGCATATGCTCCATTGTTGGTCAACAGGGATTGCTCCTGCATGAACATGCCAATGATGTTCCCTGGGGTGATGATGCCGATCCGAAGTTCGTTCCAGCGCTGCTGCAACCGGTCGGTGAATCCTCCGGGCCTGCAATCATGGATCAGTCGCTCGTAAAACCCGTTCATCAGCAAGTCGTCCGTGATGTTTGCCACGGTGCCGTCCCAGGCCATGCCGAAGGTTCCGTCCAGGTCCCAAGGCACGTAGAAGTAAGGTGTTCCGCTGTCATACCGGGCGATGTAAATGTTCTTGCCAGTATTGTCCGATGCTCGAAGCAGGTTCAGCAGGATGAAATAGTCCACGGCATTGTCCAGCACGAACCGGGAGGGGTAACCGTCCAGGAAGGCAGCTTCAGGGGTTTCCAGCACAAATTGCACAAATTCGTGCAGGTTGGCCCAGTCCGTGGCCTCGGAAGGATATTCATATTCGAAGCCGGACCATTCTTCATCGTCATTGTCATAGGGTGGGACTTCTGAAAAGATGGTGGCGCCCCAGGAATTGCCTTTGTACAATTCACCGCGGATGTTTCCGTCGTATGCCTTCAGCTTAAGTTGCTTTCGGTCGATGCGCTCGCTTACTGCGTAGATGCCTTGATAGCTGCCATTTATGAACAGGTCCGCATGCAACATGCGTACGCCGTTCACGGCATCGGGTTCCAGGAACTGATAGTAGGGTGCGTGGATCATCAGCCAGAGCCGGTTGCACACCACGTTGCGCAGGCGCAAGGGTTCGTTGTAGGCGGCCAACAGGTTCCAGTCATCATCGGAACGCATGCCGGGCAGTTGAACATCCAGATGCTCATCCCAGGCGGTATCGCTGCGGAATTCAATGCGGAAGGATTTCTTGGGCCAAAATTGCGAGGAGCCTCCCCGGTATTCAATGCCCAGGTCGGCTTGGGTCAACTGGGCGCCGCCGTCGGAGAGCACGAAGTGGCCGGGAACCTGCGGCTCGTCCACAATGGGGCCTTCCGTTGTGATGCCGATGAGCGGCAGTTCGCTGAAGTAAAGCTGGTAGGCCATGCCCGCACCGTCCAACAGGTTGTATGGCTGCCCCGTGGCCACTGTGGCCACGGGTGGCATGAAGATGTACATGGAATCCGCCTGCAAGGCGATCTTCTGCCCGGGCCATTGTGCGTTTACCTGCGAGGCAGGAATGTTCGCCACGATCAAATGGAGTGCATGGTCCACCTGGAACCTGCCGGATGGCACGGTGATGGTGTCACCTGCGTGAACGCCTGATGTTGCAATGCCCAAGCCCGCGGTTAGCAGCGCTGCGAGGTGCCTGTGGAAGCGGTGCATGGCGGTGTTGGAAATGCAGCCTGGGATGCCGGTGCGTGCACGGTAAGCCCAAGGCCATCTGGTTGAAGACGCGGGGATCCGCCCCGGCGCTGCCTCCGTCAGAACAAACTGGTGAAGCCGAAGTGGACTTTGCCGTTGCGCAGTTCCACGGGGTTGTTGAACTGCTTGCCCAATGCGTAGCTCAGGGAGAAGATGCCGGCCTTGGTCTCAAAGCTGGCCCCGGCGCCAAAGCCCAGCGGCGTGTCGGTGAGCAGGGGTGTGCGGCTTTGGTCTTCCCACCAACCTTGGTCCACAAAGGCAAAGAAGTTTCCGTTTTCCTCAAACAGGAAGCGGTATTCCAGCGTGCCGATGGCGTATGAGGATGCATAGATGCTTGCCTCATCCACGCCCCGTTGCGTTTTGATGCCGCCAATGCGGTACAGCTCATTGGAATACAACTGGCCATTGACCATGCTGGCGCCCTGGGCTGCCAATCGGATGGTTCCGCGCTTGCCAACGGGGAGGTGTTTTACCACGGTGCCGGCCACTTCGTACTGCACGCTGTGTTGCACGGTGCTGGCCGTATCACTGAAGGTGGCGGTGGAAGTGCGCTTGCGGCCAACGGAGCCTTGGATGTCCACGCCGAGGCCCTTGCGCGGATTGAAGCGGTAGTCATAGTGCTCATGCACCAGGCCAAGGCCGTAGGCGCTCACTTTCACGTCCGCCAGGCCGGGCACATAAACAAGTTGCTGGCCCAAGCGCTGGCTGCTTTTGCTGCTTACGAAGACTTTCAACTTGTCGCCGCGCTTCATCAGGTATTCCAATGCTGCTTGCGAGGTTACCTCCAGGAATGAGGTGTCGCGCTTGAAGAGCTTCAGGCTGAGATCAGCGCCGAACGGGCTGTTGAAAAGGAAGGGATGATTGTAGCCCACCAGCAAATTTTGGGTGCGGTCCTGCAAACTGCGCCAGCTTAGGTTCATGGCTTCACCATGGTGCAGGGCGTTGCGCAGCTTCAGGTCGAGGTCCCCCGTGAAGCGCACTTTGTGCGTGGCCTCATCCTGCGCCAGCCCGATGATGCCGCTGAAATTGCTGGCCCTCCGCGCGTCCAGGAACAGGTACAGCTTGGTTTCCGTTGGTGCAAACAACAAATAGGCCGGTTGCCGGGTGCTTATGAACGGCAGTTCACGGGTCCGCGCATCCACATCACGAACCAAACTTTCATTGTACGGGTCGCCCGGCCGGATGCCGATGTAGGCCTGCAGGTAGCGCGGGTTAATGCGTGCGCTGCCCCTTACCACCACACTGTCCAAGGTGACGTAGGCGCCCTTATCCAAGTACAGCGAGGCCGCGAGTTGCCCTTGTTCGCCTTGCAGGCTGTCCAGGCCGGCCACTGCGAAGGGATAGCCATGATCCTCGCATTCCTTCAGCAAACCGTTCAGCAATTTGGCCACTTCGGCTGGCGTAATGGGCCGCCCGGCATAGAACCGTTCACGGAAGCCCGTGGCGCTGGCGATTTCCTGCGGCAGGCTCCCCGCACGCAACCGGGCCCAGCGGTATTGCGCGCCCAGGTGGAAGCGGCAACGGATGGTGTCCTTGCCTGCCAAGCAGGTGTCGCAAGATGCAGCGAGGTAACCCTCCGCGATCATTTCAGCACGGAGGTCCGCCGTTCGCCGGTCCACTTGGGCGGAATCCACCTTGAAAGGCCCCCTCCACTGGCGTGGGAGCACTGTATCGCCGTCCAGCATCAGGATCTGCTGGCCATGGGCGGCAAGGCCGGCCACCAGCGCGGTAAAGGCCAAGGCGTGCCTGAATGTGCAGGACATCAGATGTGCCAATCGATCGGCAGGCCGCCTTGTGCCGTCAGTATCTCATTTGCCGCACTGAAATGCCCGCAGCCGATGAAACCGCGATGGGCGGAGAGCGGCGAAGGATGCGGCGCCTTGAGGATGTAGTGCCTGTCAGCATCGATCAATGCCTGCTTGTCCTGTGCGTATTTCCCCCAAAGCATGAACACCAGGCCCTTGCGCTCGTTGGACAATGCTGCAATGGCAGCATCCGTAAACCGCTCCCAACCATGTCCTTGGTGCGAACCGGCCTCCCCGGCGCGTACGGTAAGCGTGGCATTCAGGAGCAAAACCCCTTGTTCCGCCCAAGGGGTCAGGTTGCCTGTACCGGACATGGGCAGGCCTGTATCCCGCGCTACTTCCTTGAAGATGTTTTGCAGCGAAGGGGGGAGGGCAATGCCTTCCGGCACCGAGAAACACAGGCCATGGGCCTGCCCGGGACCATGATAGGGGTCTTGCCCCAAGATCACCACGCGCACGGCATCGAACGGAGTGAGCTCAAAGGCTCGGAGTATGTCCTTGCCCTTGGGGTATACCGTGAAGCGGCTCCTTTCTTGCACCAAAAACTCCTTAAGCTCAGCGAAATAGGGTGCGTTGAAGGATGCTTTTAACTGTTCTGCCCAGCCAGGGTCCATGCCAGCTGGTGCCTGAGGGGCAAGGTCTGCGTGGGGGGGCTGGTTCATGCTGGCAGGGGAATTTCCCCGGAGGGTTGTTGAAACTTTACTGCCAAGGTCCGCGTTTCAAGGTTAACTTTGGGAAATAAATCTGTGCTGGGAACGATGAAAAAGGTCTTCAAGGTATTGGCAGTGGTGGCTGTGGCAAGCTTGCTCTTCAGCGCATGCAAGTCCACTCATTCCTGCCCGGCCTACGGCAAGGTAGTAAAGCCAGCGCAAGGTCAGCCGTCCTGATCGGCCAACCTTGAGTTTTTCAACAAGCCCGGAGCAGTTCCGGGCTTTCGTGTTTACGGGCGTCACGCGTAGGTGAAGGTCATTTCCTTCACCAGGTCCTCCCGCAGGCTTTGGGCCACGGGGCAGGTGCGGGCAGCGTGCTCCAATATGTGGCGCTGGTCGTCGTTCAGCTGGGTTCCGTTCAGGCTGATGTGCACTTCGATGCGTCCCACCCGCCTTGGCGCGGAAGCCATGTGCTTCACCACGCGGGCTTGCAGGCCGTTCAGCTGGATCTGCCGTGCATCCGCGGCAATTCCCATCAAGGTCATCATGCAGCAGGCCAAGGAAGTGCTCAGCAGGTCCGTGGGGGAAAAAGCTTCCCCCTTGCCGTGGTTGTCCAAGGGGGCATCCGTTATGATTTTTTTACCGCTGCGTACATGCACGGCTTCGGTGCGCAACTGGCCCAAGTATTTCACGTGTGCGGTATCCATGGCACGAAGGAACGAACCGTTGCCCGTTTCTGTTCTCCCGGCCACGCTGTTCCTGCCTAAATTTGAGGGCTTTTGCCCCATGTTGCGAATTTTTCCATGTGCGCTTTTGCTGGCCCTTTCAGGCATGGCCTGTGCCCAAGCACAGCAAAGCGTATATGATGAACCGGGGCGCACGCTCTATGCACATGAGATGTACGGCGGCCCGCTCATCCACGGCGACGGCTGGGGCATCACGTTCCAGTACGGCAAGTACGCCACCGCCAAGGACCGCAACATGCTCGGCATCGACATCGTGTCGATGAAGCACCCCAAGGAGATCAAGAGCTTCAACCCGAATTACCAGGATGCGCGGGGGTATTTTTACGGGAAGCTGAACAGCATGATCATTGTGCGCCCCACCTTCGGGCGCAAGCACCGCATCGCGGAGAAGATCAGGCATAGCGCGGTGGAGGTGAACTACGTGTGGGGCATCGGTCCTTCCTTGGGCCTGCTCAAGCCCGTGTACTTGCAGATCTTGGGCGCGCCAGGGCTTTCCTACCAGCCTGTTTCCACGGAGCGCTATGATCCCGCAAGGCATTTTGCGGACAATATCCTGGGGCGCGCATCCTGGTTCAAGGGCCTCGGGGAAATGCAATTGTACCCGGGTGCCTTCGGCCGTTTTGCGTTCAACTTTGAATATGCCGGCACCAACACCGGCATCCGCGCCTTGGAGGCCGGTGTATCCATGGATGCGTACGGGACCAAAGTGCCCATCATGGCGGACGTGGAAGGGGAAGGCATCAACAAGCAGTTCTTTCTTGAATTCTATATCGCGCTGCATTTCGGCGGCAAGACCACCCGATGAGTGAATTGATGGAGGCGGCCGGTGTGCAGCCCTTAAAGCGCAAGCCGGAATGGCTACGCGTGAAATTGCCCGGAGGCGGCGGTTACAAGCAGGTGCGCGCCATCGTGGAGGAGCACAAGCTGCATACCATTTGCCAGAGCGGCCACTGCCCCAACATCGCCGAATGCTGGGGAGCGGGCTCCGCCACCTTCATGATCCTGGGCAACGTATGCACCCGCTCCTGCGGCTTCTGCAACGTGGCCACCGGCAGGCCCGAGGCCCCGGACCCGTTTGAGCCCGCGCGCGTTTCCCGCTCCGTGGAACTCATGGGCGTGAAGCACTGCGTGATCACCTCCGTGGACCGCGACGACCTGGCCGACGGCGGCGCGGACATCTGGGCCAAGACCATCCGCTCCCTGCGCCGCCGGTGCCCGCAGACCAAACTGGAGACGCTGATCCCCGATTTCAAAGGGGAATGGCACAACCTCGCCATTGTTCTCGCCGAACGGCCCGAAGTGCTCAGCCATAATGTGGAAACCGTACGCCGCCTCACCCGCAAGGTGCGCGTGCAGGCCAAGTACGACCGTAGCCTGGAAGTGCTGATGCGAGCCAAGAAGGCCGGTTTGCGCACCAAGAGCGGTATCATGCTCGGTTTGGGCGAAGAGGACCACGAGGTGCTGGAAACCCTGGATGACTTGCGCAGCGTGGGATGCGATGTAGTGACCATCGGCCAATACCTGCAACCGACCAAGAAGCACTTGCCCGTGGTGGAATTCTCGCACCCGGATCGCTTCAAAATGTTCAAGGACGAGGGCGTGAAGCGCGGCTTCCTCTTTGTGGAAAGCGGGCCCTTGGTGCGCAGCAGCTACCGCGCCTGGAAGCATGCTGAATGATGCGCCGTGAACCCTTCCCGCAGCAAACTGTTTCTGTAACGATTCCCTAACACCACCATTTTCCCATGTCCAAGATCCGCGTCGCCATCAATGGCTTTGGCCGCATCGGCCGCGTTACTTCACGCATATTGGCCCAGCGCGCCACCCTGGACCTGGTGGCGGTGAACGACCTCACCGATACCGCCACGTTGGCGCATTTGCTGAAGTACGATTCCGTGCACGGCGTGAACGGGGAAACCATCGGCCATGATGCCAAGCACAT
>JAFDZG010000075.1 GCA_018267065.1 Bacteroidota bacterium
CGCAACTGGAAGAAGGCGTTCGACCACACGCGCCATTCACTCTGGAAGGGCCTCTACCAGGGCTGGGACCTCAACCCCGCGCAATTCCCCATGCGCTACGCCGCCGTCTACAGCTTCTTCTTGGAGAGCTACGACGATGCCGCTGCGCGCCTCAAGGCCTTCGTGGAACGCGCCGCCCGCGCCACGCTCACCAGCGACGTATTTGACGATGCCGCCACCGGCCAGGGCCTGCTCAACTACTTCCTGCGCGGCCTCAACTGCGGCGCCATCAGCGAGCAGGAAGCGCTGGCCACCGGCCTCACACTGGCGGAGATCCGCACGCGCTCGTTCCTGAAGATCCTCGAAGGGCGGAGGAAGAAGTAGGTCGTTTGGGCGTGCCCCCGGCTCAAATGCAGCCGGGGTCCGGCTTTCCGCTCCAAGTCCGCGCTCGTCGTTCCTCCTCGCTTGCGGGCTTTCCGCTTCAATCCGTCACGCGAGATCGTTGGTGAGATGAACGATTTCGATTCGTTGGATAGACCGTTTGAGTAATCGGGCAGTATCACTTTCGAACGAGCACCCTGAACACCCAAACAAGACTGGGAATTAGATCATAGCTGTCGAACCCCTGCTCCCTTAGGCTATTTGACTCAGGCTCTGGTAACTCAGACAAGGGCTTGTTGTATCGGCTCTTCGGATCGTCCGGCCGTTTCGGCACAATGTTGCCGGAACGCACTTCCGCACGTTCGATCTCCAGTCTTGGGTACTCGCCGGATAGATAGACAAAGCCGCCGTGCTGCGGTCTTTCTTGCTTGAATCCTAGTTGTTCAAGCTCTTTAGTGAGTGAGGCAGCGTACGTTGTATCTCCGGTTCCGAGAACATACCTGTAGTAGCTGCCGGGGTCTCCAGAGAACCACAACGTGGTAGTTGTCCTGACATCCGTTGGTTCTTCAACCTTCTGACCGCACGGCAGCCACTTCCCATGGTCCTTCTCCGCCGCACGCGCCAGGCACATGCCCATCGGTCGGGCCATGGAGGAAATGCATGCTGTGTCTTGGCAGTTGGTCAATGAGAGTAGGTCAGATAAGGTTAGTTGCTGGGCTTGGCCGGAGAATAGACAGAATATCAGTGACAGGGTTGTTAGGTGACGCATGGTGCATGAACGCCGATCAACTCGACAGAGTATGTTCAACACGGGCTGTACGCGTTCATCTTATCCATCTGCGTCATCAGTGTTCCATCACGCATACAACCCCATCAACACCTTCTCCGGCGTGTAAGGTGCGTCAAATCGAAGAACCGCGTTCGGGTTGGCGGCCAGCACCGCGTTCTGGATCGCGAAGTACGCCCCAATCCCGTACATCAGCGGCGGCTCGCCCACGGCCTTGCTGCGCCGGATGGCCAGCGGATGGCCGTCCGTGGCCAAGGCTTTGATGGTGAGCTCCTTCGGCACGCTGTGGATGTCCGGGATCTTGTACGTGCTCAGCGCGTTGCTCAGCAGGCGGCCCTTGTCGTTGTAAACCACTTCCTCCATGGTCATCCACCCGATGCCCTGCACCACCCCGCCCTCGATCTGGCCAATGTCCACGGCATCGTTGATGCGCTTACCGAAGTCGTGGACCAATTTCACCGCATCCACCACATAGGTTCCGCGCAGTCGATCCACCGTAACAACCACGGCTGCCGTGCCATACACGTGGTAGGCAAAGGGGTGGCCCTTTTCCTTGGTCTTGTCAAAGTGGATCTCGGGCGTGGCATAATGTCCGCTCTCGCTCAGGTTCACCGGCTCCCAGTGGCAGGCATGCACCAGTTTTGCCCAGCCCAGCTCCGTTGCCCTTCCCCGGTCCAGCACCTGCTCGCCCGCAATGGTGACCGCATCCGGCGTACTGCCCAGCATCTGTGCCGCTTTCTCCTTGATCCGCGCCAAGATTGCGTTGCACGCATTCTCCAGGGCCTTGCCGTTCAGGTCGGCCGTGGCGCTGGCCGCGCTGGGGCTGGTGTTGGCCACGCGCGTGGTGTTGGTGCTTTCCAACTTGATCCGCTCCGGGCTGATGCCGAACGTGGCGGCGGCCACCTGCACCATCTTGGTGTTCACGCCCTGGCCCATCTCCACCGCGCCGGTGCTAACGCCCACGCTGCCGTCCTGGTATACATGCACCAATGCACGCGCGTGGTTCATCGCCGTGTTGGTGAAGGAGATGCCGAAGCAGATCGGCATGATCGCCATACCCTTCACATGCGTTTCGCTTTGCGCGTTGAACGCATCGATCCGCTTTTGCAGTGCATCGAAGCCGTATGCGTGGTCGGCATGTTCCCATGCCTCGCTTGCCAAGACGCGGCTGGCGATCTGGCCGTAGGGAAACGCATCGCCTTCCTGCAGCAGGTTGCGCTGTTGGATCGTGCGCGCGGGCACACCAAGTTCCTGCGCCGCCTTGGCGATCGCGGCTTCGATCACGAACATGCCTTGCGGACCGCCAAAGCCCCGGAATGCGGTGTTCGGCGGCAGGTGCGTGCGGCAGCAATAGGCTGTGGCCGTCACGTTGGGAATGAAGTAGCTATTGGTGGCATGGAACAGCGTGCGCTCCAGCACCGAGGTGGAAAGGTCCGCGGCGGCGCCGGCGTTCTGGTGGAAGGTGGCCGCGTAGGCGATGATCTTCAAATCCTTGTCCAGCCCGATCTTGAAATCGCTGCTGTACGGATGCCGTTTGCCGGTCATGCGCATGTCGTCCATGCGGTGCAGGCTCAGCTTCACGGGCTTTTTCAGCACAAAGGCGGCCAGTGCCACAAGCGCCGCCCAGGCCGAGGCTTGGTCTTCCTTTCCACCGAAACCGCCTCCCAGGCGGGTCACGTCCACCTCCACCTTGTGCATGGGCACGCCCAGCACCCGTGCAATGGTGCGCTGCACCGCCGTGGGGGCTTGCGTACTGGAGGAAACACGCACGCTGCCATGCTCGGTGGGATAGGCGTAGGCCCCTTGCGTTTCAATGTACAAGTGCTCCTGCCCATTGGTGTCCGCACGGCCTTCGAACACATGCGCGCATTGCGGCCAGGCTGCGTCCGTGTCGCCCAGCTTGAAGGTGCGTGGCGGTTCGATCAACTCGCCTTTTTCCCGCGCTTCACGCGGATCGGTGATCACCGGCAGTTCTTCCAGTTCCACGGTGATGAGCTTGCGCGCTTCCACCGCTATATCCTGCGTGGTGGCCACGATCAGCGCCACCGGCATGCCCCAGAAGTGGACTTCCTGCTCCGCGAACAAGGGTTCATCGGGAATGATCCCGCCGATCTGGTTCTCGCCGGGAATGTCGGCGTGGGTCAGGATTTTTACTACGCCCGGCAACGTTTCGGCTTTGGAAACATCCAGCTTGGTGATGTACGCGTGTGCCGTGGGCGCGTCGTACGGCAGGGCGAAAAGCGTGCCCTGTTGCACCACGATGTCATCAAGGTAGATTGATCGGCCAGTGACGTGGAATGCGCTGTCCGCGTTCTTCATCGTCTCCAATGCGCCGTTGCCAGCACCTTTCCCCGCCATGATGCTGCCTGTTGGCGAGGCCGCTTGCCCTTTTCCGCTGCCCGTTTTCATGCCAGTTCCTTCAACTTGAACCGTTCCGGGAACAATTCCAGGAAGTGCGCGAAGAAGAGTTGCCGCAGCAGCAAGCGCTTGTAGTCCGCAGTGCCGCGCACATCGCTGATGGGCGCGATCTCGTCGTTCATCACCGCAATGGCCTCACGGATGCTGGTGGGCACAAGCTCTTTGCCGGCAAGGAATGCGGATGTGTTGGCCAAATACTTGGGAGTGGCCGCCACGCCGCCGCCGCTGGCATGTGCTTCGCGGATCACATCACCATCCACTTCCAGCCGGATGGCGCTGTTCACGTTGGCAATGTCCAGGTAGGTGCGCTTGCTCACCTTTTCGAAATGGAACCGGGTGCCTTTTCCTGGGACCTTGAAACGTACGGAGGTCACTATTTCCTCCGGGCTTTTGTCCAATTGTTTGTAGCCGAGGTAGAGGTCCTTCAGCTTCAGGCTGCGCCCGTGCCCGTTGCCGCGCCCTGTTCCGGTTGAAAGCGTGATGGTGCTGTCCAGCGCGATGAAGATGGCCGTGAGGTCGCCGATGGGGGAGGCGTTCACGAAGTTGCCCGCCACGGTGCCCATGTTGCGGATGGGCGTGGAACTTACCAGCAGCAATTGGTTTTCCAGGTTCGGGAAGAAACCGCGCAATTCCTTCGAATCAAGCAGCTCGCCCGCCACCGTGCCGCCGCCAATAATGCATTGGCCACCCTCAAGGCGGATGCCCTTCAGGGCAGGGTCATCGGCCAGCGGGTGGATCGCCGCGTGCAGCATGGCATCATGCTTTTGCACGTAGAGGTCGGTGCCGCCGCCGAGCACGGACGCTGCGGGGTTCACCACCGTTGCCTGCTTTGCAATGTGCTTGAGCCGCTCCGCGATCCCTTTGAAGTAGCCCGGCACAAAGCCGTGCGCCACCGCCCATTCCACGGGGTCTTGTTCATCTTTCCCGGCCAGTTGCCCGGCCACGGCTTCCGCCGCCCGCTCAATGGATTTGTAACCCGTGCATCGGCAGATGTTCCCGTCCATGGCGCGGACCGCAAGCTCTTTCGTCACGGGTTCGGGGCTTAGGCTGCAACCCGCCAGCGATACCACAAAGCCCGGCGTGCAGATCCCGCATTGCGTGGCCCCCTGGTCCACCATGGCCTGTTGCACCGGATTCAGCCGTTCCACGCCTGCGCCGTGCGGCAGCTCGTCCGTGAGGCCCTCCACCGTTACGATGTGTTTGCCATGCACGTTGGCCATGGCCAGCAGGCATGAGGTCATGGACCGATATTCCACCCGGTCTTCCCGCAAGGTGCCGACAAGAACCGTGCAGGCACCGCAATCGCCTTCGCGGCAACCGATCTTGGTACCAGGCAGGTGCTCCTGGTAGCGGATCACGTCCAGCAAGGCGGTGCCGGGGGCGGCATTGCTGCGCACGGGTCGGTGGTTCAAAATGAATTCGGTCATCACGGCTTCCGGGGCCTGCAATTTAACGAGGGTGGAAGCGCGTGGCGGCGGCCATGGGTTGATTTGGCAAAGCGGAAGCGCGATCAGCGCAGCAACGTTACATGCCCTTGCATTTCGTATGGTTCAATGCTGTAGCGCGAATAGGCCTTCACGCTCCACACGTACACATCACTTTTCACGGCGGCGCCGTCACGTGTGCCGTCCCAGGCTGCGCCCAGGTCGGTGGTGTCATAGATCAGCTCGCCCCAACGGTCGAAGATCATCAAGTGGAAATCCTTCGGGGACAGCCCCGTGCCAAGCACTTGGAACACGTCGTTCCGCCCGTCGCCGTCCGGCGTGAAGGCGTTGGGCACGAAGATGGCCGGAAGGTCCAGGACCGGGAGGGGCGTGCAGTAGGTGTCCGGGCAGCCATTGATGGAATACGCCGTGAGGCAAACTTGGTAATCAGCGGCCACACCCATGGGGAACGCATGTTCCGGGGATAGCTCCGTGCTGCTTGTGCCGTCGCCGAAGTTCCACAGAAAGCTCGCCGCATTGGCACTGGATGCATTGGTGAAGGTGATCACCGGGTCATTCACGAACACGCTGTCCGGGTGCATGGAGAAGTTGGCGAGCACCGGCTCCGGGCTGCCGATGAGTGCCGTGCCGGTGGCACTGCAGCCATTGGCGTTCCACATGGTAAGCGTGTACGTGCCGGGGCACAGGCCGGTGAACAGGCTGGATGACTGGGGTGCCGCGTTTCCCAAACTGTATTGCAGGCCCTCCGGGTCGCTCACTTGGATGGTGCCGTCGCAACTGTTGGGACAAAGCGTTTCCGTGGGAATGAGCTGGTCGATCACCAAGGGCTCGGGCTCCGGAATGGTGAACGCGACCGAGGCCGCGCACCCATTGGTGTCCAGCACGGTGAGCACATAATCTCCCGCGCAGTAGCCCGCGTTCACGGGCATGGGGCCCCCGGTGCCGCCGCTTAGCTGATAGGTGTAATCAGTTGCGCTGCCCGCGTTTCCACCGGTGACGGTTGCAAGGAAGTTCCCGTCACAGGAACCATGGCATAGGGTGCCGGTGACTTCCACCGTTGGAATGATGCTGTCGGTGAAGATGATCGTCACGCTGTCCGCGTTGGCACAGCCCTCGGCGCTCAAAGTGTTCCACGTAAAGGTGTAGGCACCGGCTGTATGTGCCGATACGGAAGTATGTGATGAGTCAGGAGCACTGATCACCGTTCCCGGGCCTCCGCTCCATTGCCCCGTGTTCCATGTGCCGGTGGCGTTCACCATGCCGCTGAGCGTGCAGCTTACCGAGTCCGGCCCCGCGTTCGGTATAGGCACCACGTACAGGGTAACGGTGGATTGGCTTTGGTCGTTGGGACAGGGCGCCGTGCCCAATACCGTGTAGGTGTAGGCCCCGGCGGGATCCACTGCAGGGTCAAAGGAACCACTGTGTGCAAGTCCGTTGGGTGCGGTCCAGCTTCCTCCGGCATCGGGAGCTCCGCCCAATGTGGAGAATAGGTCGGCGGCATCGGCTTCCGGGCACAAGGTCAAGGTGCCGTCCTGGCCCGCATCCGGCATGGGGTTCAAGCTGATCACCACGCTGGCCGTGGCATCGGCACAGGGTGCCGTGCCCGGTACGGTGTAGGTGTATGTGCCCGCGGGATCATAATTAGGATGGAACGCCAAGCCCACCGGGCCGTTGGGGCCGCTCCATGTCCCGGCTTCGTCCGGGGTTCCGCCCAAGAGGGTCATGAGGCTTACGGTGGCATCGCTGTTGCAGAAGGTGTAACTGCTGTCCGTGCCCGCATTGGCGGCTTGTGTCACGGAAACCACCACTTGGGCCGTGTCATTCACGCAGGGGAGGGGCACCGTTACCACGTACAAATAGGTTCCCGGCTGATCCACGCCTGGATCGAAACTGTCCCCGAAGCTGCTGCCCGATGGCGATAGCCAATTGCCTCCGGATTGCGGCGTGCCTTGCAGGTTGTTGAACAGGTTGGTCGTTCCTGCGGAAGAACAAAGTGCAATGGCGCCATCCTGCCCGGCATCCGCAAGCTCCACCACGGTTACCGTGATCACGGCGGCGTCCATCGGGCACGGCGGCATGCCTGCAACGGTGTAGGTGTAGTCCCCGGCAGGCGAAGAGCCCGGAAGGAATGTGCCACTGAACGCCCCCGATGGACCAGCCCAGGAACCGCCTGGGTCGGCACCGCCAAGTACTTGGAACAGATCAACCGGATCACCTGAGGCGCAGAGGTTGAGGATATCATCAGTTCCCGCATCGGGCGCGGCCACCACGCTTACGCTCACCACCGCGCTGGCGGCGGGGCAGGGCGAATTGCCGTTCACGGTGTAGGTGTAATCACCGGCGATCATCGTGGCCGGGTCGAACAGGCCGCCCACCACCGCGCTCGGTCCGCTCCACGTGCCGCCCGCATCGGGCGTTCCGCCCAAGGCATCGAAGAGCGAAGCAGCCGGACTGCTGATGCACAAGGTGAGCGAACCGTCCGCGCCAGGGTTGGGCGGTGCCACCACATCCACGGTGACGGTGCTGGTGGCATCCACGCAAGGCGGCGGCACGCTGATGGTGTACGTGTACACGCCTGCGGCCATCGTTGCGGGATCGAATAGACCTCCAACCACGGCGCTCGGCCCGCTCCACGCGCCGCCTGCATCGGGCGTTCCAACGAGCTGGGCGAAGAGATCGATGGCG
>JAFDZG010000076.1 GCA_018267065.1 Bacteroidota bacterium
GACAACGTGCTGGGCTATTTGAAGGGCGGCATCGATGGTTGGAAGTCCGCTGGCCGCGAAGCGGATGCCATCGAGAGCATCCCTGCGGAGGAATTCTCAGTGCGCATGAAAACGGACAAGCTGAAGGTATTCGACGTGCGCAAGCCGGGCGAATGGGACGCCGAGCATTTGGAGCAGGCGCACCATGCCTCGCTGCAATTCATCAATGACCACTTGGCCGAGTTCAGCAAAACAGAACCGAACTACATCCACTGTGCAGGAGGCTACCGCAGCATGACGGCCGCGAGCATCCTCAAGGCGCGCGGTTTCCACAACGTGGTGGACGTGGCCGGGGGATTCGCCGCGATCAAAAAGACGGGGCTGCCCACCACGGACTTTGTGTGCCAAGCGAAATAGCACCACTGCTCTGGCCATGGGCCGTATGCGGGTGGTCGCTGGTGCGCCCGGATCCCCGATACCTACTTGGTGAGGATCCTCACCAACGGAACACGGAACGGTCCGGAACTTTGCACCAACTTCCGCAGAGCAATGAAGAAGACCTGGCTCCTCATTGGCATCGGCATCGCGCTGGGCGCGGTGGCCGGTTGGCTGTACTGGAACTACCGGGGCTGCACGGAGGGCTGCGCCATCACCGGGCATCCGGTGAACAGCACGCTTTACGGCGCGCTGATGGGCGGCTTGGTCGGCGGGATGTTCAAGAAGGAAGAGAAAGGAGCCCTTCGGCTCCGCTCAGGGCGTGAAGAGGAGAGGAAGTGCCCTTCGGCTCCGCTCAGGGCAAAGACAGATGAACGGTGACCTGCGCACTACGAACCACGCCCTAACAACCAACAACAGAACCAATGTTCCGCACACTTTTCGGCATGGGTCCCAAGGAGGACCTGAAGGCAATTTGCGCTGAAGGCGCGATGATCTTGGACGTGCGCACGGCGCAGGAATTCGCTTCGGGCCATGTGAAGGGCGCGGTGAACATCCCCTTGGACCAACTGCCGGGCAAGCTGAACAAGGTCCCGAAGGGCAAGAAGGTGGTGGCCTGCTGCCTGAGCGGCGGCCGCAGCGGACAGGCCGTTTCTTTTTTGAAGGGCCAAGGCTATGAAGCCTACAACGGCGGCGGTTGGGCCAGCCTGGACCGCGTACTGAAGGGATGAAGGAGCGGCTGCTGCACGGCTGGAATTTCGCGCGCTTGCTGCGTTTGGGGCTTGCACTGGCCTTTCTCGGCGCGGCCTGGAACAACGGCGAATGGATCGCTTATGCCTTGGCCGCGCTGTTCGGCCTGCAGGCCGTGCTCAACACGGGTTGCTGTGGCAGCGCCTGTGCCACGCCCCCGGCGAACCGGAAGAGCAACGCCGTTGTTGAGGATGTACACTACGAAGAAGTGCGCTGACCGATGGAAGGCAAGCCCACCTTCAAGGAACTGATCAACGGCAACGCACCATCCTATTGCTTCCGCAGCGGTCTTTCGCAGGAGACCCTGCGACAACGATCGGTACGGTGGTGGAATGTGAAAGACCCAGTGTCATAGCATGGAAGCTAAACCGACCTTCAAGGAGCTGATCAACGGCGACAAGCCATCCTGCCGCTTCCGCAGCGGTCTTCCGCAGGAGACCCTGCGGCTCCGATGGTCACAGTGGAGAAATGTGAAAGACCCAGTGGCATAGCATGGATGCCAAGCCCACATTCAAGGAACTGATCAACGGCAACAAGCCGGTGGTGGTGGATTTCTTCGCCACCTGGTGCGGGCCGTGCAAGACCATGGCCCCCATCCTGGACGAGTTCAAGCAGCAGGTGGGCGACAAGGCCACGGTGATCAAGATCGATGTGGACAAGAACCCGGCCGCAGCACAAGCCTACCAGGTGCGCGGTGTACCCACGCTGGCCATCTTCAAGAACGGAAATATCGTGTGGAGGCAGAGCGGGGTGATCGGCACGTCGCAATTGGAGCAGGCCTTACGGCCCTACCTCTGAATCCCTTCGTCCGCCCAACGTCACGGTGATCGTTCCGCGTGCCAACTGCACGCGCCCTTCCCGCTGCAACTGCTGCAACAGCCGCGTGATCACTTCCCGGGGCGAACCCAGTTCATCGGCGATCAATTGGTGGGTCACCTTCAGCACGGGATCGCCAGTGGCCTGCGCGCGCTTCACCAAGTAGTTCCACAGTTGACCGTCCATCTTGCGGAAAGCCAGCGTGCCAATGGTGTCCAGCAACTCCTGGAAACGTTGCGCCTGCGCGGCGCCCACGTAGCGGCGCCATTCCGGGAACACCATCCATTCGTCGGCATAGCGGGCTGGTACCAGAAACACTTCCGCCTCTTCCTCCACCACCGCCATGATGCTGCTGGTGCGCTCCGCCTCGCAGCAGGTGAGCGAGAGCGAGCAGGTCTCGCCGGGCATGATGTGGTACAGGAAGCGCTCGCGGCCATCCTCATCCTGCGCCAGGATGCGCAAGCTGCCCTTCCGCACGATCGGGATGTACTGGATCCGGTCGCCGGGGCGCATCAGCACCTCCCCTTCCTTCAAGCTGCGCCGCACCGCCACCTTGCTGAAGGCCTCCTGAAGCACGGGATCGTGGAACATCGCCACGGCAAGATACCGTATCGCGTTCACTCCTCTTCCTTCGGCGGAAGCCCGCCCGGCCCCCTGCCTGCCAAAAACATGTTGGCCCAGATGATCCGGCTCAGCGCATAGAGGTAGGGGCTGGCCAGCAGGATCACCGCACCCACCGTGCCCACGATCCAGTGGGGCGCGGCATCCGGCGCAAGCACCAGGAAGGCCACCCAAACGGCCACGGCGATGGCCACGCCCAGCGCATACGACACGTACATGGCCCCGTAGTAGAAGCCGGGCTCGATGGTGTAGCGCCCGTTGCACTTGGGGCAGCGCTCATGCAGATCGCCCGCGCGGCGCAAGTTGTACGGGTGGGCCAGGAAGAATTCGCCTTCCCGGCAATACGGGCACTTGAAATGCAGGATGCTGTACAGTGCGGTGCCTTTTTTGACCATGGGGCAAAGGTCCGGAACGATTGTGAACCTGTGGGGATCTTCGACGATGCCTTGCTTGGCCATTTCCATTTTCAATTGGCGCATGCCGAGGCCACCAATGGACGTGGATGGACGCCGATCGGCGTCCATCCACGTCCATTCCATGTGCAGGGTTCTACAGTGTTAAATTGAGCGACTCCGTATCGCCTACCCCCCGCTCACCATCTTGGCCGGGTCTACCCACTTGTCGAAATCCTCGGCGCTCACGTAGCCCAGGGCCAGTGCGGCCTGTTTGAGCGTGGTGCCTTCGCGGTGGGCCTTGTTGGCGATCTCGGCGCTCTTGTAGTAGCCGATGTGGGTGTTCAGCGCGGTGACCAGCATGAGCGAGTTCTCCAGGTGCTGCTTCAGCACGGGCTTGTTGGGCTGGATGCCTTCCGCGCAGTGGTCGTTGAAACTCACGCAGGCATCGCCCAGCAGGTGGGCGCTTTGCAGCACGTTGGCGGCGATCACCGGCTTGAAGACGTTCAGCTCGAACTGGCCCTGCATGCCGCCCACGTTCACGGCCACGTCGTTGCCGATCACCTGGGCGCACACCATGGTGAGGGCCTCGGGCTGCGTGGGGTTCACCTTGCCGGGCATGATGGAGCTGCCGGGCTCGTTGTCCGGGATGATGATCTCGCCGATGCCGCTGCGCGGGCCGCTGCTGAGCATGCGCACATCGTTGCCGATCTTGTTCAGTGAAACGGC
>JAFDZG010000077.1 GCA_018267065.1 Bacteroidota bacterium
GCGATCACCGGTGCAATGTCGCCCACGTATGTGAATGCCCGTTGCTGGGTGCCGTCGCCGAAAATGGTGAGCGGCTTGCCCTGCATCAGTTGGTTCATGAAGATGCCCACCACGTTGCGGTAGCGGTCGCCAAGGTTCTGGTATTCGCCGTACACGTTGTGCGGGCGGAACACCACGTAGTCCAGCCCGAACATGTGCTTGGCGGCGTAGAGGTCCATTTCCACCGCGTACTTGGCCACGCCGTAGGGATCTTCGGGCACGGGCCGCATGTCCTCGCGCATGGGCGGTTTCAATGCGCCGTACACCGCGATGGAACTGGTGAAGACGAAGCACTTCACCCCGTGCCGCACGGAGGCATTGATCAGGTTGACGCTGCCGATGAGGTTATTGGTGTAGTTGAACCGGCGGATGAAGTGGCTGAGACCTTCGGCGGCGTAGGCCGCCAGGTGGTACACGTAGGTGAATTTGTGCTCCGCAAAAAGGCGCTCCACCAGTGCATCATCGGTAATGGAGCCGTGGATGAACAGCGCGCGCGGGTCCACTTGGTCCTGGAATCCGCCGCTGAGGTCGTCCAGCACCACCACGCGGTGGCCGAGGGCCAAAAGCTCCTTGGCAACATGCGCGCCGATGAACCCGGCACCGCCGGTGACTAAGGAAACAGGGGAATTTGGCATCAACAAGGGAGCAGCGGGGATGAGCAGCGCAAAGATGCAAGGAAAGCGCCAACCGCCCCTCCTGCTACCTTCGCGCTCCATGGCCCGGCCGTTGCTGCTTCCGCGCTGGACGATCACCTTGATCGACCTGGCCATGTGTACTGTGGCCCTGTTGGCCGCCTACCAGCTGCGGTTCAATTTCAGCGTGCCGGATTACGAATACCGGCTGCTGTGGCCCGTGTTCCCGGTGTTTCTGGTGGTGCGGTTGGGCTGGTACCTGGCCTTTGGCATCCAGCGCAGCATGGTGCGCCACACCGGCACCGAAGATGCCAAGCGCGTGTTTTTGGTGGTGCTGGGCGGCAGCCTCACGCTGTTGTTGCTGAACGCCGTGCGCTATTATTTTGTTGATCGCCAGTTCGTGCTGCCCACCTCGGTGATCATCATCGATTTCTTGGGCACGGCCATGCTGCTGATCGCCACGCGCATCGCCTTCAAGCTGCTGCACCTGCGCCGGCAGGGCAAGGGCAAGGATGCCTTGAGCGTGGTGTTGTACGGCGCGGGTGAAGCGGGCCTGATCACCAAGCGGACGCTGGAGCGTGAAGGATCCGCCCGCTACCATGTTGCCGCCTTCGTGGATGATGCTCCCGATAAGGTGGGCAAGCGCTTGGAGGGCGTGCGCATCCACGCCACCGCCAATTTGCCTACGCTCTTTGCGGAATACGACGTGGACCAGCTGATCATTGCCATCCAGCAGCCTGATGCCGAGCACCGGCGGCAAGTGGTGGACATGGCCATGCGCGCCAAGGTGGATGTGCGCACCGTGCCGCCCGTGCGCGACTGGATCGATGGGCAACTGAGCAGTGGCCAGATCCGCGAGGTGCGCATTGAAGACCTGCTGGGCCGTGCGCCCATTCAGTTGGAGGACGCATTGCTCAAGCAGCGCTTCAGCGGGCGCACCGTGCTGGTAAGCGGGGCTGCCGGCAGCATCGGCAGCGAGCTGGCCCGCCAGTTGATCGCATTGGGCGCAAAGCAAACCGTGCTTTTGGACCAGGCGGAAAGCGCGCTTTACGACGTGGAAATGGAGCTGAAGGGCAAAGGCTTCACTGCCTTTCGGCCCTTGGTGGGCGATGTGCGGGACCGCGAAGCGATGGATCGCCTCTTTGCGGAAGTAAAACCCGAAGTGGTGCTGCATGCAGCGGCTTACAAGCACGTTCCGTTGATGGAAGCCCAACCCGCCGAGGCCGCGCTCACCAACATCGGCGGCACGCGCAACATGGCGGAACTGGCCGCTGCGCACGGCGTGAAGGAATTCATTCTAATCAGCACGGACAAGGCGGTGAACCCCACCAGCGTGATGGGCGCCACCAAGCGCTGCGCCGAACTGTTCATGCAAGCATTGGGCGCAGCCACGCCGGGCATGTCCATTACCACCACGCGCTTCGGCAACGTGCTGGGCAGCAACGGCTCGGTGATCCCGTTGTTCCGCAAGCAGATCGCCGAGGGCGGCCCGGTGACCGTCACCGATCCGGAGGTAACGCGCTTCTTCATGACCATCCCTGAAGCCTGCCGCCTGGTGCTGGAGGCCGCCACCATGGGCAAGGGCGGCGAGATCTACGTGTTCGACATGGGCCAGCCGGTGCGCATCGCCGACCTCGCCGACCGGATGATCCGCCTCAGCGGCCTGGAGCCGGGCAAGGACATCGCCATCAAGTACACCGGCCTGCGCCCCGGCGAAAAGTTGTATGAGGAACTGTTGGCTGAACAGGAAGGCAACCAGCCCACGCACCACCCGCGCATCCTCATCGGCCGTACGCAAAGCGTGGACGCGCAAACCGTGCTGCCAGCGATCAACGGCATTTTGCAAGCTGCCTGGCGCGGCGATGCCGAAGCCACCGTGCGCGGCATGAAGGCCCTGGTGCCCGAATACCGGAGCCGCAATTCCACCTACGGTAAATTTGACCCCGAATCCGCAACAATGGCCAGCGGCGGAAACGCCAAGGCATAGCCTCGCTTCAATGACGCGCGACAGCAACCTCGAGATTGCCAAACTGCAAAAGGAGATCGGCGACCACATCGGCATCGGCGTGGACAGCCTGATGTTCAATTACGTGGAAGAGCCGGGACAAGGCGCCAAGCTCTTCCTGATCACCCTCAACCCGCGCCACAACCAGAGCTTCCTCTTTCACAGCACCACCGGCCGAGACAAGCTGGAGGCCCTGCAAGCCATGCGCGATTACGTGGGCACCTACAAGGACCGCACCAGCAGCTATACCGTGCAGTGGAGCGCCAAGGGCGAGCATGAACTCAACACCTCCTACTTCCGCGCCAAGAACATCCTGGACGCCTTGGACAAGCTTTTTTTCGACCGCGACCCGAACAGCATCACGGTGTTTTCGGTGATATTGAATCCGATCGCGTAGTTCGTGGTTCGTGGTTCGTAGTTGTTAGGTGTTAGTTGTCAGTTGCCTGTTATCAGCAGATGAAGATCACCACTCCCGTACAAGTCCGTTTCAGCGACCTGGACATGGCCCGCCACGTGCACAACGCGGTGTATCTGCAATACTTCGAACTGGGCCGGATGGACCTGCTCCGGCAATTCATGCAACCGGACCACGACTGGGTGCATACCGGCTTGATCCTGGCCCGCAACGAAGTGGACCACCGCAAGCCGATCCATTTGGCCGACCCCGTGCAAGTGCAAACATGGTGCGGCAAGATCGGCTCCAAGAGCTTCGACCTGAACTACCAGGTGCAGCACGCCAAGGATGGGGCCGTTTTCGCCGAAGGCCGCAGCGTGATGGTGTGCTTTGACTACAGCAGGCAACGCTCCATTGAAGTGCCCGCGGATTGGCGCACGGCTTTGGCACGGTTCATGAACAATTGACCTGAGCATTCAGACCATTTAATGAAGAACGTACTTGCCTTGGCCATTGCGGCCATGTTCGGCATTTCCTGCACCAGCACCCAATTCCAGCAGGTCTTGCAGGAAGCCGGCAACCCCGCCGGCGGGCCCACGCTCACCAACGCCGATGTGATCGCCGGCCTGAAGGAAGCGCTCACCAAAGGCGCTGAACATTCCGTGGACATAGCTTCCGTAACAGATGGTTTTTGGAAGAGCGACCGCCTGCGCATCCCTTTTCCGCCGGATGCCGTGAAGGTGAAGAACACGCTCACCGACCTGGGCATGGGCACCCAGGTGGAAAAATTCGAGCTCACCATGAACCGCGCGGCGGAAAATGCCGCCAAGGAGGCCGTGCCCGTTTTTGTGAACGCCATCAAGGGAATGACCGTGGCCGATGGCTTTGCCATCCTGAAGGGCGGTGACCATGCGGCCACGGATTTCCTCAAGGAGAAAACCACTGCGGAGCTCACCGCCAAGTTCCGGCCCATCGTGGAGAAGGCCACGCAACAAGTGGCGCTCACCAGCTACTGGACGCCACTTTCCAATGCGTACAACACGGCCACGCTGCTCACCGGCGGTCAGGCCGTGAACCCCGACCTGGACGCCTACGTGACGCAAAAGGCCATCGACGGGCTGTTCGTGCTGGTGGCCGACGAGGAACAGCAGATCCGCAAGGACCCGTTGGCGCGCACCACCGACCTGCTGAAGCGCGTGTTCGGGGCGCAATAGCCCCGTCAGCGTTGTTGCACCACCCGCAACACGGCGGTCCGGTTGCCTTGGGTCAAGCGCACTACATACACCCCACTGGCAGCGCCCCTCAAGTTCAGGGCGAGCTTCTGCCCTGCCGCATGGAGATCCGCGGCAACGGCCCGCCCGGACGGTTCAAACACGCCCACATGGTCCGGTTGGTCCTTGCCCACCTCTATCAATTGCGTACTGCCCTGTTGCCCGATCCAGCGCAAGCCGGGCCAACCATCCGCCTGCTCATTGATGCCTGTGCAATTAATTACCTCCACGCACACCACTGCGGTGGCATTGCTGCAAGGGCTGATGCCGGCAACCGTGTACAGATAACACCCCCCGGGATCCGTACCGGGCGTGAAATTGCCGCTGTGGGGAGCTCCGAGAAGCGCCCATGTGCCACCTGCATCCGGGGTTCCGCCCAGCTCGCTGAACAAACTGAAGGCCGGATCATTGGTGCAAACAGTGACGCCGGCACTGTCACCCGCATTCGGCGCGGCCACAATGCCCACCACCAGCACGGCCTCATCCTGCGGACAATCACCGGGGCAATTCGTGGTGTAGGTATAGCCTCCGGCCGGTGCTGTTGCGGGGTCCAGGATGCCTGACATGGCGTTACCGTCCGGGCTGGTCCAGCTGCCACAAGCAGAGGCGCCCGGGAACTCGTCCAACAGCACTTGGGGGCCCTCGTTGGAACAATAGGAAATGTGATGGTCTTCACCGGCGTAAGGAGCTTCCACCACTGTAATGGCCTGGGTATTGGAGGCAACAATGGCCGGGTCGCTGCCCACCACGCGTACCAAATATCCGGTACCGGTCGGCGTGCCCGCCGGAATGTTGGCGGCAATGTTACCGGACGTATTGGAAGTAATGCTGCCAAGGGCGGTTGGTGCCCCGAAGCTGCCGTTTGCATCGGAAAGTTCAGCCGTGAAAATATTGTCGGTGTCCCAGGTGCCCGTTGCGGTGTAAGGCACACTGAGCGTGCTGCCGGGGCAGTAGGATGAGGAAGGAAGTGCACCGGTAACAAGGGTTGCGGCCTGTGATGTGGTGGTGATGGAAACATCATCAATGCCGAAAGCGGGATCGCTGGCGGCCGTGGCCTCATTGTTCACAAAGCGGAAGCCGAACCGCAGGGTGGCCTGGCCTGCAAACGCAGGCAGTGTTACGGTTTGTTGCACCCAAGCGGATTGGTTGCGGTAAGCACCATTTACCGGCGGAATGACGGTCCATGAGGTGCCGCCGTCCGTACTGTAGTACAGTTCGCCAAAGTTGTCCGGGCTTCCGGCGCAGATCCACCAGAAACTGAGCGTGGCATCGGATGCCCCCGCCGTGGAAACGTCCGTGGACATGCGGGCGAAGTGGCTGGCTGCATTGGTGCAGAGGCCGTCGGCCGCAGCAAAGTTGCAGTTGAGCACACCGCTGCTGATGGCGGCCATGCTGGTGATGTGCATGTAATTGCCGTTCGGGCTGGCAATGCCCGAAGGTTGTGCCGCGGTGTTGGGAATTGAGAACGAGAACGGAATGCCGAAGCACTCCAACGTGCCTTGCCCGCCGGTGTAGGCGTTGTTCACCAACCATGTATTGTCGCCCGCCACCACCGAGCCCATGTCCGGTGTGTTCAGGGTGAAGGTTGGAGCGGCACCTTCGAAGTCCTCGGAATAGATCACCTGTTGGGCTGTGCACGGGATGTACGCGGCCAGCACCAATGTCACAGCGGGTAGCAATCGGACCATGTAAATGAGCTTTGGATGCAATGTAGCACGAAGCCGGGTCCGGTACCAAGCATGCCCATCGAGCAAGCACGGGAACCCCTCGGGAATCCCCGCGGCTTTCCGCGTTTAACCTTTCCTGCGCACATTTGCCAGCCAACGCCGCCGTGATCATGCGGTTGGGCCAAAAACCCGCACCATGCACCCCATCCTGCTTACCGAACCGGGCACCATCCTCGAGCCCAGTGAACTGATCCTGAACCCCGACGGCTCGGTCTATCACTTGGCGTTGCGGCCGGAGCAGCTCGGCGACCTGATCTTCGTGGTGGGCGATCCCGGGCGCGTGGCACGCATCAGCGCACACTTCGACCAGATCGAGCACCAGGTGCACAACCGTGAGTTTGTTACGCACACCGGGCTTTACCGGGGCGTGAAGATCACCGCCTTGGCCACGGGGATCGGCACCGACAACATCGATATCGTAATGGGCGAGCTTGATGCATTGGTGAACATCGACCTTGAAAAGCGCACTCCGAAGAAGGAGCATAAAGTGCTCACCATTGTGCGGATGGGCACCTGTGGCGCACTTCAGGAAGATGTGCCCTGCGATGAGCTGGTCGTAAGCCACAGTGCACTGGGGCTGGACAACGTGCTGCACTATTACGCACACGAGCAAACCGATGCGGAATTGCGCATCCTGCAAGCCTTTCTGCAGCATACGGAATGGCCGGACAATTTGCCCATGCCGTACATCGCCACGGGCAACGACTACTTGGTGAACGAGCTCGGACGTGGGAATCATGTAGGCATCACCGCCACCGCCGGTGGTTTCTACGGCCCGCAGGGCCGGCAACTGCGCGCCGTGCCCAGCGTGGGCGGTCTGAACGAGCTGTTCACATCATTCAAGCACGAGGACCTGCGCCTGCTGAACTTCGAGATGGAGACCAGCGCGATCTATGGGCTTAGCGGGTTGCTGGGCCACAAGGCCTGCACGGTGTGCACCGTGGTGGCCAACCGCCTGCGCAAGGAATACAGCAAGGACCATCATGCAGCCGTGGACCGGATGATCGGCCAGGTGCTGGAGCGTTTGGCAGGTTGAAAAGCCCTGCCAACGGACCGCTCTTCCGGCAGGCCGCACGGCACGGACTTTCCACATCCCTTTGTTGACGGCACTTTCTTCAACCCGGCATGGTTGAAACAAGCCTGCCGCCCCCCCGTATGCACCCCCGGATGCCCGGATACTTTCGCCATGCTCCCTGCCAGAAGAAACACCACCATGAGCGATACCGAAATTCAAGCCCTGGTCGCTTTGATCGATGACCCGGACCCTGACATCTACGACCATGTCCGCGGCCGTATCCTATCCTTGGGCGGGCCAGTGGTACCGGTGCTGGAACATGCGTGGGAGCATGATGAAATGGGGGACCTGTGCCGCAACCGCATCGAAGACCTGTTGCACAGCATCCACTTGGACATCACCTTTCAACAGTTGCGGAACTGGAGCCGGAATGGCGGCGATGACCTGTTGGAAGGAGCCCTCACCGTATGCCGCTACCGCTATACGGAGCTGAACGAAGGTGCCGTGCGCAAAAAGCTGGCGGCGCTGCGGCAGGACATTTGGTTGGAGCTGAACGACAACCTCACCGCCTTTGAAAAGGTGCGCGTGTTCAACCACATCTTCTTCCAAGTTCACGGGTTCAAGGGCAACAAGCGCAACTACCACGCCCCGCAGAACAGTTACATCAATGAAGTGCTGGACACGCACAAGGGGAATCCCCTCTCACTTGCCATCCTCTATCAGGTATTGGCGGAAGAACTGGACCTGCCGTTGCGCGGGGTGAACCTGCCCAATCATTTCGTTCTTGCCTACTTGGACGAAACGGGCGTGGCCGCCAGCGAGCTGGGGCACGGCGACGTACTTTTCTATGTGAACGCATACAGCCAGGGTGACATCTTGGGCAAATCGGAGATCGATGAGTTCCTCGGCAAATTGGACCTCCCCGCGCAAGAGAGCTTCTACCAGCCCTGCACAAACATCGACATCGTCCGCAGACTGTTGAACAACCTGCTGAACAGCTACGAAAAGCTGAACGACCCGGACCGGGCCGAGGACCTGAAATACTTGCTTACCGCACTGTAGGCCTCACCAACCGCCGAACACCTTGCCTACCGTGGCCAGGATGATGCGCAGGTCCAGCAGGAAGCTCTGTTCCCGCACATAACGCAGGTCCAGCGCCAATTTGGCCGGCATCACTTCCTCCACGTAGGCCTTTTCGGGATCCGCGGCGCGGGCCAGCAGCTCATTCTCATCGATGTAGTCCAGGCTGGCCATGCCCGTGATGCCGGGCCGCACGTGCAGCACCGCTCGTTGCTCCGCCGTGTACAGGGCCACGTACTTGGGCACTTCCGGCCGTGGCCCCACCACGCTCATGTCACCGATCAGCACGTTCCACAATTGGGGCAGCTCATCCAACTTGGTCTTGCGCAGGAAGTAGCCCACGCCGGTAATGCGCGGATCGCGCCCGCCGATGGTGAGCTGGCCCTTGGCCTCGCTGCCGGGCCGCATGCTGCGGAACTTCAGCAGGCGGAACTCGCGCCCGCCACGTCCCACGCGCACCTGCCGGAAAAAGGCGCCCCCCGGTGAGGTGATCGTCACCGCTAGGGCAAACACCAGCAGCAGCGGCAGCAGCAACACCAGCAGCACCAGCGAAAAGGCCATGTCGAAGGCGCGCTTCAGCATAGCTCAACCCATCACCGCATGAACGGCTTCCTTCACCGCAGCGATCACGGTATCCACCTGTTCGTCCGAAAGGTCGTAGTACACCGGCAGGCTGATCTCCCTGCTGTAGTGCTTGTAGGCATTGGGGTAATCCTCCATCCGGTAGCCGGTGTTGCGGTAGTGGCTCAGCAACGGCAAGGGGATGAAATGCACGTTCACGCTCACCTCCTTGGCCGAGATGGCCGCGATGATCGCATCGCGCTGCTCCTCGGTGGCTTGTGCCACGCGCAGCATGTACAAGTGGTAGCTCCCTTCGCGGTGGGCATCCTTGAGCAAGGGCCGCTCAATGTCCGCCTCCTGCGCAAAACCGGCGTGGTAGCGCTCGCAGATGGCCTTGCGGCGCGGCAGGGTCTCGCCGTCGTAGCGGTCCAGCTCCACCAGTCCGATGGCCGCCTGGATATCCGTCATGTTGCATTTCCAACCGGGGGCTTCCACGTCGTAGCGCCACGCGCCGGGCTTGGTCTTGGCCAGGGCATCCTTGTTCTGGCCGTGCAGGCTCATGGTGTTGAACCAGCGGTAGATCTCCTCCGTGTCGAACGGCTCCGGGAGCTGGAAGGCCAACGCGCCACCCTCGGCGGTGGTGAGGTTCTTCACCGCGTGGAAGCTGAAGCCGGTGATGTCCGCCTGTGGCCCAATGGATTTTCCGCCGATGCGCGCGCCGAAGGAATGCGCCGCATCGCTGAGCACCAGTGCGCGCCCCAGCCGCATCTGCGGGTTGGAGCCGCCCACGCGCAGGTTCACGGCCGGGCTGAACCAGGCGCAGCTGTCCTCGGCCACCTTCACGATCTCCGCCACCCGCGCGGGCAAGCCGCCGATGTCCACGGGAATGATGGCCTTGGTGCGCGGGTTCATGGCCTGGCGCACGGCCTCGGGGTTGATGGTGAAATCATCGAGCACGTCCACCAGCACGGGCTTGGCGCCCACGTGCTTCACAATGTTGGCCGTGGCGCAGTAGGTGTAGGCGGGCACGATCACCTCATCGCCCGGGCCGATGCCGTACCAGCGCAACGCCAGCTCCGCGGCATTGGTCCAGCTGTTCAGGGCGATCACGCGCTGCACGCCGCAGTAGGCCGCCAAGCGCTTCTCGAACTCCTTGGTGCGCGGGCCGGTGGTGATCCAGCCGCTGCGCAGCGCGTCGGTCACGGCCTGGATGGTCTTCTCGTCGATGCGGGGCGGGGAAAAGGGGATCATGGGTGCGCGTGGGGTTCAGGCAGGGGCTTGCGGCGTACCAGGATAACGAAAAACAGGATGAAGAACACCACCCCCGCCTGCACTTCCAGCACGGATTCGATGGCGCCGTTGATGATGAACAACAACGCGAAGATCGCCAGAAAAAGATCCCTGCGGTAGATCCCAAGGGCCAAGGGCGCCACCATCATCGCACACACCAGCAGCAGCCCGGGCCAACCCAGCGCCACGCCGCTTTGCAACACCTGCGAGTGGCTGTTCAACTTGTGCTGAATGGCCGCCGTGGCACCTTTCTCCTGGTAACAGGCCATCAAGGCATGCTTGATGTCGCCGGTGCCCGCGCCCCAGGGTGATGCGGACAGGCATTGCACGCTGCACGACCAGGCCACAAGGCGCTCATCCGAACTGCTTTCCGCTTCAACGTACGTAGCGTCTCTGTCCAACAGTCGCTCTACCGCTTGAACTGCTTCGCCCAACCGCACGGAAAGTACACGGGAAAAAATCGTCGCCGGAACGGCCAGCACCACAACAAGGCCGGGGACAAGCAGCCAGCGCCTGGGCCCAGGAACCCGCTTTACCGCAGTAGCGACGAGCACGGCCAAAACCAGGACCAGACCGATCAATCCGCTTTTGCTGGCCAGCATGATGATGTACACGATCAAGAGCAGCACGAACGCGCC
>JAFDZG010000078.1 GCA_018267065.1 Bacteroidota bacterium
CGAAACCCTGCTGCATAACTGCTCGCCGCCGGCAACGTGTACGTGCGCGCAGCAGTCAACGCCGTGGTGATGATGGCGGTCGCGGTGCCGTTGGCAATCGTCGCGTTCGCATCGCCCAGCGCCTGCACGGTGCCCGCCGATCCGGGCGCAAGCGATGCGGTGACCGCTGCGGCTGCGCCGGCTGCGTCGAAAGCCGAGGATGGTTGTAATGCCGCCGACCCGAGGCCAAGCAGCGTGGATACCTGCGCCACGGTCAAATCCGCCGCGTTCGCCGTACTGCCCGTGTTGTTGCCCTTGAGCGTGTTGGCCGCCATCTGCGCGGCCTTCGCGTTCGTCACCGCATGGGCGGCAATCGTCGCTACCACGCTGCCCGTGCCGCTGGCCGTTACGTCGCCGGTGAGCGCGGCGATGCCACCCGAACTGCCAGCCGTCGCCGCCCATGCAGTGCCGTTGTAGGCATAAAACGTGTTGTTGGATTGGTTGTAAACCGTCCACCCGGTTTGCGGCGCGTAGAAACTCCACGCGCCGTTATTGGCACTCCAAACCGTCAAACTGCCCACCGCAGCGGACGCCCACGCGCCCGTCGCGCCCGTCGGGATAATATAGGTCGCCCCATCGGCAGGCGATGATGGTGGCGTGGTCGTGGTAATGCTGATGGTGGATGGTTGCGTCAACGCATCCACCAGCACCATGTTTCCATTGAGCGTGACTTCCGGTTGTAACTGCCCTGCCGTCAGGTAGGTCAACCCAAAATGCGGCGTGGTCGGGTTGGTCATGTCGTCACCGTGGCGGCGCGTCCGCGCCCGAGTTGTCCCACTTCATAGATATTCATCGTGATTCCATGTTGTCCCGGCGTGAATCCGTCCGCCGATTGCTGGGCTGCGGTGTATTGAAATGAAGGTGTCGCAAGGTTGCCGGTCACCGTGCGCACCACCGCAGTGCCATTGAGAATGTCCGTGCTCCACGTTTGCGTGTCGGGATCGAGCGTGGCCGTGTATCCCGATCCCCACCAACCATTCAGCCGCGCCGATGCGAAAAAGGCGACGTTCCAATCATTCGACGGATTGACCGTCGCCGTCGGATGCGCCGGCGGAAAGGGCCGATACCACAACCCGGTCGGCGAGAATGCCTGCTCCGGGATCGTGCTGATTTCTTGGCCGACGGTGGCGACCTTGAATTCGTCTGCATTGTTGATGTCGTGCAATCCGTAGCTGATGGAAGTTTCATCGCCGGGTTGAATCAAAACGAACTGCTCGCCCAGAATGTGCGATGCCATCATGTTGTCAGTGGCGCGACGACCGCGCAACAACCGCGACAGGCGATAGAACGGATGGCCGTTCGGATCCGTCATGAGCGTTGCGTTTCCGAACTGAATCAGCTCGCCGCCGCACAGCGCGAGGTTGCCGCCTTGAATCACTTGCAAATCCGTTGCGCCGGACAGTTGCATGTACGTTGCGTTCAGGTAGATATCCACCGTCGAGGTGGTATCCCACGTGTACGGTTGCGTGGCTGGCAATACGGCATTGGCCCACCCCACGATGCCAGACTGCGCTTGCTGCCCAAGTTGGTTGAACGTCTGTCCGCCGTCGGTAGACTCGAACAGCGCAGCGCCTGCGAACACGTTGCCGGTTGACCACGGCGCAGCCAGATAAAAGGGCGATGTTTGCTGCGAGGTCAACGGCGGCACTTCCACCAGTGCGACGTAGGCGTTTCCGACGTTCGGCGGCGGCTTGGTCGGCGGCTGAATCGTGATACTGCCGGGTTGCAACATGGACGCCAGCAACGAGCCGGCGTTTTGCGTCGACAATGCTGGCAGGTAGGTGGATGGCTGCCCTAGTTGCGGAAGTGCTACGCCCGCCGAGTTGCCGTTGCCGCTGTAAATCACATAACTGGCGTCAATGACGCCCTGAAAATCCACGACGGGTTCCTTGTCCGTCTGGCGCAGTTGCACCTGTGTGATGCGCGTGACGCCCCACGGCATCTGCACCACGTCGCCCGGCTCATAGGCCAGCTTCGTGAAATCGCACGTCCAGGAATACGCGGTGCGCTCGATGTGCGGTTCCACGGTCAGCAACATCGCCGCCGTGATGGCGGTGCGATCATCCAGCGTGAGCGGTACGGCAACCGTTACATCCTTGCCGAAGTTGTCATGCAACTGGAAGAACTGCGTGGATTGGTTATAGTTGGCCAGCGCGCTGGTGTATTTGATCGCCACGGATCGCGGGAGATCAGTCCCCTGCGTGCGCGTCCATGCGTAGGGCGCACCCGGTGTCCCGTTCGTTGGCTTGGCAACGCCGATATCGTCGTAGGACAACTGCGCGACAATGTTCTGGCCCTTCGGCACGAACCGCAACAAGCCGGCAGAGTCCACCATGTCGAACTGGTACACCTGCCCCAACACCTTGAGGATGTCGCGCGCAGAGGTGCCGGCACTTCTTGTCAAGTTGACCGGGAACGCGGGAAGTTCGGAAACGTCCACATTCGTGAAGCTGGCGCGCGCACAGATGGCTTGACACACCTGCGGCAACGTCGGCGGCTGCGGTGTTATC
>JAFDZG010000079.1 GCA_018267065.1 Bacteroidota bacterium
AAACTGAATGCGATGCCCGGCATGTTGCAACAACCTCTCCACTTTCGCCAAGTTCACCAAGTAGGAATGGTGGCAACGGAAGAAGTGCGGTTGGGGGAGGTGCTTTTCCAAGGCGTGCAAATGCACACTCACCAGATGCTTTTGGCCGCCGTCACAATGGACATACGTGTAGTTCCGGTCGGCTTTCAGGTACAGGATCGCGTATGGGTCCACGTACAACTTACCGTCCGATGCGGGCAGCACCAATCGGGAGCCGTGCGTGACCTGTGCAGGAACGCCTTCCCCCAAAGCACTCCCATTCGCTTGCGATATCCCGTCAGTGTAGGGGGGGGGGGGAATTCTTTATCATTCATGTTGGTTCACTGAGGTGGATGAATCATTGCTCAGGCATTGCAATATAGCCCATAGGGACGGAGAACCCGCACGCCATTCGGATCAGCCTAAATCCGTTGATCTTACCTCAGCAACCAGCTTGTATCCATTAGACCAGTTGTACAGCGGGATTGACCAGTTGTACAATGATCCCGACCAGTTGTACATCGATCCTTGCAACCAGGCTGGTTTGGGATTAGCCTTGTGAACACCGAGCACCGACAGCAGCGAACAGCCGTAACTTGGACAAAAACACGGCACCATGCGTATCCGCTTCCTCCTCCCACTCCTCGCCTTGGCCCTTGCCTGCACCACCACCGCCCAACCCACATGGCGCTTCCCCATCTGCTTTGAGGACGGCACCGGGGCACGGGATACCATCTGGCTGGTCTATGATACTACGGCAACCACCGGTTGGGACACACCACAAGTCGATTACTCGCTGGGGGAAGGACGTGTGGATATGGACCCGTCTGTGTTCAATGTTTGGGTATGGAATTGGGACAACGACTCCACCAAGACCGTGGCATTCCCCTACACGGAGTTCCCCTACCACAATGCCACGGTGGATGCCTTTAATTACCAATACCCGGTGACCATCCGCTGGGATTTGAGCTTGGGAGCCGAGCCATGGCTACCTCAAGAAGGCTGGCCGATCAATGGTGGTGCTCTTTACAACGATTACTTCTACTATTTCAATAACTGCGGGGGGCCTCCTTGCGGAATTTTCGATATCTCACTAGCGGACAGTGTAGTCGTGGTTGACGCATTCCCCGCAGAGGTGTTTCCCGTCGACTTCACATTAGTGCATATAAATGATGTTGGAGTTCACTTCCATAATGATCTTGGGAAGATCTCGATTTCGCCAAACCCCGCGTGGGAGAGGATACATGCGACCGGACTTGTGGGAAACACCACCGCAACGGTATACTCTCCAGTGGGCAGCGCACTGCTTACGACCCAACTGACCCCAACGGACAACATCCTCCATCTCGATAATCTCCCGGAAGGAACTTACCTGCTCACCCTGACAAATCCCAACGGCAATGAACATTTCAAATTCATCAAGGCGCGTTAGCCTTGCCTTGTCCTCCTGTCTGGTGATAGCCTGCGCCATGGCCCAGAAGTGCGAATTTCAGGACCCGCCTGCGCCGCCCGCCCTTCTTGGCGGTGCTGGCGGAGGAGGGCAGCGCGAAAGCCAGAACGGATGGTCCATGACGCCTCATGGAATGGTCCGAGTACTGCTGATCTTTGCGGAGGTGAATTATACCGGCACGGTGTCCGACCCTACAGGCCCCACCGGCACCCTAGGATGGCCCGCACACCAACTGCCTACCTGGGCGAACAACGCCATCCCAGCCTTAAACCTCTTCGACCACACTACGCCACAAGGGGCACAGTTTACACAGTATTATCAACAGGCTTCTTCCGGCGACTTCACCGTCTTGGGTGATTATTTGGTTGCCCCTGGGACCAACCCGCTATTTCAAGTGAACAGCACTACGGGTACCGTAACCGCGTCGGATGCCTTCAATGCCGTGAACTTGGCACTGGGCACAACCATCTCCACCGGCCATTTGTACACCAGCATCGATGACTTTGACCGCTGGACAATTGGAGATGAGTATGACCCCATCACAGGACCTGGATTTTCGAAGGTCAACCCCAGCACGGAAAACCCACGCAAGTTCGACCACGTGATGATCATTTGGCGAAACAGCATGGGTAACAATGGCACGGGGTTCGCGATTCCCTTTCCGCCTCCATCAACCACCCTCCTTGGCCGCGGGATAAACGGCTATAGCATGTTCGGTGCATACAACTCCATGCCGCTGAACATCGCCCGCCATGAGTTCGGGCATCTGCTGTACGGTAGGAACAACTTCCACACAGGAGGCGGTGGGTGGCCGGAAACGCCCATCGGGAACACGGGGTATTGGACAAACAACTACGGCCAATACTGGATCGCCCAATCCAGCGGCTGGAGCAACATGGGGCTTTACAATTGCTCGCTTCTCTCCTGGAACGCATGGGACCGCCAGCGTATGGGCTGGAAGGCCAATGACCAGACCTTTGAAATTTCAGCGCGCAAACCCGACATGACCGAAGATAACGGAGACCTGGATGCAACAAACCAAGCTGATGCCGGAACATACCTACTTCGCGACTTCGTCTCCTCAGGGGATGCCATCCGCATCAAGCTACCCTTCACCGACCCCGTGAACGAATATCCCGAGTTCCTCTGGGTGGAGAACCACCAAGGGGCCAACCAGAATACGAATCCTTATGACAGGTGGCAACACGAAAGTCCGGGCGAACCCTGCGTGATTCCTGTTGTGCCTGGCTTGCAGATGTACGTACAGATAGACAAGGAAGTACGGCAAAACTCGGATTACGATTTGCTCTATGGCGGACCCGGTGATTACTTGCGCCCCTTGGATGCGAACGGCCATGTCGACGACATTATTTATTCTACCACCGAAAACACGACCTGCGTATGTGGGGGATGCCCGCGCAAGCCCTACCTGCGCAGCCAGCCAAACCCCCTTACCGGTGTTGCCGATCGGCACGGCGAAAGTTTGGACATCAATGGCAATGGAGCGCTGATCCACTCCGATGTAGTGGACCACTGGATCGAGGACCAGAATGGAACAAGCGTGAACGAACTATTCAATCTAGGCCATGCCCGACAGGTGTTCACCGCGAACGCTAAAGTGGGCATTGGGACAAACCCAAGCTCGGCGACCATGATGAACAGCGTGGGGTTCGATGTAAACCGGCCTGGAACGAAAAACCTCCGCCGCATCTACCTCAACGGCGTTTCCGTGGAGTTGATGGCGCAACACACCGATGGAAGCATCGAAGTGAAGGTGCGCTTTGATGATGTGGACGT
>JAFDZG010000007.1 GCA_018267065.1 Bacteroidota bacterium
GCGCCGATGCCTATTGCAGTGGCTGGTTGTCCGTTGTCAGTTGTTAGTTGCCAGGCAGCTTCTGCCAAGGCATCCGCGAAGGCATCCGCGCTGGCGTGGCCCTTGGTGGGCAGCTTCAGTTCCTGCACCACCTTGCCCTGGTCCACCAGGCCCAGTTTGGAGCTTGTGCCGCCGATGTCGATACCGATGAGCATGGGGGTCTGCGCTGGTTAGAGTTGGGCAAGGTATCCATCGATCAGGGCCTTGCGATCGGTCTTGTGGTTGTTGTTCACCGGAAAGGCATCCACGAACGAGATATCCCCGGGGATCATGTAGTGCGGTAGCTCCTTTCCGATCTGCAGCAGGATGGCGTTGCGCAATTCGGTGTTGTTCCGGCCGGCCAAGGGCCGTACAAACCCCACGATGCGCTTTACCGCTCCACCGGACCTCAAGGGCAGCGCAATGGCGTCCGCCACGCCGTCCACCGCCAGCATCTGCGCGGTAATGTCGCCCAGTTCGATCCGGAAGCCGTTCAATTTCACCTGCTCATCGCGCCTGCCGTTGAAGAACAGCAGCCCGTCCTCGATCCACCCAAAGTCGCCGGTCCGGAAGCCGCGCTTGCCTCTCTCGACAAAGAATTTCTCGGCGTTCAACGCCTCGTTGGCCAAGTAACCCGTGCTCACATTATCCCCAATGATCAGGATTTCACCAGGCAATTCCTTGGTGGCCGGGGCGCCATCCTCCGTGTGTGTGATCAGCCGGGAGCCTGGCATGGCTGCGCCCACCGGCATATCGGCATACTTGTCCAATACCTCCGCGGTTACGTCGACCAAGGAAGTGGCTACGGTGGCTTCGGTGGGGCCGTAGGTGTTCAGTACCCGCGATCCGGGAAAGCGGTCCAGCAGCCGTTGTGCCGTCATTTTCGGAAGCGCCTCACCACAGAAGAGGAATGTTTTCACTGTGGGCAGTTGCCCGGCATTGAACTTGGGTTCCGTCAGGTACAGGTAGGCAAAAGTGGGCGTGCTTACCCAAACGGAACCGTTGCGCTCCTGGATACGGCGGATGAAGCGCTGCGAATCCGCGGTAGTTTCCGCATCGTTCAGCAACAAGGTGCCACCAATATACAGACTGGTGAAAAGTTCATACACGCTAAGGTCGAAGCTGAAAGGAGCCTGGTTGATGAACACATCATCCGCGCTGAACCCGAAGTCGGAGCAGGTCCAGTGCAGAAATGCCGCTGCTGCGGAGCGGGAAATGCATACGCCTTTGGGATCACCGGTGCTGCCACTGGTGAAGATGATGTACCGCAACGGGTCGTCCGTCCGGACAGGCGTGCTGCCTGCGCCCATGGCCTTTCCGTGTTTCAAGGTGCCTTTGTCCTGCAAGGTTGTCAGTTCCGTTTCCAAGGGCACATCCGAGCAGTCAATCAAAAGCTGAACGCCTGCAATGTTGAAGATGCGGCGCACCCGGTCCTCCGGGATCATGATGTCCAACGGGATGTACGGGTGGTTGTGCATGATGCAGGCGGCCATGGCCACCACCACACTGGCCTGTTTGTGGCCTCTGATCGCCACCGGTGCGCCGGCGGGAAGGTGAAGCCCGTGCAGCAGGTCGGCCATGGCTTGTACCTCCTTGTGGAATTCCTGCCAGGTGAGGCTGCGGTCGCTGCCGTGGACCGCCCATTTCCCCGGTGCCCGATCCTCCTCCTCAAACCGGGCCGTAATGATGTTGAACCGCATGCGTCAAGGGATGTAGGGGAAGCGGCCGCTGAAGATATACAGCGCGAAGCAGGCGAGCTGGAACATGATGAAGCGTGATGCCCAGGTGGCCAGCCATTGCGGCGTTCGCCCCCAGATGTCCTTTTGGTGTTTGCGACTATGGTACTGGTAAGTGTTGAACACCGCGCTGTACACGCCGAAGAGCGCACCGCTGGCCACATAATGGACCTCCAGTCCGTTCCACAGGCCCATGAGCAGAAAGGTGCTGAAGAGGGCCGTGTTCTGCTTGAACAAGGGCCAATTGCGCAACTTGGGTATGCTGCTCAACGATTTGTAGATGGGGCGGAAGAAGTAGTCCCGCAACCAATCGCCCAGGCTGATGTGCCACCGGCGCCAGAATTCCTGCGGGTTCTGGGTAAGCCACGGGCGATCGAAGTTGGCGGGGAGCTCCACGCCCATCATGCGGCCCAGCCCAATGGCCAGGAAGGAGTAGCCGGCAAAGTCGCAATAGAGGTAAATGGAGTAGGCGTACATGTTGGCCGCCATGTCGCCAACTGCCGTGCTGGCCGGGTCCAGCAGCGATAGCCAGTAGCGTTGTACTGCGGTCCCGAGCACAAATTTGTGCAGCAGGCCAATGGCAATGAACTCCCATCCGGCCAGGAGTGCCTTTCCGTTCAGCCTTGACCATCCTTGTTCCGTGTCCGAACGGAAACGTTCATAGCGGTCAATGGGGCCCGCCAGCAGGCTGGGGGTGAACAACAGGAAAGAGACGAAATCGCGGAAGTTGAATTTGTCCCGCAACAACTCACCGTCCAGATAGACCTGCACACAACGAAAGGTGATGTAGCTGACCCCGGCAAAGCCGATGTCCTGCACGTTCCAGTCGAACTTGATCAAGATCATGGGCAACGCGAGCAGCAGGCTGCCGATCAACTTGTGCAAACGCTTCCACTTGAACAGCAACAACCAGGTGAACAGGCTTTGGTAGGCCAGGAACACCATGATCTGCAACGGCCGGGGATAGTAGAACAGGGTGTAGGCCAAGCTTATGCCCAGCAGGGTGCTTGCCAGGCTGATGCGGTTTTTCGCCACGCCCTTCAGCGCGTAAAGCGCCACCACTACCACGAGGAAGAGCAGGTAGAAGGTGATACCGGAGAAGGGCAGCATCCGGTCAGAACTGCTGGTAAACGAAGGTCACGGTGCTGGAGGCGGCATCCATGCTGATCTGGAATGGATCGTGCAGCCATAGGAGCCCGGCGAGCAGGGCCGCATAGATCAATGCCCATTTCAATGTCCGCGCAGTGTTGGTGCCGGTCTTCATTTGAAGTAGGAGTATAGGGCACTGTCCACGCGGTACCATCCCAAGGGCCCCAAGTGCATTACATCAGTAAGGGTGCCCGGCCTGAACTTGGCCGTATCATCCACCCATAAGTCCAAGTAGGGAAGGCTCCGAGTGTCCAATTCATGGCGGATCCAGGCCATGGTGGGTGTTACGTCCTTGATGTTGGCATAGACGTACGGGTTCAGCGGCTGGATGATGAAGAACGGCTCCCCGTGCATGGCTTTGATGTAGTTGAGCAACCGGATGAAATCCCTCGCTTCGCGGCTCTGGCCGGGCGGGTGGGTTTCAAGCGTGCGCGTATCCCCGTTGACATATTCCGAATAGAAGGCATCATTCACGTAGACGGAATTGTTGGTGCATTCCGCCAAGTGTTCCTTGATGCCGGCTTGGTACAACGTTGCCCACTGATCCGCCTCCATGCTGCGGCCGGGTCCCGGTGCCCATGGCTTGGTGGCCTGTCCCATTTGCATTCCCGCACGTGTATGCCCGATGATGGCGGCATCCCAGGGCTGGTTGAAGAAATAGAGCAGGCGTGTTTGCCAGGAACCGTCATGGGCAAGCCAGCGCACCACCGGGCCCGCAGTGCCCAATTCGTTGATGTGGTCGCTCAAATAAGCGGCCACCGGCAGGGCCAAGGTGTCCTCGTCCTTTACACGTGCTTGGATGCGATAGAGCGAAGGTGATGGCTGGTATTCCAGGAAATTGGCCAGGTTGGTTCCCCGCCGCCCGGGCTTCCCGGTGAACCATGTGGGCGAAACGAGTATGGCCAACTTGGAATGCGAAAGGTCCGCAGCCGTGGCCAGCAGCTGCGTGTACATGCTGAAACTTTGGTTGTCGGCATGCCCGATGGCAATCAAGGGGATTCCCAAGCTGTCATTGAAAAAGTTCATTGGCTTTGACGGATGGTCCTCCGTGGTCAGTTCGGAGGAACCCAACAGCACAATGCTGGAACCGTCGTTCAATGCCTTCCCCAATGCGTCGCACAGGAACGGGTGCCCGTCATAATTGCCCAAGAAGCCGTGCAATGGATAGTCCAAGGTGTCCCTCGGCGGCTGTGTTGGGCTGAAGCTTTCATTCAGCGGGCCTTGTGGGCCAACCAGCAACCAGCACAGCACGGCAGCGATGGGGAGTGCCAAGGCATGATGCCAGGCGATGCCATGCCGCCAGTTGCTCATCCCCGTTTGAGCGCGATGTACGCGGCCAGTGTTTCCACGCTTGCGAATTGCTGCTTGTTGATGTCCACGAAGGGAATGCTGATGCCAAAGGCAGCTTCCAGCGCAACGGCCAAGTCCACTGCTGCCATGCTGTCCAGGATGTGCTGCTCCATGAGCTGGTCCGTATCGCTCACTTGCCTAAAAGCTACCTCCTTGATCTTGGACCGGATCAACTCCTTGGCCTCCTGTTCGTTCATCCGGCGAATATAGACCCATTGCATACGGCTTATTGTGCTTTCCCCGGCCTGCTTCCACTGAACCCGAACCAAGCCAGATAACAATAGCAGAGCAACGGCAGCACAAAGCTGAGGTGCATCGCGGTTTCGCCTAGGCCACCGGCCTGCAGGGCGTCGATCAATGCCCCTTGGGCCACGGGGATCAAGGCCCCGCCCAGGATCATCATCACTAACAGCGAACTGCCCTGGCCCGTATCGCTGCCCAGCCCGTGGATGGCCAAGGTGAAGATGTTGCTCCAAAGGATGGAATTGAACAGGCCCACGGCCAGGATGGCCCACATGGCATAGGCGCCGCC
>JAFDZG010000080.1 GCA_018267065.1 Bacteroidota bacterium
ACGCGCAAGGTGGTGCTGCGCTTGTCGATGTAGAGCGGCGCGGAATCGTCCGGAAAATAGAGTTCTTCCAAGCGCTTGGCGATGCCGATCAAGGCCACCTTGCCGCGCAAGCCCAAGCGGTCGAAGACGTTCATGGCGGCGTGCAGCTGGCCTTTGCCGCCGTCGATCACCACTAATTGAGGCAACGGCTCACCCTCGGTGATCATGCGCGCATAGCGACGCTCCACGGCCTCCTCCATGCTGGCAAAATCATCCGGGCCTTCCACGGTGCGGATGTTGAAGTGCCGGTAGTCTTTCTTGCTGGGCTTGGCATTCTTGAACACCACGCAGGCGCTCACCGGGTCCGTGCCCTGGGTGTTGCTGTTGTCGAAGCACTCGATGTGGCGCGGCAATTCGCTCAGGCGCAGGTCCTGTTTCATCTGCTCCAGGATGCGGTCCGTGGCGGCCTCGGGGTCCACTAGGCTTTCCTGCTTCTGCTTCTCCAGCATGAAGTACTGGGCGTTGCGTTCGCCCATTTCCAGCAGGTGCTTCTTGTCGCCCCGCTGGGGCACGGTGAAGCTGAGGCCGGGCATTTCGATGCCGGGCTCCATGGGCACGATGGCCTCGGGCGCATTGCTGCGGAAACGCTGGCGCAGCTCGGCGATGGCGTACTGCAGCACCTCATCATCGGGCTCGTCCAGCCGACGCTTCATCTCCACCGTGATGCCATGCACGATGGCGCCGTCTATCACGCGCATGTAGTTCACGAAGGTGCTGGAGGAATTGCGCGCCAAGGCGAAGACGTCCACATCGCCCACGGTGGGACTTACCACGGTGCTGCGCGCCTGGTAGCCTTCCAGCAGGGCGATCTGTTGGCGGGCCTCTTCAGCCTCCTCGAACTCCAACTTTTCAGCTTGCTCCTGCATGCGTTCCTTCAGCAATCGCACCACGCCGCCGATGCGGCCCTTCACCACCTGCCGCGCCAAAGCCACGTTGGCATCGTAGTCCTCCTCGCTTTGCAGGCCCTCGCACGGCCCGCGGCAGTTGCCCATGTGCCATTCCAGGCAGCGCTTGTACTTGCCCTTGGCCACGTTCTCCGGGCTGAGGTCGTAGTTGCAGGTGCGCAGCTTGTACAGCTGGTGTACGAGCTTCAGCGCGGTGCGCATGGAACGTACGCTGGCGAACGGGCCGATGTATTCCGAACCGTCGTCCACGGGGTTGCGCATGCCCTCGATGCGCGGGTAGTGCTCGTTGCGGATGCGGATCCACGGGTAGCTCTTGTCGTCGCGCAGCATGATGTTGTAGCGCGGCTGGTACTCCTTGATCAGGGAGTTCTCCAGCAACAGGGCGTCGTAGGGCGTTTCGGTGATGATGGTGCGCAGGTCGGCGATCTTGCGCACCAGCACGCGCGTCTTGCCGTCGGGGTGGTCCTTGGCGAAGTAACTGCCCACGCGGCTGCGCAGGCTGGTGGCCTTGCCCACGTAGAGGATCTTGCCCTCCGCATCGAAGAACTGGTACACCCCGGGCTTGTGCGGGAGGAGCTTCACTTTCTCGCGGACGTCCAGCGCTTCAGCCATGGGGAATGCAAAGGTACTGGGGGTCGTGGCGCCGAGGAAGACAGGCAGAAATGGGCGAGATCATCGTTGGGCCTTCGGCTCCTCGGATGCGGTGCATCCTGTGGAGTGCCGCTACGCTTATGCTCAGGCCATTTCGTTGGTAACATTGGTTGAAAAATGATAGTCTGGCCCGAGCATTAGTGCAACGATACTCCGCAAGCCGCACTGCGGCTGAGGAGCCGAAGGCCCTTCCCCGATCCTTTCAAATGGTCCTCCTGAGCGACCTTTGCCGCGTGAAGCAGATCCACTTCCAAGACCTCGGCCTGATCGATTACGCAACGGCCTGGAACTATCAGAAAAAGCTCTTCCAGGCGATCATTGACCGCAAGGTGGCCAACCGGGAACTCCCGCCCGAAAAGCAATTGCCGACGGAGGACCATTTGCTGTTCTGCGAGCATCCGCACGTGTACACATTGGGCAAGAACGGCAAGCAAAGCCACCTGCTGATGGACCCAGGGGAGCTGCTCGATGCCGGCGTGCAATTCTTCCCGATCGACCGGGGCGGCGACATCACCTACCACGGCCCAGGCCAGATCGTAGGCTACCCCATCTTCGACCTGGACCATTTCGGCAACAGCATGCACCGCTTCATGGCCACCCTGGAAGAGGCGGTGATCGGCACCTTGGAAGCGTGGAAGATCAAGGCCGGGCGCATCGAAGGCCTGACCGGTGTGTGGCTCGATCCGGAAGATCCCGCCAAGGCGCGCAAGATCTGCGCCATGGGCGTGCGCACCAGCCGCTGGGCCACTATGCACGGCTTTGCGTTCAATGTGAACACGGACTTGGGTTATTTCGACCGCATCGTGCCTTGCGGTATTGCGGACAAGGGAGTGACCTGCATGGCCAAGGAGCTCGGTGGCCTGCTGGACATGGAGGAGGTGAAGGAGCGGCTGAAGCTGGAGCTGGCGGACTTGTTCGAAATGAGCATGGTGGCTTGATTTCAGGCGGAAGAGCGTCGACTTCGGCGATCTTGATCCATGGGTAATGGGTAAGTTTGGACAAGTGCCCAACAACTCCTGTTCAAGTGGTTGGAACTGCCGCTCCATGCGAGATAGGAGGTCCCTGGAGGTAAGGATTGCCGCGCTGGCGTGCCTACTGGCGTGCATTGGTGATGTGGTGGTTCCCGAAGTGTTGACCGGCAATTACCCGGGATACGACCCCAAGGTGCTTTCAGAAAGCATGCTCGGGGCTGCGGGCAGCCCGGTAGCGCATTTGTTCACGGCCTGGAGCATCTGCTTGGCGGTGCTCTTCTTCGTGTTTGCGCGCGGCCTGCACCAGGCGTTCACAACACACGTTCAACCCCATGTGCCCGCATCCTGGCTCTTGGCCATGTACGGCATTGGTGAAGGTTTGGGCTCGGGCCTGTTCCCCTTCAACCATGATGGGCAAGGACTCACCATGGCCGGGAAGGTCCATGTAGTGATGAGCATGTCCGGCGTGGCCGCACTATACCTGCTTCCGCTTTCATGGTTGCTTTGGCCGCCCGAAAAAGGGCCCCGGCTAAAGACACTTTCCACGGCCACCCTGGTTTCAGGTGGGTCACTGCTGGTGCTCTTTGGGTTGTCCAAAATGGAGGTCATCGGTTTTCTCGGCTTTTGGCAACGTACCTTCCTTGTGGTGTATTACCTCTACTTGTTGGTCTTGTGCCGGGCCATGTTGAGGACGTTGCCGCCGCGGGTAAATCGGGAAAGGGAAGTTGCACCATGAGACGCTCCTCCACCTTCCTGCTCAAGTTGGGATCAGGGCTGGATATCCGCCGTGCGGTTCAAGTGGCGCTGGGCATTTGCAGCATCCTGTTGGGGGTCTATTTCTTTCGCCATGAGAGGCACGAGCTGCATGGGATCATGCAAGGCATTGGCAATGCCCGGCCCGCATGGATCGTTGCGGGGCTGTTGCTTGCCGTGGCTTACGTGTTGTTGCAGGCCGCGATGTACGTGCACGGCTTTCGCGCCGCAGGAGGACAGATCTCCTGGGGGGCGGCGGTGCGGTTGTTCCTGCGCAGAAATTTGGCCAGCGTTTTTCTTCCCGCTGGCGGTTTCACTTCCCTCGGCCTTTTCACCCGTTCGCTGGAGGAACGGGGCGAGCGACGGGCCGTGATCCACTATGCATCCACCATCTATGCCATTGCAGGGATGGTGACAGTGGTGGCGGCATCGCTTCCCGTACTGGCTTACCTCTTTCTGGCACATGGCCTGTCCGGCGACATTTATTATGCGTTCGTCTTTCTGGTGGTGTTGGTGGCCGGGATGGCTTGGGTTGTCCGTTCACTGCTGCAGCAGGGGGTTGCGGCACGCATCGCCGTGCGGCTCAGCCCCTCCATTGCCGGGGTGTTGGAGGAAGTGGGCCAAAGCCGGCTGAAGCGCGGGGAGGTATTGCTCACTTTATTAGCCTCGTTCGCCATTGAACTGGTGGGGATGGCGCATCTTTACGTGGCCATGCAGGCCCTTGGCATGGGCAGCCATTGGGAGCTTGCCGCAGTGGGCTACGTGGTGGCCGTGCTGCTTTTGGTGGCATCTCCCTTTTTAAGGGGCCTGGGCGCGATAGAAGTTTCGATGACCGCGGTGCTGATGCGCTACGGTCTCCAAGAATCACAAGCGGCCACGGCCGTGCTGCTCTTCCGGCTGTTCGAGTTTTGGTTGCCACTTGCCGGGGGCGTGCTCAGTTTCCTGCGTGGCCGGAACAACTTGGCATTGCGCCTGCTGCCGGCCATGATGGCATTGGTGCTTGGCGTGGTGGACATTGCCTCTGCGGCAAGCCCCGCTGCTGCACACCGCATGCGCGTGTTGCAAGGATTGGTCCCGACCGTGCAGCTGGATGCAAGCTCCATGACAGTGCTGGTGGCAGGCTTGCTGCTGATCTTTGTTTCAGTGGCCCTTGTACGGGGGCTGCGCATGGCCTGGTGGTTTGCCTTGTTCCTGGCATTGGCCTCCATGGCCGCCAATCTGGACCGGGCAATCCATCCCGGGCGCACCGTGGCCGCGTTGGCCATGGTGGCTGTTTTGCTGCGCACCCGCGGAAGTTACAAATTCCTCGGCGACCGGCGAAGGCGTTATGCGGGCATTACGGTGTTGGCAGCCTCCCTGGGCGGTGTACTGCTCTTTGGCATCGTCGGGTTCTATTTTCTTGAGAAGCGGGATTTCAACATCGATTTCACCTTGCGGGACTCCGTGGTGAACACGCTGAAGGTCTTCTTTCTTTTCGGCCAGGACGGCCTTGTGGCACACACCCACTTCGCAAGGGAGTTCACCGTGGGCCTGCGCATCGCATTCGCCTGCGCCCTCACCATTGGTTTGTATGCCCTGTGGAAGCCATGGGCCGGCGGAGGGCCCACCGAAGTTGCCGTAAGGTTGCGGGCGCAGGAATTGGTGCACCGCTACGGCGACTCTCCTTTGGACCGTTTCAAGGTCGCCGCCGACAAGGAACTATATGCACCGGACGGCGTGGATGGGTTTGTGGCATATGCAACTGCCAAAGGGTATGCGTTGGCCTTGGGCATGCCAACTGCAAAAGGCATTTCGGAAAAGCAGGCCCTGATCAGGGGATTTGACGACTATTGCGGCAGGAACAACCTCCGGCCGGTGTACTACCGCATAGGAACGACCGATGCACGGTTGTTGCGGTCCATGGGCAAGAAACTGCTGCTGATCGGGCAGGAAGCCGTGCTTGATCTGGCCCTGTTCAACTTGGCCGGCAGGGACCAAAAAACACTCCGTAACAGCCTTAGTCGCGCAACACGTGAGGAGCTTGTCGTGAAGACCTATCCGCCGCCAGTGGCCGATGGCTTGTTGCAGAAATTGAAGACCGTGAGCACGGAATGGCTCATGGGCGGCAAGCATGAAGCCGCATTTTCCCAAGGCGTGTTCGATGCCAACGTGTTGCGCGGGGATGAAATCCTTACCGTGGAGAACGCTGGTGGGCGTGTGTTGGCATTTACCAACATCATTCCAGATGGGATCTCCGGTGAGGCCACCTACGATATGTTGAGAACGGCGGAAGGCGTTCCGGGATATGTAACGGATTTTCTGATGGTGGGCCTTTTTGAACATTTCCGCACCCAAGGGTTCACGCATGTCAACCTTGGGCTGGCGCCCATGTCGGGGATCGGCCAGGCCAAGGACCTGCCGGAACGCGCCCTGAAGTTTGCCTACGAACGCATTGCCCGTTTTGCGCACTACAAGGGATTGCGAAACTTCAAGGAAAAGTTCAACCCCGGATGGAATGACATGTTCCTGGCCTACGACCATGACCTGGACCTCTTCTTCATTCCAACAGCTTTGCTTGAAGTGGAGGAAGGCTGACCGACCTGGCCCCATTCCGCTCCATCCGCTACATTCGGCACACAATCCCCTCCATGCGCATCCTATTGAAGATCATCCTGTGGTTGGCCGGCATCATCGCCGTGCTGATCGCCTTGTTGTACATCAGCGGTAATGGGCACATAGTGAAAGGCGTCCGCTACACCTACCTCATTGGCCGCAGCGGCCCGGAGATCGACGACCGCAACGTCTTCCCCTTCGATACCATTGCCGCGCCCATCCCGCAGCCATGGCCCAAGAGCCCGCGCTACGGCAAACTGGTGCTCACGGATGCGCAAGTGGCCACGCTCAACAAACTGCACACCGTGGGCTTCGTGGTGATACAAAATGACAGCCTGTTGTTCCAGGAATACTTCAACGGCTGGCGCGATGATTCCGTGAGCAATTCCTTCAGCATGGCCAAGAGCTACATCAGCGTACTTGTTGGCATCGCCATGAAGGAAGGCAAGATCACCGACCTGCACACGCCCGTGGGCCGCTACCTGCCGGAGTTCGACCAGTATGACCCGTGCCACAAGGACATCACGCTTTGGAATCTGCTCACCATGAGCACGGGGTTGGACTGGAGCGAGAGCGGCGCGAACCCGTTCAGCGACAATGCCAAGGGCTATTACGGCCACGATGTGCGCAACCTGGCCATGGACCAGCCGTGCCGCGAGGCGCCGGGAAAGGAATTTGACTACATCAGCGGCAGTACGCAGATCATGGCGGACATCCTGCAGAAACTCTATGGCATGCCGCTCAACAAGCTGGTGGAGGAAAAGATCTGGAAACCGCTTGGCGCCGAATACACCGCCTACTGGGGCAAGGACTTCGGCGGCGGCGATTTCAAGGCGTTCTGCTGCCTGTACGCAACCGCGCTCGATTTTGCACGCATCGGCCAGTTGTGGCTCGATAGCGGCGAGTGGAAGGGCTCGCGCATTGTTCCGCTGGAATACTGGAAGGAATCCATCACCCCCGCCAAGCTTACGGACAAGGGCGCACCCAACCAGCGCTATGGCTACTA
>JAFDZG010000081.1 GCA_018267065.1 Bacteroidota bacterium
TCCTTCAGCCTTGCCCATGGAGGCAACCACTTGTTCCACTGCGTGCAGCCGCTCTTCGCCCAACGGATAGAACGCCACGGTCTGTTCACCGGAGCAGATCATGCCCGACCGGTCCGCCGGTGCATCCGCGCGGTGGATCTGGCGCTTCAGGAATGGCCTTCCTGCCATAGCTCCCTCAGGGTCTCCGCTATTTCCTTCCGCAGGGTCTCCGCCTCGGGACCCTGCGGCCCCATCTGTTGTTGACGCATCTGTTGTTGACGCAGGGTCACTCGGCGAGGATCCTGTGGCAGCAGCAGCCAACCGCGCCCGTGCCAGCTCCACCAGCTTGTGCTCCATGCTCCCCCCGCCGATCGAGCCGTGCAATTCCCCCGCTGCCGTTACCAGCGCCTTGAAGCCCGCGCGGCCCGGACTGCTGCCGATGCTTTCCACTACCACCAACAGCACGCAGCGCTCCCCGCGGCCAAGGGCCGACAGCGCATGGTTCCAAATGTCAAGTTCCTTGTTCACGATAGGGCGTTCAAAGTACAGCCTTCCTGCATAGCTCCCTCAGTGGTCTCCCGAAGGGGACCCTGAGGTTCGAACTGCTGCCAGCGTTCAAGTTGCTTGTTCACGATGGGGCGTTCAAAGTACGGCCTTCCTGCTTTGCTTTGGAAAGCAGGGGAATGACGCATCTTCGTCATTGGTGTTCCGGATGCCCCCATACACAACAGCACTTGCGTGCGCCATGGCTGCGATGAACGCGGTGGCGCAATCGCCTGCGCCTGCCGGAAACATCGCCGGTTCAACCACGGCTGCGCCTGCACTGCCCGGCTACGGCGAAAAGCTGTTGTCATTGCCCAACGCTTGGATCATTGCCGTGGTGCTTGTGATCCTGTTCGCGGTGTTCCTCTTTTTCCGCCGCATCGCCAAGCAGCTCACCGAAAAGCTCACGGATACCGGCCTTCAGGAGGGTGTGCGCTTCGACTTGGAACAAGCGCGTTCCACGGCCATTGCCACCCGGCAGGCCGCGAAGTTCTTCGGTTTGCTCCTGCTTGGCGGAGCCATGGTGTACGCGGCCGTGGCCGGCACGGAGATGCAAGGCTATGTGATGCAGTGGCTCAACCTGGCGGTGCGCTGGACCCATGTGATCGCGGGCATTATGTGGATCGGCGCTTCGTTCTATTTCATCTTCCTGGAGAACAACCTGAACCGCACCGATGGGCTGCGCGATGAACTCGCCGGCAATCTCTGGGCCATCCACGGCGGCGGCTTCTACTACGTGGAGAAGTACAAGGTGGCGCCGAAGGTGATCCCCAAGCCCCTGCACTGGTTCAAGTACGAAGCGTACTTCACCTGGCTCAGCGGCTTTTCGCTGCTCTTCATCGTGTATTACGCGGATGCGAAGTCGCTCATGGTGGATCGCACCGTGGCGGCGCTTTCCCCGGCGGAAGCCATCGGCATTGGCATCGGCTCCATGGTCATCGGTTGGCTGGTGTACGACGGCCTGTGCCGCTCCAAGCTGGTGCTGCGGCAAGGCTGGTTCGCCCTGGTGGGCGTGCTGCTTCTGGGCGTGATCACTTACGCGCTCACGCACCTGCTCAGCGGCCGCGCAGCGTACATCCACGTGGGTGCGCTGCTTGGCACCATCATGGCGGCCAACGTGTTCTTCACCATCATCCCCAGCCAGAAAGCCTTGGTGCGCGCCGCTAAGACTGGCCAGCCTTTGGATGCTTCGCTTGGCAAGAAGGCCGGCCAGCGCAGCCTGCACAACAACTACATCACGCTGCCGGTGGTGTTCATCATGCTCAGCAACCATTTTCCAAGCACCTTCGGGCACAGCGGGAATTGGCTCATCCTGATGGTGATCGCCGTGGCCAGCGCGGGCATCAAGCATTACTGGAATTTGCTGGACCGCGGCGTGAAGCGCACGTGGGTGCTGGTGGTGAGCATCGCGGCCTTGGTGCTGCTCAGCGTGGCCATATCGCCCGCCATGGAGGATACGGTGGATGCGGCGGTGCCCGTGAGCTTTGCCGAGGTCAACGCGGTGATCCAGCGCCGCTGCGTGCAATGCCACAGCGCCCATCCCACCGATGACGTGTATGTAGTGGCGCCCAACGGCGTGATGTACGACACTCCTGAACAGATCAAGGCCAAGGCCTCCATGATCATGGAACGCGCCGTGCGCACCCACACCATGCCCTTGGGCAACAAAACCAACATGACCAACGAAGAGCGCACCATACTAAAGCGATGGATCCTCCAAGGAGCTAAGCTCCCGCACGGGCACTGACACGTAAAGGGCGATGCATGCATCGCCCGAAGAATGATCCAGAGATGCCGACCCACGCCCTCCATAGCACCCGCGTGATCACCCCGGAAGGGATGGTGGAAGCGACGCTTGTCCTCGGCGAAGGCAAGATCCACGAGGTGCTGCCGGGCCGCGTGGAACCGGATGGCGTTCCCTTTGAAAGCTTCGGCAGTAAGGTGATCATGCCCGGCGTGATCGACGCGCACGTACACATCAACGAGCCGGGGCGCACGGAGTGGGAAGGCTTTGAAACAGCCACCAAGGCCGCAGCCGCAGGAGGCACCACCACGCTGATCGAGATGCCGCTGAACGCCAGCCCGGTGACCACCACGGCAGAGGCGTTCAAGCTGAAGCTGAAGGCGGCGGAAGGAAAGCTGCACGTCAACTGCGGCTTCTATGGGGGCTTGGTGCCGGGAAACATGGACCACTTTGAAGCGCTGCTGAACACAGGCGTGTTCGGCATCAAGGCATTCCTCACGCACTCCGGCATCGATGAGTTCCCCAACGTCACCGAGGCGGACCTGCGCAAGGCACTGCCGATCCTGAAGAAGCATGATGCTATCCTGCTTGTGCATTGCGAATTGGAGAGTCCGGTGGTTTTCTCTCAGTTGTCAGTTGTTGGTTCTCAGTTGTCAGGCAGGCATGCGACTGCCCTACCGTCTGACAACCAACAACGGACAACTGACAACTCTTACAAGCACTACTTGGCATCCCGCCCACCCCAATGGGAAACCGACGCCATTGCCCTCATGATCCGCCTCAGCGCGGAGTTCGATGTCCACGTTCACATCGTGCATGTCTCCGCCGCCGAAGTCCTGCCGCTGATCCGTGATGCGAAAGGGCGTGGGCTTCGCATCACCGCCGAGACCTGCCCGCACTACCTGCTCTTCTGTGCGGAAGGAATCCCCGATGGCGCCACGGAGTTCAAGTGTGCTCCGCCCATCCGCTCCCGGACCAACAACGAACGGCTTTGGCAAGCACTGATGGACGGCACGCTGGACTTTGTGGCCACGGACCATTCACCCGCACCGCCGGAGATGAAGGAAACCGCAAGCGGGAATTTCATGAAGGCCTGGGGAGGTATTGCGGGGTTGCAGTTCTTACTGTCAGCGTTCTGGACGGGAGCAAGAGAAAGGGGCTTCACGCTGGAAGATGTTGCGCGGTTGTTGTGCGCCCATCCCGCTGATTTCCTTGGGCTGAAGCACAAAGGACGAGTGGAAGCCGGCTGCGATGCGGACCTGGTGGTTTGGGATCCGGAGGCGAGTTTTGTGTTGAATGAGGAGGATATTCAACACCGGCATAAACTCACGCCGTACCTGGGAAGGTCGCTGTACGGCAAGATCGATCACACAATGATCGGCGGAGCAAGAATCTTCGCCGATGGCAAATTTGCATCTTGGACCTTCAAGGCACTCCGCAAGTAGCATGGAGCAAAAACAAAACGTCCACGCCTTCACAAACCTCATCAACCTCGCAGCCGAGCGCTTCGGCGCCAAGGTGCTCTGGTGTACCGATGATTTCTTCGCTGAAAAGGAGAACCTGATCAAGGCGGAGAATCCCGTATTCATCCCGGAGAAGTTCACCGAGCGTGGCAAGTGGATGGACGGCTGGGAGAGCCGCCGCAAGCGCACGGAAGGCCACGACATGGCCATCATCCAGCTCGGGGCGCCCGGAGTGATCAAGGGCTTCGATGTGGATACTTCGCACTTCTTGGGCAACCAGCCGGAGTACTGCACCATTGAAGCGTGCTATGCACCGGATGGCGATTGGGAAAAGGCCGCTTGGGTTGAAGTGCTTGGCAAGACCGTGTTACAGCCGGGAACGCATCACTTCGTGGAGGCAAGTGTCAGTTCCCAGTTGTCAGTTGCCGAACGCGGAGATCGGCAGCCTGACAACCAACAACCAACAACCGACCACCTTTTCACCCACGTAAA
>JAFDZG010000082.1 GCA_018267065.1 Bacteroidota bacterium
CCAGGCGGGAGAATTTGGCGTCCGGTATTTTTACTCGAAAGGGCGTTGTGATCACCGTATGGCCTCCCGGGACAAGAGGTTGCGGCAGTTTGAGCCAGGCAATGTCGCTGTTGGCGGAAGAAAAGTCCCACTGCAATTTGGCTGCGCCAACGTGGAAGTCGAGACTGTCGATCCACCCGCGTTCCTCCGCTTCGGCGAAGTGCAGGTCGAAGTCGTTCTGCGAATCCTTCTGCCGGCACAAGGCGGTGTTGCGGTCGCGGTAGGCATTGGGCCAAAGGTGGATCCACAAGGTATCCAGCGTGCTGGTGCTGTTGTTCCGATAGGTGAAGGTTTCCGAGCCGTGCAGCAAGTGGGACTCGTCGTCCAAGCGCACGTCGATCACATAATCCACCTCTTGCTGGAAGTAGGCTTGCCCCTTGGCTTGGTGAAAGGCGGCTCCCAGCGCTATTGCCGCGATCAACTGGATTGCACTGCCTGCGCGCATTGGACGGATCATCAGTGTAAAGCTACCCGACTTGCCAACCGCTGAAGGTGTTTGCGACCATTTCCCACAAATTACGCCCTCCGAACTGCGGCCTGTGAACTACGTCCCACGGACTATTTCAACACCTCGGCCAACTTGGCCTCCAGCGCCGGTCCACGCAAATTCTTTGCAAGCACCTTGCCGTCGCGGTCCACCAGGATCGAGAATGGAATGCTTGAAACACCGTACTGTTGGGCCACCGCATTGTTCCAGTAGGCGAGGTCGCTCACATGGTGCCAGGTGAGGCCGTCCTGTTTGATGGCATTGGTCCAGGCATCCTTTGTTTTGTCCAAGCTCACGCCAAGCACGTCGAAACCCTTGGCGTGGTATTGCTTGTACGCTTTGACCACGTTGGGATTCTCCATGCGGCACGGGCGGCACCAACTGGCCCAAAAATCCACGAGCACCACCTTGCCGCGCAGGCTGCTCAGCGAAAAGGGCTTGCCCTCCGGCGTGTTCTGCGTAAAATCCGGGGCCTCGCTGCCTACGGGAATCAAGTTGTCCAGCTTTGACTGCATTTCCTCCTGCTGCTTGGCGGCCAGTGCTTGCTGCGCCATTCGGTCCACTTGATCGCGGAAGCCGGCGAAATACTCGCTGTTAGGGATGCTTAGGCGCAGCGAATCCTTCACTTGTTGAAAGAGCGGCAAGTCCTGTTGCGGGTTGATCCGGTTCAGTGCTGCCAGCACTGCGGGGGAGCGCATGTGATCATTGATGAACTGCCTGGTTTTTAGGCCGAAGTCCGCGTTCAGCTTGGCATATTCGCCCATGGCGGAAGAATCCGCCGGGTTGGACTTCAGGCGTTGTGCCAAGGCTTGGCTTTGGCTGTCATACGCTTTGGCCGTTCGGAAGTAATCGTGCAACAAGGCGGTGTTCACCGAGCCCTCCACCTTTTGTGGAAACTGGAGGGAGTCCGCTTGGGCCGCGATGTCCATGCTTTCAGCGCTGTCCAGCAACAACACCATGATCTGATCGCCTCCCAATGTGAGCGAATAGAAATCAAGGGGCATGCGTGGAAGTTTCATCACGCCTTTGCCTTGGGCATCCAGCTTCACGCTGTCGGCATGTACGGGCCGGTTGTTCACGAACTTGTCGAAATACAGCATCTTCCCGCCCGCACCATCGATCGTTGCGGTGATGGTGCGGTCCTGCGGGGCACCACCAGTGCAGCCTGTTCCAAGAATGGCAAGCAAAACAGCGCCGGACAGATACTTTGTGATCATGATTGCTCAAGTAGTCGTTTTACGGTTTCGTTGGCGGCACGTGGATCGGCCTTGCCCTTGGTGGCTTTCATCACTTCGCCCATGAACAGCCCCAGCAGGCCCTTGTTACCGGCGCGGTAGGCCTCCACCTTTTCGGGGTACCGCGACATGGCGTCCCGGACAGCAGCTTCAATTGCGCCGGTGTCCGTGCTCAGCAGCAGCCCGTGTTTTTCGGCCAGCTCGCCTGCGGTGCCGCCATGTTCAAGCATCAAGGGGAACAGCTTCTGCGATGCCAGGGTGTGGCTCACCTTGCCGCTTTCGATCAGGTCCACCAATCCGGCCAAGCGTTCGGGACTGATGGGCAGTTCCGCCATGGAGAGCCCCTTTTCGTTCACCCAGGAACGCACATCGCCCATGACCCAGTTGGCGGCCTGCTTGTACGGCTTTGCTTTCGCTGCCCCGTTCAAGTTGGCCACCACGGATTCATAATACAGCGCCGTGCCCTTGTCATCGGTGAGGATCTCTGCGTCATACGTGCTCAATCCGTACTCCTTGGTGTACTTGCTGCGCAGCTCCCTCGGCAGAGGCGGCATAGTCTGCCGCACCGCTTCCTTCTTCTTTTCGCTCACGGTCAACGGCAGCAGGTCGGGCTCGGGGAAGTAGCGGTAATCATGCGCCATTTCCTTGCTGCGCAAAGCGGTGGTGATGCCTTTGGCCGCGTCGAAGTTGCGGGTCTCCATGGAGATCGTGCCGCCCGCGTCCAGCACTTCCGATTGGCGCTGTGCCTCGTATTCAATGGCGCGCTGCACGTTGCGGAAGCTGTTCATGTTTTTCACCTCGGTGCGTGTGCCGAAGGCCGTGGCGCCCTTGGGGCGGATGCTGATGTTGGCATCGCAGCGCAGGCTGCCTTCCTCCATGTTGCCGTCGCAGATGTCCAAGTAGCGCACTAAGCGCCGCACCTCCACCAAGTAGTCGTACGCCTCCTGCGAGGAACGGATCACCGGTTCGCTCACGATCTCCACCAGCGGCACCCCGGCGCGGTTCAGGTCCACCAAGGTGTTGAAGGGGTCCATGTCGTGGATGCTCTTCCCTGCATCTTCCTCCATGTGGATGCGGGTGAGCGCGATGGCCTTCTCCGTGCCGTCCTCCAAGGTGATGGTGATGCTGCCGCCCGTGCAAATGGGCGTGGTGTCCTGCGTGATCTGGTAGCCCTTGGGCAGGTCGGGGTAGAAGTAGTTTTTGCGGGCGTAGTGCATGCGCGGCGCAATGGTGCAACCGCATGCCAGGCCCAGCTTGATGGCGTGGTCGATCACCGCGGTGTTCGGCACCGGCAGGGTGCCGGGCAACGCCAGCGTTACCGGTCCTGCCAAGGTGTTCGGGCGATCACCGTAGGCGTTGGGGTCACTGCTGTAAGCCTTGCTGCGGGTGAGCAACTGCGCGTGTACCTCCAGGCCCACCACCAGTTCCCATTTCTCGCTCCAGTGCGGGGTATTTCCCGTGGCTTGTTTGTTCTCGGCCATTTCTGTTCAGCGGTCCTGCCTCTTTTTCAAGCTGCAAAGGTGCAACGCATCAGGCCAACCACCGTGATGCACGGATGAGAACCTGGGATCTTCCAGACTTACCGTTTACCCCCCGCTCGCTCAACTCCCCGCCACCATCTCCCGCATGATCAGCGTCAGGCTCGGCTCGGCCTTCTCCGCCACGCGCTGCACCATCTCGTGGGTGGTTTTCTCAATGCGGCCTTCCACGCCCATGTCCGTGATCACGCTCATGGCAAAGCAGGGCAGGCCCATTTGGCGTGCGGCGATCACCTCCGGCACGGTGCTCATGCCCACGGCATCGCCGCCGATGATGCGCACGTAGCGGTATTCCGCCGGGGTTTCCAAGGTGGGGCCGGTAAGGCCCACGTAAGTGCCGGTGCGCACCGCAATGTTGTTGGCCTTGGCGATGCCCTTGGCCCGCTCGATCATGGCGTGGTCGTAAGGTTCGCTCATGTCGGGGAAGCGCGGACCGAAGAAGTCGATGTTCGGGCCGATGAGCGGGTTGGGGAAGAGGCAGATGTGGTCCGTGAGGATCATCAGGTCGCCGGTGTCGAATTCCTTGTTTACCCCGCCGCAGGCATTGCTCACGAACAGCCTCTGGATGCCGATCAACTTCATCACCCTTACGGGCAGGATCACCTCCGGCATGCTCCAGCCCTCGTAGTAGTGGAAACGGCCCTGCATGGCCACTACGGGCTTGCCTCCAAGCAGGCCGAAGAGCAGTTTGCCGGGGTGGCCTTCCACGGTGCTCACCGGGAATTCGGGGATGTCCTTGTAGGCGATGCTGTACTTCACGTCGATCTCCTTGCCCAAGCCGCTGAGGCCCGTGCCCAGGATGATGCCCGTTTCGGGCGCAAAGCCGTTGGTGGCTTTCTTCAAGTGTTCAGCGATGCGCTGGATGCGTTGCAACATGGGTTCTGATCAGGGCCTCGAAGGCGTGTGGTTCGTTGAGGATCTTGGCCTGTATGCCGATCACGGCCACGGGCAGGCCCTGCAAG
>JAFDZG010000083.1 GCA_018267065.1 Bacteroidota bacterium
CCCCTCATTGTCGCAAGTGTTCCCGCCCAACACATGATCCAATCGAACAGGCGGGACCACTTGTGACCGCGATGATCTCACACGACCGCTTTCCGCGCAGTCCGTGACCGCTCCGCTACAACATGCCGGGTTCAACAGCCCCAGCTTCCCCCGTTGTCCGGCCCCCCGCACTTATCGCCCGGCAACCGTGATGTTCCGCGATCCGATCACCGCGCCACCAGCGATCAAGTTCACCGTGTAGCGGCCTGCGGCGCAGTTTGACAGATCGACCTCCGCCCTTGATGTGCCCACACTTTTCGCAGTGACCCGCTTCGACCGTACCACCTCGCCCAAGCCATTGACAACAGTGACTTCCACCCGCCCACCAAGCGGGTTGGAGAATTCCACGGTCATGGAGCTTGAAACCGGGTTCGGGTAAATGGTGAATGCCGCCTCCCCGACAGTGCGGTCCGCCACAGCGGTGGTCAAGGGTGTTCGCTTCAGGATCGTTCCGCCCGTGGCACCCGACCCGCACACGAATCCTGTTCCATTTGGGGTGAAGAGAATGGCATAGTACGATGGATCGAAGTTCACTCCGCTGTCATCCGTCCACGTGGTGCCGCCGTCCTGCGTCCGGAACACCTGGCCCGGCGTGGCGCACACGAAGATGTTGTCCAGGTCCAGCATCACCACGCCGCGCATCAGCCCGGATTGGCCCGGGATGGTGCCCGGTGTCCAGGTGGCCCCGCCATCCGTTGTCTTGAAGTATTGGCCTTCTTCACTGGTGACCATGCCATGGTCGGCATCCAGGAAGTCGATCCCGAGGCTCACGGTCTGGAACGTGCCTTGGAAGGAGCTCGCCCACGTGGCCCCGCCATCGGTCGATTTGTAAATGGATTGGTCGTTGCCGCAGGAGAACAGCGTTGTGGCATCTGCATAGCAAAGGGCGTATTGGCCCATGCCGGGGTTCGTGGTGGCCGGCTCCCAAGTGGCACCGCCATCGGAGGTGTGGTAGATCCCGTTGTAGCTGGTGGTGAGCACGCCATGGTCGGCATCATGGAACTGCAGGTCGTTGATGTCCCCCTGATCGTTCGCGCTGTCAAAATCCGTGGAACTCCACGTGGTGCCACCGTCCGTCGTCTTCATGATGTTTCCTCCCTGGGTCCCGGCGAAGCCCGTGTCCGCATTCAGGAAGTAGAGCGCCGTGATCCCGGTGCCGCTCGCGGTGCTGCTCCATGCCACGCTCCACGTGTTCCCTTGGTCCACCGTTTTGAGCAACGTGCCGTGGCCGTTGTAGGTGACGTTCGACCCGCCCGCGTAGCCGATGTCGTCCTGCGCAGCGGGAAAATCAATGTCGTAGAGGATCAGGTTGCTTGTGACGGGCGTGGAAATGGCCGTCCAATTCTGGGCGGTGGCCACATGAGCACCCAGCAAGGATGCGATCACCAACGGAAGTGGCAAGGACGGTTTCATGGGAAGTGTGTGTGTTGCAGATACAGGCAGACCGCAGGGGACGGGGCCAAGAGGATGTGAAGGTAAGGTGTGCGGCAGGCGATGATCAGCAGGCCCTCCTTTTCCTTCAAGGAGAGCCGCAGCGAAGGGCTTTACGCACACGAGTGTGGACGTTCCGGGCGAAATGGGGGGCAGGATGGTCACAAGAGGCCCGCTGCCCTCGCGCATGCCAGGCCGCGCGGAACACTTGCGACGATGAGGGGCCAAGCAAACAGAAAACCTCCCAGGCCTGAATTGCCTATCTTTGGTCATGATGGAATGGCGCACGCGCATAGTTTCCGATAAAGACATCCTGTTGGGCAAGCCCGTGATCAAGGGTACACGCATTTCCGTGGAACTGATCATGGAACTCATGGCCGATAGTTGGACGGAAGCCCAGATCTTGCAGAGCTATCCGAACATCTCCAAGGAAGATCTGAAGGCCGTATTCGCCTATCTCCGTGATGGAATGCACCAGGCCATGTACCTACCGTTGCGCCGCACCGCCTGATGCGCTTCCTGGCGAACGAGAATTTCCCGGATCCCAGCATCCTGCTCCTCCGTGACGCAGGACACGATGTGAGAAGCGTACGCACGGACCATCCTGGAATTTCCGATCAGCAGGTAATCACCTTCGCTCAGGCCGAGAATCGCATCATCCTCACCTTCGACAAGGACTACGGCGAATTGATTTTCAAGGGCGGAATCACATCACCACCTGCCGTGCTCTTCTTGCGCTACCGCGGACGTGACCCCAAGGCGGCCGTTGCGTTGATCCACGATGCTCTCAAAGCCGGCACGATCCTCGAAAGCCGCTTCACGGTGATCGAGGAAGAGGGGATACGGCAGCGCATTTACTAGCACGACAGGACTTGGAGAAGATGATAGGGTGAACCCGGCTCCGAGCCGCAGGGTCGTCCGCTCATCACCCCCCCCAATGTCGCAAGTGTTCCCGCCCAAGAAATGATTCCACCGAACAGGCGGGGCTACTTGCGACATCAACGATCATCCTGAAAAATCTGTGCGCAGTCTGTCACTGCCTCATTCTGCTGTTCGGTTGCGCCAAGTGGCCTTGCCTTCCCGGCCACTTGCCCATGACAACTTGAAACACTGACCGCCAGAGGCGGAATGAATTTGGCACTCGCGACACGCGAACGCCGGTGGGGGAGATCATTCGGCAAGTTCCCGCTCGATCTCCTTCACGCTCGGCAGTGTACCGCGCAACTTCTTGGGCAATGTGGACACGAGCCTCGTGCGCCATTCGGCCACACCGATGGGTTTGGCCACATCGCGCAGCGCGTACTCCACCACCAACTTGTCGTTGTCCTTGCAGAGCAGCAGCCCAATGGAGGGTTTATCGTCCGGGTGCCGCATCCGCTCATCCACGGCCGTGAGGTAAAAGTTCATCTTTCCCGCGTGTTCCGGCTCGAAAGCTTCCATCTTCAGGTCCACCACCACATAGCAGCGCAGTTTCAGGTGGTAGAACAACAGATCGACGAAGTAGTCCTTGCGCCCCACCTTCAAGGGCACCTGCCTGCCTACGAAGGCGAAGCCCGCGCCGAGCTCGAGCAGCACCTTCCGGATGTGTGCCACAAGCGCCTGCTCCAGGTCGCGTTCGCGCATGCCTTCCGCGATCCCCAGGAATTCGAACGTATACGGATCCTTGAGCGCCTGCTGCGCCAGGTCCGAACGCCCGGCGGGCAGCGTACGCTTGAAGTTGGTGATGGCCTTCCCTTGCCTGCGGTGCGCATGGGTGGCGATCTGCACGTCCAGCACCGCGCGGCTCCAGCCGTTGGTGATGGTGGCCTGCGCATACCACAACCGGTGATCAGGCTTTTTCACCTTGGTGAGCAGCAGCACATTGTGGCCCCACGGAATTTGTGCAACAGCTTGTTGCACAAATGATCCATCCGGATAGGCTTCAGCGAGGGCTCGCATGTATTTCAGGTTACGCTCGGAAAGCCCGCCCATGCCGGGGAACTCCTTGTGCAGGTCCTTGGCAAGGCGCTCCACCACCTTGCTGCCCCAGCCTTCCTTGCCCTGCCGTTTCATGATCTCCTTGCCGATGTGCCAGTAGAGCGTGACCAACTCGTGGTTCACCGCGATCACGGCACGCAACTGTGCGGCACGGATCCGTTCCTTCAGCGCCGCGAGCAGTTCCGCGTAGCCCTTGGGCAGCACCAACGCGCTCCGGCGTGTTGCGGGCGGCCGCTTGACCGCCGCCTTGCTTTTCGTCCTCTTCCTCGGCATGCTCCCAAAGTACGCGATGGCCGCGAACCGACGGGGCTGAATGGTGGCCGAACGGTCCGCTTCCTTTCACCAGCAAGGGTTTCAGAAGGATGCGGGGGCAATTGTGCAACAGCTTGTTGCACAATTGAAGCGGCCCGCGTCCATGTCAATTGTCCAACAGGCTGTTGGACAATTCAACCTACCTGCTCAAATTCATGCTCCGCTCCCCATACACCTGCCTCCGCCACGGCCCGCAAAGCCGGGCCGCGCAGTGACAGAACGGACCCTTCAGATCCTTGATGAAGTAGATCGCTTCGCCAGTGCTCTGCATTGGTTTGTCATTCATGCCAACTCTCCAAAGGCACGCCATACATCTGAAACGCCCGCACCTTGCACCCGGCAATCGTATCGTCGAATTCTTCATCAATGTCTGAACCGTCACTTCGCTTGGTCCAAAGAAAGTAGCCACCAACTTCAGGCCCCTCGGTTTCAATCGTGAAATGCAGGCCATCATGTTCAGCTTGAAGCAGGATGGCATTTGCATGTTCAGAAGGCATCGCACAACCTGCTTAAGTACTTGTCTGGAAATCGCAGCTTGTGGGCTTATGGGAATGGTGTTCCCGGCTGGTGTGGCAGACCATTCCTTGTAGCGAAAATCAAATCAGTGTAGTGTTGATTCGGGTAACATTGATTTTGAATTTCAGCACAACGTTGCCGACCAGAAGCATATTCATCGCGTTTCAAGGAAGGATAGATGAACTCAGAAACATTGATTATGTCTTGGATGGAACGTCCAATTCTCCGCATTACGGTTTTCGCATTTTGCCTATCCATAGGAACTAAATCGTTCATTCCCCAATTTGAGTCAAGCGTTTGTATGATTGTACGAATATGCTCAGCGAGAGGCATTACTATTCGATTACCAAGATTTAATGCACGAACATCCTGATAGAGACTCCTTCGCCATGAATCAAGTATGCCAAGCACCAGGTCTTGTCTTTCCTGTTCAGTCTTGTGTTCGGATTTTAACCGATCAAGCCAGTAGGCTTTTCGTTCTGCCCAGAAATTAATGAGATTGGTTCTATACATATTATGGACCAAATGCCAATTTGGAAAGTCATTTTCTTGACGGCATGGATACTCTACCTTGGCCTCCACGGCCATCCAGTTTAACATAGAATTGACGGTGTGGCACACTCCCTCCAAGTGGTAGATGGCGAATTGGTCCTCGCTTCTTTTCAATTCAAGCGCCTGCTGTTCCTGCTTCTTCTTGTCTGACGACTCATGGATCAACTTGCCAACCTGAAACAATGCTCCTGCCACAACAACTATGAATGCAACCCAGCCTCGTGCATCAGGCCAAACGAATTTCATTACTCCACCAGCATACGAGACAAACACAATAGACGCCGTGGCAAGGACTTGAAGAACTGGAAAAAATGCCAAGCCAATAGGCCGAAATAGTTTCTCCCCCCTCATCGGCTCAAGTACATGCTCCTTTCCCCATACACCTGCCGGAAAAATGGGTCCTTCAAATCCTTGATGAAATAGATCGCCTCACCGGTGCTCTTCATCTCGGGTCCGAGGCTCTTGTCCACGTTCGGAAACTTATCGAATGAGAACACCGGCACCTTGATCGCGTAGCCGTCCAGGCGCGGCTTGAACTGGAAGTCCTTCAACTTCGCACCGAGCATGACCTTGGTCGCCCAGTTCACGTAAGGCTCACCGTAAGCTTTCGCAATGAAGGGCACGGTGCGGCTGGCGCGCGGGTTGGCCTCGATCACGTACACCACTTCGTCCTTGATGGCGAACTGGATGTTCACCAAGCCCACCGTCTTCAGCGCCAGCGCGATCTTGTGCGTGTGCTCGCGCATCTGCTGGATCACCTTGTCGCTGAGGTCGAACGGCGGAAGCACGGCGTTGCTGTCGCCGCTGTGGATGCCCGCCGGCTCGATGTGCTCCATGATGCCGATGATGCGCACTAGCTCGCCGTCGCAGATCGAATCCGACTCCGCTTCGATGGCGCCGTCGAGGAAGTGGTCGATGAGGATCTTGTTGTCGGGCATCAGGCGCAGGATGTCCAGCACCTGGTCCACGAGTTCCTCCTCGTTGATCACGATCTTCATCTTCTGGCCGCCGAGCACGTAGCTGGGCCGCACCAGCAGCGGGAAGCCGAGCTCCTTGCTCAGGGTGATGGCTTCCTCCGGCGTGCGCACGGCGCCGAACTTCGGATAGGGAATGCCGAGGTCGCGCAGCAGGCTGCTGAAGCGCTCGCGGTCCTCGGCCATGTCCAGCGCCTCGTAGCTGGTGCCGATCACCGGGATGCCGTAGCGGCTCAGCTTTTCGGCCAGCTTCAGCGCGGTCTGCCCGCCGAGCTGCACAATGACGCCCTCGGGCTTTTCGTGCAGGATGATGTCGTAGATGTGCTCCCAGAACACGGGCTCGAAGTAGAGCTTGTCGGCCGTGTCGAAGTCGGTGCTCACCGTCTCCGGGTTGCAGTTGATCATGATGGTCTCGTAGCCGAGTTCCTTGGCCGCCAGCACGCCGTGCACGCAGCAGTAGTCGAACTCGATGCCCTGCCCGATGCGGTTGGGGCCGCTGCCCAGCACGATGATCTTCTTCCGGTCGCTGCGCACGCTTTCGTTCTCCTCCTCGAAGGTGCTGTAGTAGTACGGCGTCTTCGCGGGGAACTCCCCGGCGCAGGTGTCCACCAGTTTGTACACACGCTTGATGCCGAGCTCGTTCCGCTTTTTGTACACCTGGCTTTCGAGGCAGCCGAGCAAATGCGCCACTTGGCGGTCGGCGTAGCCTTTCTGCTTGGCCTCGAAGAGCAGGTCGCGCGGGATGGTGTCCAGCGTGTACTTCTCCACTTCGCGCTCGGTGAGGATCATGTCCTCGATCTGCTTGAGGAACCAGATGTCGATGCGGGTGATCTCGTGGATCTTCGCGAAGGG
>JAFDZG010000084.1 GCA_018267065.1 Bacteroidota bacterium
GCCGAGCACGGTGCCTGCGGTGAGCAGTTCGTAGAAGCCGATCACCAAGGCGTCGCCGCGCTGCACCAAGCGGCCGTTCACCACGTTGAACCACGCGCTGAGGAAGGCGCTTGCCACCCCCAGGATAATGCCTGTGCGGTATTGTGTTTCCAGTCCGAACATCAGCAGCAGTGCACCGATGATGACGATGCCCGTGGCCACTTCAAAGCGGCTGGTGCGCGCTCCGGACCAGAACGGTGCAATGAACGCGGTGATCACCGTGCTGGTGCTCAGGCAGGCCGCAGCGATGGATGCACTGCCCAGCTTGATGGAGAGGTAAAACGTGATCCAATGGCCCAGGATGATCAGGCCGGTGAGCAGGTAGTTCAGCAGGTCCGGCGTGCGGGGAGAAAGGGACTTGCGCATCCACAAGGCCACGGCGAACAGGCCCGCGCAGGCAATGATGCAGCGGATGTAGACAATGTGCAGGGCGCTCTGCCCGATCCACTTGCCCAGCACGCCCGTCCAGCCCCAGATGAACACGGTGATGTGCAGGAGCACCACGGCATTGCGGCGGGCAATGCGGTCATGCCCAGGTTGAAGTTCACCGGCTGGAGCGCGCTGGCTGTTGGCGGCATCCATGCACGGGGTCAACGAATGGATTGCAATTTTCCCCGGGCCGTGTTCACCGCTGACTGCTGCTGTTCGATCGCGGCCTGCTTGGTTTTTTGACCATCCGCATTCTTCTTCAGGTCCCACTGCAAGTCCCCGATCCGTTTCTGGTAGGATGCCCGGTTGTACGCCGCGCGCTTCACCTGTGCCTGCAGCTTGGACCGTTCCTTCTCCTTCGCCTTGCCCGCGGCGGCCAGATCACTGCTGTCCTGTGCGGCCAACGGGCTTGCATCCAAGTTGGCCAAACCTTGTGCGGCCGTGGCGGAATCACGGGCTGCCTGTTCCATGCGTTCCTGGCTGCGGCGGATGTTGTTCTCTGCGCGTTGCTGCTCACGTTGCAGCATGTTCAGGTCACGGTTCAGGTTGTCCAGTTGCCGCTGCTGCCGGTCCACTTCGGCTTGGGCCAGTTGGCGCCGCAGCACGGCGGTGCGCTGTCGGACCCATTCCACGGTCCCGTCGCGTTCCCGTTCCGGTGAGTCGGGCCCCACGTAGCCTGCGGTGGTAAAGAAGGCAATGTGGGCCGTGGTGTACAAGGACCCTTTCGGCTTTTCCACGGCCACCAGTATTTGAAGGGTGTCCGGTGAAGCAGCGGGAACGCGGGCCGCATGGCCTACCAATTCCTTCTTGTTGGTCACTTTCACGCTGATGCCCTTCAGCTCCCCTTGCCAGAACCGCTCCACTTCGCGCGCGCTGGCCGCTTCAAACACGGCGTCCACCGTGGGGTGCACGCCGTTGCTGAACTGATAGGCGCCAAACGCCGGTTGGTCCTGTGCCGACAAGCCGCGGGCCCCAAGCAGTAGCGTGGCGGAAAACAATAATTGGCGCAGCATCATTCGTCCTCCACGCGTGTTACCCCGCCGCTCAAAATGAATTTCATGGCTTCCGCGGCCTTGGCATCGATGGGCGTGATGCAAGTTACCGGAACGATGAACAGCCGCCCGCTCCATGCAAAGCTGTAGGGTACGTACACCGCGACCATGGAACCGGCGATGCCCAAGTGCGTGAGGTCTTCCTGCGTAAGGAAGCCCATTTGTGCAAGCCCTGAGCCGTCCAGCGGGGTTACCAGGACCGGGCGGTCGAATTTCTTTTTGCTGCCCACCAGCCCTTCCATCAAGTCCTTCAGCGCATCGTACACCGTTTTCAGGAAGGGCACGCGCCGCAACAGATCATCGGCAATCTCGGACAAACGTTGGTACAGGAAGGTGGAACCCAGCCAGCCGATGAGCACGATGCTGGCCAGCACGATCACCAACCCAAGCCCCGGAATGTCCACATGCACGATCTGGTCCAACCAGGCCAATACTTGGAAACCGACAACGGCGATCACCGCCACGGGCACCACCAAGAGCAGGCCACGAAAGAAATAGCCCAGCAGCAACTGGCCCAGTTTGCGTTTCCCGTTCATGTTGCGAAGGTATTTCTTGGGATCAGTTCGTGGCTCACGCTGCATGGGCCAAAGGCCCGGGCATTTCCCTTCCCCCTTCACCGCGTGTTGCACCCCATGCCCTAAGAGCCTGTTTAGGATTTCTTGAACGAAGGACTCCGAGGCTTTTTTCGTTCAGGCGAAGCGGGAAAATCATCGCGTAGCGGTGTCTACGGATCATTTTCCGGCGAAGCATGGGCGGAAAAGCGCTTGCGTCCCGATCCATCGGGGAGACCGGAGGACGAGTTTGAAGAGATCCTAAACAGGCTCTAAGCCCTGCGTCCCGTGCCTTGCGAACCATCCGTCAAATGGTCTTTCACCTTCTTCGGCAATGATGCCACCACGAGGCCATAGCTGTGGTCCAACAGTTCGCGTACCAGGTCATTGCGAACGCTGCCGTCCATCAGCACCGTGTTCCAGTGTTGCTTGTTCATGTGGTAGCCGGGAAGAATGCCGCCATGCTCCTCGCGCAGTTGCACCGCACGTTCCGGGTCGCATTTCAAGTTCACGCTTTCAAAGCTGTCCATGTCAGTGAGCGCAAACATTTTGCCGCACACCTTGAACACCAGGGTCCGTGGGCCGAAAGGTGTTTCCTCGGTAACTCCCGGCCTCCGAAGGCAAAGTTCCCGGAACTCCTCGATGTTCATGGCAACGGGGCGTAGAGCAAGGGGCGGCTCGGTGCGGCGTCGTTGATGAAGTTGGGCACTTGCAGCTCCAGCAGGTATTCGCCGTCCTGTACGCTTTCCGGCACGAAGATCATTTCCGTGATGGTGCGCCGCAGGTCCAGCGTGCCCGGAAAGTCCCAGAAAGCATGATGTGCGGCGAGCTTGCCTTCGTCGCGCTCGCGGTCCACGCTGGGCAGGTCCAGCAACAGGTGCTTCACGCCGATGCTGCGCAGCCATTTGCAGGCTTCTGCCTCGATGTAGGGCGGATTGGCACCGGTCCAGTTGCGGGCGCATTTGGCGTTGTCGTTCGGGCGCGTGCGGATCACCAGGGCTTCGGGTGCTTGTTCGTTGATGGCACCGCGCATCTGCCCCAGCGTTACCACGCGGTCCGGGCCTTCGGCCGTGCGGCGTTCTTCCGGCAGCACGCTCACCAGCAGGGCAGTGAACCAGTAGCGCTGGAACAAGGGCCCCACGGGATGGACCTCCGGTGTGATGTGGCCCACGCTTTCGGTGTGCGTGCCATTGCCGTGCGGGTTGAACTGCACGTCCCGGAAGTTCACCGGGGCGCCATCGCGCACGGTGTAGGTGCGTTCGCCATCATTTACGGGCGTAAAGGCGGGCGGGCCCACGTGCCAGGCACGCGGGCCGGCACTGGTTGCATCCAGCGGGATGCTGAGGTCGATCGGCTTGTTCAGCGCGATGCGCCAAGTGCGGCCGTGGTGTGTGATCTCGGCGATCATGGAGCAGGCATGAAGAGGTCGGAGGCGATGCGGTCCGCGAAGTTTTTCCCTTTTCGGGTAAGGATCAAGCGGCCGTCCCGCATTTCCAGTTCGTTCAGCGCAAGGTAACGCTGGATCATGGCTTTGCTGGCCGTGCGGAACGTTTCGCCCAGTGATGCCAGCTCCACGCCCCACATGGTGCGCAGGCCGGTCAGGAGCTTCTCATTGATGCGCTGGTTGGGCGTCAGCGTTTCTTCCTCCCAATACACGGCGCCTTGCGCAATGCCGTCCGCATAGCGCACATTGTTGGCCATGTTCCAGCGGCGCCTCGTGCCATTGAACGAATGCGCCGAAGGCCCGATGCCGAGGTAAGGCACGCCCTGCCAGTAGCTGGTGTTGTGTTTGGCAAAGTGGCCCTCACGCCCAAAGTTGCTGATCTCGTATTGCACCAGCCCCGCCTGTTCCATGCGCTGGATCAAATGCTGGAACTGTGCGGCCTGACGGCCATCGTCGGGAAGGCTGATCTGCCCCGTGGCCACTTGCTTGTGCAGGGCGGTGCGCTTTTCCACCGTGAGGCAGTAGGCGGAAAGATGGGGCATGCCGTGGCCCAGGGCAACAGTGAGTTGTTCATCCCACTCGGCGATGGTCATGCCCGGCAGGCCGTAGATCAGGTCGATGGTCCACGAGGCCAGGCCGGCCTGGGCCACCAGTTCAATGGCCCGGAGCGATTGTTCCGCGTTGTGCGAACGGTTCATCCAGCGCAGCCGTTGATCGCTGAAGCTTTGGATGCCAAGGCTTACGCGCGTGATGCCGATGCTCCGCCATGCGCTTAATGATCCCGCTGAAACATCGTCGGGATTTGCTTCCAGCGTGATCTCCGCGCACGGATCCACGGTGATCAGGGACCGGGCATCATCCAGCAAGAGACCGAGTTCTTTTGTGCCAAGCAGGCTGGGCGTGCCACCGCCGAAGTAGATGGAAGACAATGATTGTTCCTGCAGTTCACCGATGCGCCCGCGCAATTCCTTCCGCATGGCGGCCAGCACCGGTTCCTTGGTGCGCAGCGAAGTGCTGAAGTGGAAATCGCAATAGGTGCACGCCTTGTGGCAAAAGGGGATATGGAAGTAGAGGCCGGGCACGGGGCAAAGATCGCGGCTGTTTGCCTGTTTTGCCCAAGGCCGGCGCCCCGCATGTTTGTACCCCCGATCCCGCCGGGCCTCGCGCAGCGGACCCCTGCGGATGAATGATGCCGGACCCAACAACTGACGATCGACAACCGGCAAACCTCCCCATGGATTGCTTCGCCGTGGCGGCTGGCAATGATGTGCCATTACGTACGCAACGTGATCCGGAACGTGGTGCCTTTCCCCGGAGCGGACCGCTTCACGAAGATCTTGCCTTTGTGGTAGGTTTCCACTATGCGCTTGGTGAGCGAAAGACCCAGGCCCCAACCGCGCTTCTTGGTGGTGTAGCCCGGGCGGAACACGGTTTTGAGCTTGGAGGCGGGGATGCCCTTGCCGGTGTCGGTTACATCCACATGCACCTTGTTGCCGTCCTGCTCGGTGCTGATGGTGATGCGGCCTTCGCCCTCCATGGCATCCACTGCATTGCGGATCAGGTTCTCCAGCACCCAGCTGAACAGTGCGCGGTTCAACGGCACCTGAAGTGTTGCGTCCACGGGCTTTTCCACTTCCATCTGCACGCGCGAAGGCATGCGCGGCCTGAGGTACTGCACGGTTTCGCGCAGGGTGCGGTCCAAATTCCCGGGCACCAGTTCGGGGGCGGAGCCGATCTTGCTGAAGCGTTCGGTGATGGTTTCCAGGCGGGAAACGTCCTTGTGCATTTCGCCGATGGCAGCGGCATCGGTGCCGTTCTCCCTGAGCAGTTCCATCCAGGCCATCAACGAACTGAGCGGGGTGCCGAGCTGGTGCGCGGTTTCCTTGGCCATGCCCACCCACACCTGGTTCTGCTCGGCGTTGCGGAACAGGCTGAAGAGCGCGTAGCTCACCAGCAGGAAGAGGCCGATGATGCCCAGCTGCACGTAGGGGAAGTAGCGCAGTTGGGTGATCACGCGGCTTTCCTCGTAGTAGATGTAGTTGCGCCCGCGGCCTGCCAGCGATACCACGATGGGCGGATTGGCCTGCGCCATCTTGGCGATCCGCGCCCGGAGCATCGCGGGGTCGGCGATGGTCACGGAGTCGATGTTGCTGTGCTCTATTACATGCGCGCCCGTGCTGTCGGTGTAGATCACCGGCACGGCGGCGGTGTTCATCACGGTTTCGCTGATGAAGCTGCGGATGATGTTGTCCATCACCTGTTCCAGCTCGGTGACGATGCGCGAATCGGTGTAGTGCAGGAATTGCCGGTGATCGCCGAACAAGGTGATGGGGATCGGTTCGTGCAGGGCGTCCATGCGCCCCACTTCGGCGCGCATGGAATCCGCGTTGCCTTCAATGCCCTTGTTCAAGTTGCGGGCAGTGACGGGCTTTCCTTCACCATCGGTGATGATCACCGGGATGGTGGTGTTCTCGCTGACCACCTTCAGGTAGAAGCTCAGGTCGTTCACATCATCGCTGGCCAAGTGCACCTGCGCATCGGCCCACAGCTCCACGCGTTTGCGCTCTTCCTCCCGCAGGCGGTGGAACAACGAATCGGTGTAGTTTACAAGTTGTGCGCGGTTGCGCACGGCCTCGGCCCACAGCTCCACCTTGCGCCGTTCCTCCTGCCGGACCTTGTTCACGATGGCGTTGCTGTACCAAAGCGATGCCCCCACAATGGCCAACGCGGCAAGTGCCAGCACAAGCTTCCATCGCTGTTTGCGGGAGTAGAGGTTCATTCAATTCACCAATGGTTCAATTCATCAATTCGCCAAAACGTCCATTTGTTGATTCACCAATGATCCAATTCGCCAAGGCCCATTTTGCCAACTGTTCGAACGGCCAACGTCGGATCGGCATTCCTTGGCAAATTGACGAATTGAAACATTGGCAATTTGCGCATGGCCCTATTCCACGCCGATCACCACCTTGGGTTCTTCCTTTTCCGTTTTCTGCAGCAGGCGGCCCAAGCCCTGTTTCTTGGGTTTTGGCGGCGGTGCGGCGGCTTTCCCATCGCCGAATTCCACGGAGACCTTGCCTTGTTGCGCGGCGGGGAGGTCTGCGGCGGCCGTTTGTTTCTGGCCGGTGACAATGCCTTTGAGGATGCCTTTCAACTGTGCGGTTTCTTCCTTCATGCGGGCCTTTCGCCGCGCGGCGGCCATGGCGCCGTCGTTGCCGAAAAGCAGGTTGTCGGTGGTGCCGTACATGTGCAGGAAGATGCGCAGGCCGGTGCCGTCGTCGATGATGGGGCCATACTCATCGCCGCTGGCGGAACCGGTGCGGAAGAGGTCGCCCAGGCGGAAGCTGAGGTGATCGTCCACTTTCCCGTCAAAGCCGTGGATGCCGCTCACTTCCATGTCCATCACGGAGCTGCTGACGGTCATTTGCGGCAGGTGCACCGCGCGGTCCCTGATCTCGATGCGGTTTTCCAGCGCGGCAAATGTGACATGCTTGAGCTGTTTGCGCAGCGCATCGGTGTCCACGAAGGGGGAGGTGAGCTTGTTGTGCTGCAGGTAATCCGCCACGAGCATCAGTGACGGGTGGTTGTTCAGCTCACCGTTGCGAAGCGAAACGTCGGCCACGCAATGCAGCCTGTCCTGGTCCAGGCTGAAGTCGGGGCGAAGGGGCGCCGTGAAGCTGAGGGTGGCGTCGCCGCGTCCCTTTACGTGTGTGGAGGTGATGAAGTGCTGCCCGAAGTTCCGGAATTCCGCAAAGAGCGCAGTGACATCCATGTTCTTCAGGTTGGCATCAATGGCCAGCGGATAGGCGGGCGCCGGGGTGGCGTCCAGGCGCAAGCTCCCGCTGACGCTGCCGCCCGCAGTGGTGAAGCGGAGCGGCTCCAACACCAGTTTGCGGCCGTTGATGCGCAGGTTGCATTGGATGTCCTTCGCCTGGAAGTCCTCCATTTTCAGCTCGCCGATGGCTGCTGTGAGGTTCACATCGATCAAGGCAGGCAGCGTGAATGCATAGCCGGGCGATGGCCCGGAAGGGGCTGCCTTGGTTTCCATCAATGAGGCCAGGTCGATGGAGGGCGAACTTCCCTTGGCGTCGATGATGAGCCGCTGGTCCTTGAAAAGCGCGTAGGGCATCAGGTTGCGCAAGGTGCCGGTGAGCTCCATGGCATTTCCCTGCAGCAAGAAGTGCAGGCTGTGCACCAAGGCATCATTGCCTTCCAGGGCAAGGTCTGCATTGAGGCCGGTGACGCGGTGGCGCAGGCCCTTCACTTTCAAGCTGGCATCCTTGAGCTGTACTTTCCCGTTGATGGCCAAGGCCCGCAGGTCGGTGGCCCTGAAGTCGCCCACATCCCGCACCTTGCCCTGTATGCGCGCCTCGGCCTTCATGCCGCCGCCCACCTGTTCCAAGGTGTCCATGCCGGCAAAGCGGAGCAGGTCTGCAAGCTGGAGGTCACCATGCATGTCCGCAATGAGCTTGGCGTTGCGCAGGCCGTTCAGTTCCATGTTGCCGCCTACCGATCCGGAGGGGGAGTTGGCGGAGAAGTGCTTCACCACAAGTTTGCATGGTACCCATTCCGGCGTAAAGTCGGCGGCGAATTCGCCCTGCACTTTGCGGAACACCGTGCGGGAGGCCAGTTCGGTGAACCGCCCGTCGCGCAGCTTCATGCCGATGGACATGGCCGGCCCCGCGCCATTAAGCGGCCCGCCGTAGTGCACCGCGAGGTCTGCATTGCCGGCCATGCCATAGCGCCGCATGCCGTTGCGCAGCTTGTCCGGCAATAGCTGCACCACTTGGGCAAGGTCCAGCCCGAAGCCGTTGGCACGCAGTTCCACGTGGCCGCCATCCTTGCCCGGGCTGATCTCCAGGGTTACGGAAAGCGGTGACCTCCCCAGCATCAGCTCGCCTTTTTTCAAGTGGAACCCGCCTGTTTCCCCGCCGAAAGCCATGTTCAGGTCCACTTGGGCTTGACGGTCCGCCAGCATTACTTCACCCGCATTGCTCCATTGCCGCAGTTGCACATCGCCCTTGGCGGTGAGGGCGGAGCCGGCATCGCGGAAGTGCCCGCGCAGGGCGAGTTTGTTGCTGGCAATGGCCACCTGCAACTTGGTGCGGTCGTCGTGGAACCGGCCGCTCAGGCCATCGAAGGTGACATGGCGCAGGTCGATGTTGCTGCCTGATCCCGAGGCGGCGTCGCCGTCGTTTTTCCAAACCTCCCAGTTAACATGGCCATTGCGGTCCAGCCCCGGACGAAGCACCACGCCGGTGCCGTGCAGGTCGCGTACGGTGTAATTGCCGGAAAGCAGGCTGAAAATGCTGAATTCCAGGTAGAGGTCGTCGGCGAAGAGCAGGGTGTCCGCAGGCAGGCCGTCCGTACGCACTTCCCGCATGAACGGCTGCCGGATGCGCAGCGAAGCCTGGGGGAACCGCTTGATCAACGTGAGCTCGATGCCTTCCTGGTGCAACGGTGCGGTGAGGTGGGTGTTGAGCGCGGCCACCAGCTTGACCTTCACCTCGTCCTGGAAAAACCAGGCGATGGCCGCCAATACCAGCAGGAGCACGGCAAAGGCAGCGAAGCCGATCAGCAGGATGCGGCGGGCAAGGCGTAACATGGGCAAGGTCGAAAATTACCGGAGCTGCTTGAACGGTGAAGGCAGATCACGGGCCGATCGTCCACAGCCCGTTGTTCAGCACCAACGCAGCCGTGCCCCCGGAAGTGTGCCTTGTTGCCAACCCCCTGTACCTTCGCGGTCCCATGCCTGCGGATACGTTGATCAAGCCCTTTGCCTACTGCCCCTCACTGACGCATTACGAGCGTTGGCAAACCCGCACCGTGATGGTGGGCGACGTGGGCATCGGCGGGGCCAACCCCATCCGGGTGCAGAGCATGACCACCACGGACACCATGGACACGGCCGCCACCGTGGCCCAGAGCATCCGCATGATCCAGGCGGGCTGCGAGATCGTGCGCATCACCGCCCCCAGCAAGGACGAGGCGGAGAACCTGGCGGAGATCAAGAAACAATTGCGGGCCAAGGGCTACCGCACGCCGTTGGTGGCTGACATCCACTTCACGCCCAATGCGGCCGAGATCGCCGCGCGCATCGTGGAGAAGGTGCGCGTGAACCCCGGCAACTACGCCGACAAAAAGAAGTTCGACGTGCGCGAATACACCGACGCACAGTACGACGAGGAGATCGAGCGCATCCGCAAGCGCTTCCTGCCGCTGGTGAAGATCTGCAAGGAGCACGGCACCGCCATGCGCATCGGCACCAACCACGGCAGCCTCAGCGACCGCATCCTGAACCGCTACGGCGACACCCCGCTGGGCATGGTGGAAAGCGCCTTCGAGTTCCTGCGCGTGTGCCGCGACGAGAACTACCACGACGTGGTGCTGAGCATGAAGGCCAGCAACACCCAGGTGATGGTGCAGGCCTACCGCCTGCTCGTTCACCGCATGATGGAGCTGGGCTGGGACTACCCGCTGCACCTCGGCGTCACCGAGGCGGGCGATGGCGAAGATGGCCGCATCAAGAGCGCCGTGGGCATCGGTGCCCTGCTGGAGGATGGACTGGGCGACACCATCCGCGTATCGCTCACCGAGGAGCCCGAGGCGGAGATCCCCGTGGCGCAGCAGTTGGTGGCCCGCTACCCCCGGAAGGACCACGCGCACATTCTCTCGCCGGTGAAGGTCCCTGTGGATCCGTTCAGCTACACGCGGCGACATACGCGCGAAACCCTCAACATCGGCGCACGCCACGTGCCGGTGGTGGTGGGCGACCTGGGCCGCAAGCCGGCAATCACCCAGGCCACGCTCTTTTCCTGGGGCTACCGCTACAGCGTGCCCAACGACAAGTGGAACATCGCGGACCAGGCGTGCGACTACGCCTACATCGGCCGGCACAGCATCAATTTCCACATCCCCGGTACGTTGGGCATGGTGCAGGACCATGCCGTCTGGTTGAAGGACCGCGCCAAGGAGCGGCACTACCCGTTGATCACCGCGAACGACTATCGCGCCGGCGTGGAGCAGCACCGCGAACTCAATTTCATCCGCACGGACTTTGCCGAGCTTGATTCCACCTTGATCGAGAAGCTCCGCGAGGACGCCACTTCCGTGCTGGTGGTGGAAACCGCCAACGCGCACGGCATGGCGGAGCAGCGCCGCCTGCTTTTTGAACTATTGAACACCGGGTGCGAAGTGCCGGTGATCTTCCGCCGCAACTACGCCAACTTGAGCCGGGAGCAACTGGTGCTGCACGCCAGCACGGACATTGGTGCGCTCTTTCTGGACGGCCTGGGCGACGGCATCTTCCTTTGCGATGCCGAACCCGGCCGCGACGACCTGGAGTGCCGCACGGCCTTCGGCATCCTGCAGGCCACGCGCACCCGCATCAGCAAAACCGAGTACATCAGCTGCCCCAGCTGCGGCCGCACGCAGTTCGACCTGCAGGACACCACGGCGAAGATCCGTGCCCGCACCAGCCACCTCAAAGGCGTGAAGATCGGCATCATGGGCTGCATCGTGAACGGCCCCGGCGAAATGGCCGATGCCGATTACGGCTACGTGGGCACCGGCGTTGGCGTGATCACCCTGTACAAGGAAAAGCAGGTGGTGAAACGCAACATCCCCAGCGAACTCGCCGTGGAGGAACTAATCGCGTTGATCAAGGAAGGCGGGGATTGGGTGGAGCCGGAGTGAGGCTGGGGCGAACCTTGATACTCATTGGCACTCAATGCATTAACATAGTTGCGTACAATTTTGGAATTTGATTCCAGAATTGTACCTTTGAACATGATCGAGCGCGAAGCGGAGCAGATCTTGCGAACCTTGGCGGGACAGTTCAAGGCGGTGGCGGTTGTGGGGCCACGGCAATCCGGAAAAACCACCTTAGTGCGGGCCGTTTTTCCTGGGAAGCCGTACGCCAGCTTAGAGAACCCGGATGTGAGGACCCGTGCAACGGACGATCCGCGCGGTTTCCTGGCGCAGTATCCCTCAGGTGCCATCCTCGATGAGGTGCAGCGCGTGCCATCCCTGTTCTCCTATCTGCAACAGGTGTTGGATGAAGGCACCACGCGGGGACTGTTTGTGTTGACTGGCTCAAACAACTTCCTGCTCCAGGAGAACATCTCACAAAGTTTGGCCGGGCGCATCGGCTACCTGGACCTGCTGCCCTTCACGCTCAATGAGCTTCCCCATGGTGCCGTTTCCGCGCCGGATGATTGGCTGTTCAACGGAGGTTACCCGCCGCTCTACGACGGTGTTACCGATCACCCGCTGTGGTTCGCCAATTACATCCGGACGTATGTGGAACGCGATGTGCGGCAGATCCGCAACATCACGGACCTCCATGCCTTTGAGCGCTTCCTCCGGCTCTGCGCGGGACGCTCCGGACAATTGCTCAACATGGCCAACCTGGCCGTGGAAACGGGAAAGGACAATAAGACGATCGCGGGGTGGATGAGCGTGCTGGAAAGCAGTTTCATTGTTCATCTGCTCAGGCCGTACCACGCTAGCTTCAACAAACGCGTGGTGAAGATGCCCAAGCTGTATTTCATCGACACGGGCTTGGCCTGTGCGTTGTTGGGCATTGCCAACAGGCATCAGTTGGCGTTCCATCCACTGCGTGGCAACCTGTTCGAGAATGCCATTGTCATGGAGGCCATCAAGCGCATCGGCCACCAAGGCGGCATGGCGCGAACTTGGTTCTGGCGGGATAACAAGGGCCACGAGGTGGACTTGCTGGTGGAGAAAGGGGGAGCGCTGCTACCGGTGGAGATCAAAAGCGGACAAACAGTACAGGAGGAGTGGTTCAAGGGCGTGGCCTACTGGACCTCGATCAGCGGCATGCTTGGCGGCATGCTTGTCCACGGAGGAGATGCGAACTATGACCGCAGTGATGGGATCCGCGTGCGCCCATGGAACGGGTTTTATGATGCGCTCGCCATAAGGTGAGGTGAAGTGCAATGCACGTTGTCTCAGGGTCCGCCAAGTACTGGAATTACTGGTGGGCGTAATCTTGCGGCAACGGTGAGCCGGAAAGCGCCCCGATCACTTTTCAGCGAGGTTCACCCTTACCCGGTGATTCGCCAGTTCCAGTTTGCTGGCCTCACTGGCGGGATCCAAGTTTCGCTTGGCCTGTTTGTCCTGCTCCCGGTCCCGAATGGCCGTTGCAGCCGCAAGAAAGCGGCGGACTTCGTCCTTGGTGCGCAGCAGCAGCCCGGGCACGGTAACCTTGTTCCCGGCTTCATCCTTGGAAACCATGGTGAAGTAGGAGGAGTTGCAGTGTTTCACCTCGCCGGTGCGAATGTCCTCCGCCTCCACGCGGATGCCGATGACCATGGAGCTGTTGCCTACGAAATTCACCGAGGCCTTCAGCGTCACCAGCTCGCCCACTTCGATGGGCCGGAGGAAGTTTACCACATCCACGCTGGCGGTGACGCAGTAGTGGCCGCTGTGCTTGCTGGCGCAGGCAAAGGCCACTTGGTCCAGCAGGGAAAGCAGGTAGCCGCCGTGGATCTTGCCGCCGAAATTGGAATGCGAGGGCAGCATCAGCATGGAAAGCGCCACCTGGGATTCCTGGACGGACTTGAACGATTCTGCCATGTTGGAGCAACACCTTGTTGGGCCGGAAGTTACGGTTCGAGATAGCCCTTCAATGCCTGCACGTATGTTTCAAACGCCTTCACGCCCTTTGCGCTCAGGCTGCAGCGCGTGTTGGGGTAATTGTCCTTGAAGGTTTTTTTCACCTGCACGTAGCCCGCATCCTTCAGCTTGGTGATCTGCACGCTGAGGTTGCCGCGCGTGGCGCCGGTCTTCTCCAGCAGAAAGTTGAAGTCCGCGCTTTCCAAGCCCACCAACAGGCTCACAATGGCCAGCCGGAGCTGGTTGTGCAGCACGGGGTCAAGCGGTGCGAAGGCCATCTTCCTGACACTTGAGGAGGTATCCGGGGATGAGGTAGCCGAAGAGCATGGCCGCGATGTAGAGCAACGCCTGGGCCTGCATGCCCATGAAGAAGGACACCGTGCCAAGCACCCAGAACAATATGCCGCCGAAGGCCAGCGGCTTGAAGCGGAGCAACTGGCCGGTGATGAATGTAGGCAACCCGGTGAGCACGATGATGGATCCCACGGACATGCCGTTCCCCGAAGCGGAACCGCCGATCATCATGGTGAACAAGGTGGCCAGGTAACCTGCCCAGATCCACTGCATCAAGCGATCCATGGCCGTGCGGGACAGCTGGCGTTTTCCCTCCCGGGCGCCATAGATCCAACTGGCAATGCCGCCACCAATGCCCACCACGGCCCATGCCCAACTGCCGCGCGGGTCGCTGTGTGCAGCGAAATAGTAGTTCACCGTCATGGCCACGATCAGCAGGACCCCCCAAAGGAGGAAGTAAAAGCTGTTGCGGCTGAAACTTTGCTTGGCCTGCCCGATCATCGTTTCAATGAGCTTCAGGCTTTCCGAGGGAGTGAGTTCACGTTCCATGTGGTTGGTGTTGGTGCCGGAACATCCCGGCGGGACAAATGTAAATAAGTTTAATCCATAAACCAAATTAATATGACATGGCCGTGGGACAGCTTCCGCCAGGATGCTAATCCGCCAGATGAAACTTTACGGGAGCTGCGTTGCCCAATGCCCCAATAAGCAGTTCCCGCGTGGGCAGGCCTGCGGGCAGGGCAATGTGGTTCGTTCCAACGTCCAAGTGGAGCATTGCCGCATACAGCATGCGGCCACTCATGGTCATGATGCGCAATCCGTAGGTGCCGGCTTCGTAAGAGCCGACATTGAAATAGGGTGCTTGGCCGTCGTTAAGCAGTTGTATGGTCAACACAACCGGTGTTGTTTCCACGTCCATGCCGAACAACCCCGGGGCTTGGAGATCGCACAAGGAAGTCAGTTCGCAGGAAGGGGCCATCGGGCATACCGACGGATCCATGTAGGGCAGGTCCACCACGCTGTACGGGTTGGCCGTGTCACAACTGCATTTCAGCATGAACCCGTATTCATCCCCGATGGCACAGCATTGGTCGGAATAGTTTCCCTCATTGTACCGGTACACGCGCTCGTAGCGGTCCCCGGGGATGAATGCGTTGCTGAGGATGCGCCGCACAAAAGCCGCCGAAGAGGAATCGATGAGCTCCTCCGCGCACCGGTTGCTATCGTGCCCGCCCCCGCAAAAGGTCAGCAATTCACTGTACACGCCTGCATTGTGCATGTGCTCGGTAATGAGGGACGAGCCCACCATGCGGGCAGTGGAATCCGCCAGGCCGTCCGGCCGAACAATATCGGCATCACAAAGCCCGGTATTGTGTACGAAGTCGCGCTGTGAATACGGTACCACTTTGTCGCACGTATTGTGAATGAACAGGCCTGGCACCGGATTGGCGCTTCCTCCGTAGTCGATGGTTTCAACCGAATCAAACACGGCAGCGGTCCGGCTGATAAAACCACGAATGCGGCCGGCCGGAAATGGGTAGTTCCTGATGGTCTTCACGCCCACGGCATCTATTGCACCGCCCTGCCCCATGTTCATGGGGCCTTGGATCCCGTTGATGATGTACGGGCCGTTGGCCCACAAATAGTCCTCGAACGCTTCCTGTTGAACGCGGGTGGCTGCTTGGTAGGCAATGGTGCCGCCGTAACTCTTTCCGATCAGGAAGATGGCATTGCCGTCCGTGCGCGATTTGCGGAACTTCCTGATCACGTTCAGTTGCCCTGGTGTTGTGCCTGTGCTTGCCAGCATGGAATCATTCAGCAGGCTGAGGTCGTATGTTTTGCTGTACAGCCTGATCGCCGCACGGATGTCCTGTATCGCCGTGTAGAAGGACTTGCGGTAACATTCGCAATAATCAAACCCGAAGCGGTCGCTTCGCACCGTGGGCGCGATCACCGTGAAACCCAGGCTTGCCCAATACCTGGCGTATTCCGCCGAAGTCTCCCTGCTCCCGGAGCCGGAGTGCAGCACCACCATCAGGGGAAGGTTGTTCACCGCATTTCCTGCGGTATCCTCCAGGTTGATGGTTGGCGTTGGAAAGTAGAAATCCATGAGCCGGGAAACCGTGTACACGGCACCGCTTCGCCGGGTTGCCACCGTGTCCGGTGCGTAGCGGAGCGTCAGTTTTTTAACCTCCAGGTTCGGGTCGAAGAGCGGGTCCTTCAGCAATTCGCCCGATCCGAGCACCTCTCCCGTTGCGGCGGACCGCTTGATCACCGTTTGGCCGATGTATCCGTATTCTGCACCCTGCCCAGATACCTCAAGGGGCCATGCCCCGAATATGCTTGAAGCACATAGGGCTGCTATGCAGCCGATTGCACTCTTCATGTGCAGTAGGATTTGAAAGGTGCAAATGGATCCGGGCCGTTGCCCCTGCCTGATGCTCGATTTATTCGACCAAGCTATAATAGTCGCACATGAAAGTCAATTATTAACCCATAAATCCATGTTTGTGGGTATTTGCACATGGCGTTGGCCGAATGGGCGCTGTGTAATGATGTTGTGGTCCTGACTGGACGAATTACATTTCACTCCATCACGACCCCATGCCCAAAACCATCCTCCTCGCCGGTTCCACGGGCCTTGTGGGCAGTGCCGTGCTGCCGTTGCTGCTGGCCGATGAACGCGTGGGCAAGGTGATCGCCGTGGTGCGAAGGCCCCTGCCCATGAACCACGCCAAGCTGGAGCAATGGATCGGGGAAGACTTGTTGGATGCGCTGCAAGCGGAGCCGGTGGATGCCGTGATCTGCTGCACGGGCACCACCATCCGCAAGGCGGGCAGCCAAGCGGCCTTCATTGCGGTGGACAAAGCGTTGCCGCTGGGCCTTGCGCGGTGGTCGAAGGCACATGGCGTGCCCACTTTCTGCATCATCAGCGCCATTGGTGCCGATGCCCGGTCGCGTATTTTCTACAGCCGGGTGAAAGGGGAGGTTGAGCAGGAGCTGGAGGCTATGCACTTCAGCAGTTTGGCGCTGTTCCAGCCTTCACTTCTGACCGGACCGCGCTCGGAGCGGCGCTTCGGCGAACGCATGGGCATCGGGTTGATGAAAGTCCTGGGTCCCTTGCTGATCGGCCCCATGGCCAAGTACCGGGCCATGCCGCGCGATGTGCTGGCTTTGGCCTTGGTGCATACTGCCCTGGACCCGCAGCCGGGTACGCAGCGCCTTGCCTTCGGCGCCATCAAGCACTTGGCGTGCTAGAACGTGGCCACGTTGGGGCGCTTGGCCTTTTCCTCCGCTTGGTCCAGGCGTTGCATCAATCCGTCGCGCACCCGGCCAAAAGCGGGCATTTCCGCAGCAGCCAGCGGTTCCGCGCTGGGGAGCACTTCCCTGCGCGGGTCCACTTGGGCGCCGTTCTTCCAGAAGCGGTAGCACACGTGCGGCCCGGTGGCCAGCCCGGTGCTGCCCACTTCGCCGATCACCTGCCCCTGCGTAACGCGCTGTCCCTGCTTCACCAGGATCTTCCGCATGTGCAGGTACTGGGTTTCGTAGGTGCCGTTGTGGCGCAGCTTCACGTAATTGCCGTTGCCGGCGCTGTATCCCGCACGCTCCACGGTGCCATCGCCGGTGGCCAGGATCGGCGTGCCGTAAGGTGCCGCGTAGTCCGTGCCCAGGTGGGCTTTCCAGCGTTTTTGCACCGGATGGAAACGCCGCATGGTAAAGCCCGATGAAATGCGGCTGTATTTCAACGGGGCCTGCAGGAAGGCTTTGCGGAGGCTCTTCCCCTTGGCATCATAATAACCGCCGTTCTCCTTGTCTTCCCGGAAGAGGAAGGCCTCGCAGGTGTCCGTGCCTTCATAGCGCACGCCCAGCAGCTCCGGCTCCCCGTAGGGTTGGCCGTCCACCGAGTTTTCGCGGTACACCATGGTGAACCGGTCGCCTTTTTGGATCCGGTAGAAGTCCACCGTCCAGGCGAACACCTGGCTGAGCTTGGCCGCGAGCGCGGGCGTGGCACCGGCATCCACCAGGTCGTTCCAAAGCGCGCCCGTCACGGCCAAGCTGATGCTCTTTTCCTCCGTGTGCACGGGCCGCTTTTCCAAGCGGGCAGTAAGGCCGCGCAGGTCGAACACCACGTGGTCCACGGGGTCGGATTCATACACGAAATAAGCCGGCGTGCGCGCCGTGTCGTCGGTGTAGATGAATGCAATGGGATGCCCCGCGCGGATCTGGTTCACATTGAACACGGGCGCTGCGGCACGCACCAAGCTGTCCACGGTTGCGGCACCAATGCCGTGGGGCGCCAACAGATCGCTGAAGGTGCTGCCCGGTTTTACTTGGGCGCGCTCCAGTTCAAAGCCATCCAAGGGGATCCCGTAGGCGCTGGGCGGCGCAGGCACCGTATCGGCACCGGCGACTTCGGGCTCGTCCACGTATTCCTCATGCGGGCTGAGGTCCACACCGAGGTAGAGGTAGGCTCCTACCGCCGCCGCGAGCACCATGCCGCCTGCCGCCAACAACGTCTTCTTCGTCATGTGCCGCAAGAAACAACGGCGGATGCGGGATCGCCGTGCCCCTTGGGCTTATTTTCAACAAATGCAGCGTGGACGGAACGGTTATTCCTTCGCGATGGGGTTGGCCAAACCCGCGTAATCGCTCAGTTCCATCTTGATGGAACCCACCAGCACCTTGGCCTGTGCGAGCACCGGGATGTGGTTGGCATCGTCGGTGATCCACACGTTGAGGTCGTCGTTGGTCTTGAAGATGCGGCCTTCCTGCACCACCGGCTGGAATTTCAGGCAGCGGTATTTGCCGTTGCGCAGCTTGATGGTCTCCTTTTTCACGAAGCGCATGCGCAGGTCCCAGCGCTCGTTGTCCATGAAGCAGGGGATAGTGAATTCCTGGCCGGGCGTGGCCGCGGAATAGTCCATGGTGCGGGCGAAGTAGAACGCGCTGAGCATGTCCTGCACGTGCGCGGGAACATCAAAGGTTTTCTTTTCCTGGGTGCTGACTTGGTGGCGTTGTTGGCGGAATTGGTAGTCTTGGCTGAATTTGTAGCCCCCCTCATCCACCCGGCGGATGAACACATAGGGAAACACGCCCTGCTGGTCGAAATACGATTCGTAGCGGTCGTTCACCTCATAAAAGGCTTTGAACGCCCCCGTGCTTTTGCCGAGGCCCACGGCGTGCAGCACCTTGCGCCCGCCCACTTCCTGGTCGGCTTCCTTCAGTTCCAAGGTGGCGGTACCGGCATTGAGCCAGCCGTAGTGCAGCACATAGCTGAGTTTTTCGCCTGCTTGGAACGCGTTGTGCCCAATGGTGCGCAGCGGGAAAAA
>JAFDZG010000085.1 GCA_018267065.1 Bacteroidota bacterium
ATGCATGGCAGCCTGAATTACGGCGACGGCGGCGAGCCGCATGACGTGATCAACATGTACGCCAAGTACGGCACCATGCCGGAGGAGAACTACCTGGGCCTCAACTATGGCACGGACAAGAACCAGTTCGGCGAGTTGCAGGCCATTCTCAAGGCCATGCTGGACCAGGTGATCAAGGCACCCAACCGCGGCAAGCTCACGCCCGTGTGGAAAAAGGCTTTCAGCGGCGTGCTGGACGCCTACTTGGGGCCTGTGCCGGAAACCTTCACCTACAAGGGCAAGAGCTACACGCCACAGAGCTTCGCCAAGGAAGTGGTGAAGCTGGATCCCGCGAACTACGAGGAGTTCATCTCCGTGACCAATGCGCCGTTCTGGGGGAAGAGCATGATGATGGTGCCCGACAATTGGGCCTTTGAATACTGCTGGAACATCCCGATGGAGGACATGATCGCGGTGATGGACAACGCCCTGAAGAACGGCTACACCGTGGCCTGGGGCGGCGATGTGAGCGAGCCTTCCTTCAGTTGGAAGAACGGCATTGCCTGGGTGCCGGCAACGCCTGCCGATGAACTCACCAAGGAGCAGAAGGAGGACCTCTTCTCCGGCCCCAAGCCGGAAATGAAGATCACGCCTGAGCTGCGCCAGGAGGCCTTTGACAACTACTCCACCGGCGACGACCACGGGATGCAGCTCACCGGCATCGCCAAGGACCAGGACGGGAACGAGTGGTACATCGTGAAGAACTCATGGGGCGTGAAGAACGACCACGAGGGCTACCTGTACATGAGCAAGAATTACGTACGGTACAAGACCACCTCGTTCATGGTGAACCGCAAGGCCATCCCATCGGATGTGCTCAAGAAGTTGAAGGGGTGACCGAAGTTCGGTACTTGGGTTGTTCGTTGTCAGTTGATAGTTGTTAGGTGGGCGCCCTAACCACCATCAACTTTCCCAGCTCTAGCGCGAGCGTCCGCGCTCTTGCCTTGCTCAACTACTTGTTCCATGCGAACGAGCGCGGACGCTTGGGCGAGGTGCGGGGTTTCCTGCCCGCAGGAGCATGACAAGATCGCTTCGGGCTTGTTGAATGCACAAGCCCTCGCGAAAGGGCGAAGGAATCGGAAGATCAGATGATCAGAAAATCAGAAGTTTCGTGATTCGGTCCAACGCAGGGTCCGCTGCGCTAGGCCCTGCGTCGGAGCGACAGACAACTGACAACTGACAACTGACAACGTGCAACTCCGTCTCACCCCACCAAATGCGCCAGCCCGCTGTTCACGTCCTCGTACAGGTCGCGGACGCGGCGGCCATGGCAGAGCTTTTTGAAGGCTTCGCGGATGGGCTTGTAGTCGTCGTGCAGGGGGCAGGGATGCGCATCGCTGCATTTGTTCATGCCTAAGCCGCACTGCTTGAAGACCTCCGTGCCGTCGATGGCCTCCACGATCCGGATCACCCGCTGGTCGGCCTGCTTGGGCGTGATGTAGAAGCCGCCCTTCGGGCCCTTCGCGCTCTGGATGATGCCCGCCTTCACCAAACGCTGCAGCAGTTTGCCCACGGTGTGCTCGTTCTCGCCGGTGTAGGCGGCCACGTCCTTCAGGCTGCTGCGCTCGCCGGTGCGGAGGCGCGAGCCGAGGAAGACCACGGCCTTGATGGAGGCTTTGCAGGTGAGGCTCAGCATGGTTCAGTAGCCGCCCAGGAAGGCGCGGCCCGCTTCGGAGATCATGTCCTGTTTCCACGGCGGATCGAAGGTCACCGTCACCTCCGGCACATAGCCCGGAACGGTCATCTTCAACGCTTCGGTGACGTTGGCCTGGATGGATTCGCCCATGGGGCAAAATTCGGTGGTGAAGGTCATCAGGCAGCTGATCTTTTTCTCCTCCTCATGCAGGTCCAGCTCGTAGATCAAGCCGAGGTCCACCACGTTGAGGCCCACCTCCGGGTCGTCCACGAATTTCAACGCCTCGTAAGCGGCGTCCAGCAAGGCTTTGCTCTCGTCGGAATGGTTCATTTCCTGAAGGGTTTGTGGGTGAGCAGTTTCAATACGTTCCAGTTGTACAGCACGGCCGCGGCCAACAGCACGGTGGCCCCGGTCTTCAGCAACAGTGGCGCCGCCAGCAGGATGCCCGCCCCGAAGAGGACGAAGCCCAGCAGGTAGGCCACGCCCATGGCCTTGTACACCGGGTGGCTGAAAAGGTCCTTGGGGCTTGGCATTTTTCCGAGCGCGGCACGGTGGCGGTACACCTTGTTCCACACGATGAAAGGCAACGTCTTGAAGGTCATGCCCAGGATGATGGCCGTGAGCCAGCCGAAGAAGATGGTGAAGCCGTAGAGCAGCACCACGTTGGTTGCCTGGCCCGCGGACACCAGCAGCACCGCGATCAGCGCCAGCAGCACCAACACGGGCAGCAGCAGCAGGGCCACGGCCAGCAGCGACACCTTCATCTGGTCGTCCACTTTTTTGCGGATGCGCTCCACGTAGGCCATCCGGCAGTAATGGGCGAACAACAGCAGCGCCACAAATACCAGCGCGGCCGGGAGGTAGTTGAGCCCCGTAGCAAAATGGTACAGGAAGAAAATACCGAAGAGGATCAAGGCGGTGTTCACTAAAATGAAGATGGACCAGAGCAGGGGAGGGTTCTTGTACTTGCTGATCAGGAACATGGGGATGAGCCGCGAGCCCACGCCCAGTACCAGCAGCAGGAACCAACCAACTACGCCGAGGTGCGCGTGCAGCGTGAGGTAGTACACGGAGTTGCGCGTGAACACCGAGGTGGTGAAGTTGAAGAGCAGCGCCAGGCCGAACAGCACGGTGAGCAGCAGCCACACGGTGGCGGTAAAGACGAAGACGGCATGCACGTTCTCCCGCTTGCTCTTGGAAATGCTGATGGCGATGTTGGCCACGAACGCCAGCACCGCGCACACCACCAGCGATCCGCCCAATTGCGCGGGCCAGCCCAGGTTGAACACGAAGAATCCGTACACCAGCAGGGGAATGCCCGCCGCCGCCAGTGCGAAGGAGGTGTAGGCCAGTTTGTTGCTGTACAGGTCGTTCTCAATGAGTACGGGCACTAACTGGTGGCTGGCGCCGAGGATGATCATGGTGGCCCAGCCCAGCGCCATCAGGTGCGTGATGGCCAGTAGGTGCGGCTGGAACCAATGGCCGGTGAACGCGCCGTTGGAGATCAGCAGAAGCACAGCCGCCACCAGGAAAGCCACGGCGCCGTACGCATAGAAGGGGATCACCACCTTGTGGGAGGTGGTCCGTGCCACGTTTCCGCCCAGGGGTGAACCGAACATGAACAGCTACCTCCTTGCTACGCGCCCTGCGGGCGCGAAGCTGCTTTGGAACCACGGTTGGACCCGGATGAACACGGATGGATGCTTCAAGGCCATCCAAGTCATTGGCGGTTTATCCGTGTACATCCGAGTTTATCCGTGGTTGAATGTTCAGGGCTTGAAGATGAACATCTTTACGTCGCCCTCAGCGATCTCCTTCACGCGGTACTCGAATTTGCGCTCCTCCAGCTCCGGCAGCAGGAACACGGGGATGCGCTTGTGGTTGACGTAGAGTGCGTGGCCGTCAGGCAGGTGCTCCAACGCATCCAGGATGGTGAGCATGGGCAGTGGCATCTCCAGGTGGCGCACGTCGATGGTGGTGGTGCGGCCCTCGAATTTGCCCGTCCACGCGTCGAAGTCATCGCTGTTCGTTGCTGCCTTGGCGGTGGGGATGACGCTTTCCTCCGCCTTGAAGAACCAGGTGTGCCACGTGTTCCCGTCGCGCACCTCTGAATGGGTCAGGAAACCTTGTTTGCCCAGCAATTGGATCAAGGGGATCGGCTCGAAATCGTTGGTGATCCGCAGCGCTTCCCCGGTCTGCAGCGCCTTCACCTTGCCCAGGATCAGGTTGAACGGGTCCTGGCCGGCGTTGAGGATGGGCCGCACATCCAATTCCTGCACCTTCGCCGGGTCCAATTGTTCCAGGAAGGCCGGCCTTGGTGCATGCGCTTCCTCGGGCTCGGCTCCTTTGGTGGCATCAACCGTGAAGCCGAGCGGGACCAACTTCGCGAAGAAGTCCTGCGGCGTGCAGCCCCCGATCTTGCTGGCCATGCCGATGGTGGTGCGCGAGGCCATCAGCTTGCGCAGCAGCGGATTGCGCAGCTTGGTGAACTTCGGCGAGAGGCTCACGATGGCCTCCAGCGCCTC
>JAFDZG010000086.1 GCA_018267065.1 Bacteroidota bacterium
ACCCCTTGCCATCTTTGCCCCGTGAGCGTCCTCCGCAAACTCGCCGGCCAAACGGCCATCTACGGGCTGAGCAGCATCGTTGCGCGCTTCCTCAATTACTTGCTCACGCCGCTTTACACCAGCCGGGGCGTGTTCGCGCCGGCGGCTTTTGGCGTGGTTACGGCCCTCTACGCATGGACGGCCTTCCTGAACGTGGTGCTCACCTACGGCATGGAGACCACCTACTTCCGGTTCGCCAATAAGCAGGAAGGCGGGCATGGGCGCGTATACCCCACGGCCGCTTGGCTGCTGGCCGCCACCAGCGCAGTGTTCATCGGGTTGGGGATGTGCTTCTCCCAGGCCATTGCCAATGCCATCGACTATCCGGGGCACGCTTTTTCCGTGCGCATGCTCATCGCCATCATCGGCCTTGAGGCTGCCAGCACCGTGCCCATGGCCAGCCTGCGGTTGAAGGAGCGCCCGTGGAAGTTCGCGGCCATCAATGTGGTGAGCGTGGTGGTGAACGTGGCGCTGAACCTCTTCATCTTCCTCTACTGCAAGCCCCGCTTCGATGCCGGCAATGCGAACACGCTGGTCCATGCCGTGTACAACCCCGCACTGGGAGTGGGCTATGTGTTCCTGGTCAACCTGATCAGCTCCGGCGTGAAGTTCTTGCTGTTGCTGCCCGAATGGCCCAGGCCGCAGTTTGGTGACCGGGGCTTCAACACCAAGTTGCTGCGGCCCATGCTGGCCTTCGGGCTTCCGCTGCTGGTGGCCGGGCTGGCGGGCATGACCAATGAAACCGCCGACCGCGTGCTGATGAAGCATTTGCTGCCGGCAACTACCGCCGATGCCCAGATCGGTATCTACGGCGCTTCCTACAAACTGGCCATCTTGATCACGCTCTTCATCCAAGCGTTCCGCTTTGCCGCCGAACCGTTCTTCTTCAGCCATGCCAAGGAGAAGGACAGCCGCCAAACCTTCGCCCGCATCATGAACATCTTCGTGGCGGTGTGCATGGGCGCCTTTCTGCTGGTGATGCTCTTCCTGGACCTGTTCAAATGGTTCATTCCCAACCCGGCCTACTGGCCCGGCCTGGTGGTGGTGCCCATCCTGATGATGGCCAATGTGTTCCTGGGCATCTACTACAACCAAAGCGTGTGGTACAAGCTGAGCGACCGCACGCGGGCCGGCAGCACCATTTCCATCATAGGCGCGGCCATCACGCTGGCGCTGCTTTTCTGGTGGATACCGCTGTTCGGCTACCTCGGCGCAGCCTGGGCCACTTTTATCTGCTATGCCGCCATGGCAGCGATCAGCTACGTTTGGGGGCAGCGGCACTACCCCATCCCCTACAACGTGCGCCGGGTGCTGGGCTACATGGCCGCGGGCGTGTTCATGTGGTGGGCCTGTGAGCAGTTGCCGCTGGAAGGCCCGCTGAAGTACGCACTGCGTGGCGCCGTGCTGCTGGGCTTCCTGGGTGCTGCCTGGCGGTTGGAGCGCGCGCGGCAAGCGTGAACCGGAAAAAACTATTTGAGCAGGGCAAGGTACTTGTCCTCCACCGTGCGCATCGCGGCGCGCTTGGCCGTGCTCTTGTCACTGTGGCCCATCAGGTGCAGCAGGCCGTGCACCATCACGCGGCGCAACTCCTGTTGCGCGCTCACGCCGAATGTTTTAGCGTTGTCGCGCACCCGGTCGTAGCTGATCAGGATGTCGCCGGAAACGCCATTGCCGGTCTGCAGGTCGAAGGTGATCACGTCGGTGTATTCGTCGTGGGCCAAGTAGCGCTGGTTGTAGGGCAGCAAGCCCTTGTCGCTCAGCAGCACAAAGGTGACCTCACCGATGGAATGCCCATGGTCCGAGGCCACGGTGCGCACCCACTTGCGCAAGCGCTCCCGGTCGCGGAAGGCATCGGTGACCCCGATGGCCTTGAACGCGATGGAACCGCCCTTGGCCATGGTTATTCCTTGGCTGGTGCGAGGCTGAAGCCGATGGCCACCGTGGCTCCGTTGTCTGAAAATTCCACGGAATCCGCAAGTGCGCGCATCAGGAATACGCCGCGCCCATGGGGCTTTTCAATGTTCTGCGGGTCGGTGGGGTCGGGCAGGTGCTCGTGGTCGAAGCCCGGGCCCTCATCGCTTACCACAAAGGTCACTTTGTCCCCGTCCATCACGTAGCCCAACTGCACCTGTTTGGCGGGGTCCAGCGCATTGCCGTGGTGGATGGCGTTGTTCACCGCCTCGGTGAGCGCAATGAGGATGTTGCCGTACAGCGACTCGTGCACCTTGTGGCGCGCGCAGGCTTCATCGATCAGCTTTTCCGCAAGGTGGATGTTCTCCGCCTTGGCGGGAAATTCGATCCGTTGCGTGAAGTGGACGTCCTCGGTCAGTGCTCCCATGGTCTTTCCTCGGGTCAGGGTCGGCCAAAAGTATCGAAATACTGATCCACCCGTGCTTTGTAATAGGGCTTTAGCCCAGGAGGCACGGTGCGCAACAGCTCCGCCTCGCGCATTTTGTCCCGTTGGTAGTTGAAGAACCGCGCCGGGTCGGGGTGGTCGCGGTCCTGGCCTGGCGTGCTTTCGCGCTTGTTGTCCAGCTCGCGTTCGCGCTCGGCCTTTTCGGCCTCCAGCAGGCGCGTCATGATGTCCTGCTGCCGCTTGATGCTTTCCTGCGTGAGGTTCCTGTTCACAATGTCCTTTTCGTTCTGCTCCATCTGCTGGGCCAGCTTCTGGAGGCCGTTGCCCGCACCGCTTCCGTCCTTGTTCAGGTCTTGCGCCATCCGCTGCATCTCTTGCCGAAGCGCGGCCTGCTGGGCGGCCAGCTTGGCCAATTGCTGGCTCATGCCCGCACCCATGCCGCCGGGGTTCTGCTGGCCCGGCTTTTCCCCGGGCTTCTTCCCCTTTTCCAGCGCCTTTTTCATCTCTTCCAACTGCTTGGAAAGTGCTTCCTGCTGGCTCTTGATCTGCTGCATTTTCTTGCTGTTGCCGCTGCTGCTGCCGGCACCGCCCGGCTTGTTGCAGCTGCCCTTGCCGGGCATGCCGCTGGCTTGTTGCTGCTGCATCTGCTGCAGGGCTTCGTCCAGCATCAGTGCCAGGTTGTTCAGCGAGGTCATGGCCCGTTGCTGGTGATCGGCCGCCTGGGGCCGTTCCCGCTCATTGGCCCGTGCCTCGGCCAAATGCGCCAGCGCTTGGTCCATGTTGTCGTTCACCGAGTTCATCTCGCGGTTCACCATGGCCTGCAACTGCGGCACGCGCTTGCTCAGGGCAAAGAGCGAATCCTCCACGATGCGCGCGTCGTCGCGCAGCTTTTTCTGCTGGCGTCCGATCTCCACCAGGCGCGGGTCCCGCACGGCGGTGGCTTGCAGGTCGTCCATGTTGTTCTCCTGGTCGAAGCTGAGCTGCACGATGTTTTCCAGCAACTGGCGCAGCGCGTCCATGTCCTCTTCGGACTGCTGCTGCTGGTCCTGCTGCATGGAGTTGCGCATGTCCTGCGCCATTTGCTGCATCTGTTCACCGGCCTTCTGCTGGCTTTCGCTGGCTTTTTTGTTCTGCTTCTTGTCCAACTGCTCCCCGCTTTGCTGCTGCTGTTGCTGGATGCCTTCTTCCTGCTTCTCCGTCTTGGGCAGTTCGAAGGGACGCTCCAGGGCTTCGTTCTTCTTGGCCAGCGAATCCAACTGGTTCCGCACGTCCTGGAATTCCTTGGACAGGGAGTCTTGTTGTTGTTTCAATTTTTCCTGGTCGGCCTTGCCATCCTTGGTCTCTTCGCTCAGCTTCTGCTGTTCTTCCGCCAGCTTGTCCAATTGCTGCGCAATGTCCTCGGCCTTCTGCTCCACCTCCATCTGCTTGAACTGCTCCAGGGCGCGGTCCAGCTCTTTCTCAATGTCCTCCTGGCTCAGCTTCATGTCCTGCATCTTCTCCTGCAGTTGGTCCTTGTCGATCTTCTCCAGCATCTCCTGCACCTGCTTGTAAAGCTCTTTCATCTGTTCGCTGAGCACGTTCTCAAAAAGCTCCTGCACCTGTTGCTGTTTTTGCAGGATCCGCTCGTCGCTCTCCTTGAAGTTCTGCTGCTCCTGCCGGGTTTGCTTCAACTGCTCCGTGGCCTGCTCCACCTGCTGTTGCAGCTGTTTCTGGCGGTCCAGGATGTTCTGCATTTTCTGCTTGTCCTGCCAGTTCAGTTCTTTCTTGTCCTGCAGGTCGCGCCGCATCTTGTCCAGGTCGCTCTGAAGGTCCTGCGCCTTGCGGATGCTTTCCCGCAGGTCATCCTTGATGGCCTCGCCCTGCTTGTCCTGCTTTTCCGCCAATTCCTTCAGCGTGGGCGCCTCGTAGGTCAGCGTGGCGCTGCGCGTGCTCTTGCTGCCGTTCACCCCGTCGTTGTCCCACACTTCAAACCAGTACTCCAGCTTGTCGCCCGGCATCAGTTTCAGCGCGCCGAGGTCCTCGAAGTCGAAGAAGCCTTGGCGGACCGCGCCCGGCTGCAGTGCAATGTCTTTGGTCGCTTCACGCTTGTCCGCCGCAATGCTGTCGCCCCCTGCGGTGAAGCGGTACCGGAAGGCGAGCCGCTTGAACCCGTGGTCATCGCCGATGTCGCCCTTGAAGTAGAGCTTGCGCGGTGAAAGGCTGTCGGACTTTTGTTCCACGGCGATGGTGGGGTACAGGTCCGGCACCACGTCCACGCGGTAGTGCATGGGTGTTTGTGCCTGCAGGCTGCCGTTGCCGGGGATGAAGGCATAGGTGGCGCTGTGCAGGAAACGCTTGCTGGCGGTGAATTGCTGCATGCCCGCCGTGGCCGGCAGCAGCGTGTAGGCGGTGTCGTCAAAGACCAGGGCCAGTTTGTCCGCGCTGCGCGTTTCAGCGGTCCAGGTGATGCGCGTGCCTGCCGGCACGCTGATGTCGCCGGAGTTGCTTCCGGTACTGTTCTTCATGCCCAGGTAAGGCGGGTACTGCAACGCCACCGTAAGCCCCAGCAGCATGGGGTTAGCCTCAGTGGCCAAGTGCATCGGGGCGCTGCTGAAGCCGTCCGCGGTAAGCTTGAAGTCCACCGGTGCCTGCACGTTGCGGAAGCGGTGCGTGAAGTGGGCCACGTCCTGGCGCACCAGCGGGATGCGCTGGCCGTCCTGCTCCATGAACACCTGCTGCGGCAAGGTGCTGCCCTGCATCTCCACCTTCAGTTCAAAGTCTTCGTTCTCCGGCACGGTGAGTTCCTGGTTCTGCACCACGAAGCGGAAAGGCGCTTCCGGCAGGAATTCCGTGCCGTGGGCCAAGAGCCGCTTGGTGGGGCCGGTGATCAGGCTGGGCGCCGCGAAGAGCAGCACCAGCAGCACGCCCACCGGTGGCAGGGCGTAGCGCAGGTAGCGGCGGTTGCGCCCCAGGTCGATGGCGGTGCTGAACGGCACGGGCGAAAGCTCCCTGCTGCGCTGGGCAATGCTGGCCTCGATCAACTGGCGCTGTTGCGGGTTTTCCGTGGCCTGCCCGCGCAGTTGCAATGTGTTCAGCAGTTTGTCCCGCACCTGCGGAAAATGGCTCCCCACGATGGAGGCGGCTTCTTCATGGGTGATCACGGGCCCCATGCGGAACAGCTTGAACAGCGGAATGGCGATCAGGCGCACCAGCACCATGGCGCTGGCAACGGCCAAACCCCAGAATAGCCCGGTGCGCACGCCGGTGCCGAAACGGCCGAAGTATTCACTGAGCGAGGTTGCCAGGAAAAACAGCACCACCAGCCCCGTGCTGTACAGGGCCCCGCGGATCAGGCGGTCCTTGTAGTACTTGCGGATGAAGCCGTCCAGCTTCGCAATGAGCAGTTCGTAATCGGAGGCCATGGGGTCTGCACAGCCCAAACGGCTGCGGCGCGGAGGAATTGTCCCGAAAGTTAGGCATGGAGGTGGTGACCGGAACCTCACGGAACAGGAACGCAGGATGCCTGCAACCTGGGGGCAGCATGGGGCCGGCAAGCCCCGTTATCCCCGCTTCACCCCCACCAGGTCACCCAACTTGCAGGCGGTGCCCGCGAGCATGGCGTAGCTGGAGTGGGCCAGGGCCTTGGCTTTGTTGTCGCGGCGGAACCACCACACATCCTTCAGGAAGAGCGGGAAGTTGTGGCTGTTGAGCAGGTCGAAGGCAATGGAGATGGTGGGCTCCAGCGATTTGGCGGTGTGCCAAATGCCAAAGGGAATGAAGAGGGTTTCGCCCGCGCCCACCGTGAAGGTGATGGGCGTGGCATTGCGGTAGAGCGGGAACTTTTCGTAGTCCGGGTTCTCGTGGTTTGTCAACAGGGACTTCCACGGATCTGCCGGGTCCGGGTAGAGGTATTTCTCCTGCCCGCGCGGCCACACGGTGAACTGTTTCTTGCCGTAGAGCTGGTTGATCCAGGCGCTGAGGTGGTAGTAGTCCAGGTGGATGTACGGGAACTGGCCCCCCGGCCCGCCGATGAACAATTCAATGGCACCGCCCCAATGCCCGCGCGAGAACCAGCTGCTTTCCATCCAGTTGGGCGTGGCATAGTTCAGGCCCAGCGGCTTCAAAAGGGGCAACACTTCGGGCAACTGCGTTTCCACGTGGTACTTGCACGGATAGGGCACCGGGCGCGAGGTATCCTTGCCTTCCACCAGGTCCATGATCTCGTTCATCGTATAGCCCTGGCCGTCCACCTCGGTGGGGCGGTCGCCATAGTTTGCGCGGAACCAGTCCGGCGTAAAGGTGCCGTTGGCCTTCCACACTTTGCTGGCATCGGTGAACACGAGCGGAATGCCCGGGATCCAATGCTCATCGATGAACTGCTTATAGGTGAGGTCCTTGACGGATGCGCGCTTGATCTCCATGTGTCCGGGGAAAGTTGGTGGCGTTCTACGCAGGATGGGGGCCCGGGTTCCTTACCCCCCCGGCACAGCCCATGCGAAGATGTGCCGATCCACGGCCCCGTGCCAAATTCCGCAGGAAAAAATCACTCCGGGAACGTGAGCGTGAAGGTGGTTCCAACACCCACCTTGCTGGATACGTCGATGTGCACGCCGTGGGCGTTGAGGATGCTCCGCGCAGAAGTGAGCCCCAGGCCCATGCCTCCGCTCCGGCCCGAATAGAACGCTTGGAACAGCCGCTGGATGTTTGCCTCGGCAATGCCCTTGCCGTTGTCCGAAATGCGGATGCGCGCATGCCCCTGGTGCACGTCTGCCTGCAGCAGCAACATTCCCCTCCCCTCTTCCATCGCTTCAATGGCGTTGATGCACAGGTTGGTGAGGGCCACGCCGAACATGTCCGGGTCTGCGGCCACGAAGGGGGTGTCTCCTTCCGCTTCCACGCTGGCCTGCATGTGCAGCAGGTTCAGCCGGTCGCGCACGGAGGTCACGGCAGCTTCCAGCAAGGTGCGCATGCCGCAGGGTTGCAGGTCCAACTCGCGCGATTTGGAGGATTCCAGCAGATCGGTGATGAGCTTGCTGATGCGCTGCATGTTGCGCTGCAGAATGTCCGAAAATGGCTTGAGGTCCTCCCGCACAGCGGGTTCCAGCTCGTCCAACAACTGCTCCAGGGCCATGTGCAGGTTGGTGAGCGGATTGCGCACCTCGTGGGCGATGGTGCGTGCTATGCCGCCGGTGATGGCCAGCCTGTCCTCCTCGGCCAGCAGCTCTTGGGCGCGGCGTGTTTCCGATATGTCGGAAACGGTGGCCACCAACCCGTCCAACAGGCGCACGGCATGTATGCGGGTCCATGTTCCCGGTCGCTGTGCCGATTCCTGGTCCACCTCGAACGGCGCACCGGTATCCACCACGTTCACAAAGGCCCCGAACCACTGGTCCTGTACCGCCCATGGCAGCTTGTCCAAGAGCCGGTTGCCGATCAACGGTTCTTCGCCTGATCCATAAATGCGCTGGCATTCCGTGTTGGCCAGCACCCATTCAAAGTCCGTGATGCGGCCCAGCTTGTCCCGTATGCTTCGGAAGGCCATGATGGCGTTCGGCGAGGTGTCCAGCACACGCTTCAAGGACCGTTCCGCAAACTCGCGCGTGCGGACTTCCTTGTTCAGTTCATCCACCTTGCGCAGGATCTCCACTTCGGCCCGCTCCGCTTTGGCCAAAGCGCGGAACAACCTCCAAAAAAGCAGGCTGGTGGCCAGAATGGCAAGTACCGCGTACACCAGCAACATCAGTGGCGTATCCGGCTTCAGGCTGCGCTCCTGGCTCAGGTTTGCGTCACGCACGCGTTCCAATTCGGTTGCCAAGCGCATCTGCTCGGCGCGGATGCGCTCCATCAGATCACGCGATTGTTCCAACTGGGCCCGCTCCGTGCCCTGCACGCCCAGGTCCGTGCTGCGTTCGGAAAGGAATTGCTCCTGGGTCTGCTTCAGCATCTGGCGGGACAAGCCCTGGATCGGGCGCAGGTCCAGGTTTGTGGCACCTGCACGGTACAGGGAATCCAGCCGCCGGATGCTCCGCTCCACCGCCGGCTGTGCCAGGGTGAACGGGTGCATGAAACTGGTGTCGTGCGTGAGTATGTAGCCCCAAGACCCGGTTTGTGCACCCTTGAGCCCGGACACCATGGAGGCCAGCTCCTGGAGCACGGCATTGCTGTCCCGCACGCTCTTGGTGGCCGAGGAGTATTTGTCAAACGTGCGCACCGTGGCGAAAAGCAGCACGGCCAGCAACGCAATGGTGCCTGCATACAGCAGCCGAAGCAGCCGCCTTTCCCTTTGGTTGGTGTCGGCGGGATCGCCCATTCGGAACATGGCCAGTTACGGTTGCCGGGACCCGTTCAATCCGGTGCTACGGCGCAAGGGGAACCGGTATCCGGTAAAACATCGGCGGCGGCTTCGGGGTTCAGATCTCTATGCCGAAGGACTTCAGCTTGTTGTACAGGGTCTTCCGGTCAATGTTCAGCATCTCGGCCGTCCGTGATTTGTTGAACCCGTTCCGCTCCAGCGCCTTCAGAATGGCTTGTTTTTCCGCCGTGTGCGAAACCCCTTTCAAGCCCTCCGCTGACGGGTCGCCCATTGCTTCGCGTTCCGGGCCGCGCGGTGCCGGACCCCCACTGATCACCTCTGCGGGCAGGGCCTCCAGTTGGACCATTGGCCCGGAAGTCAACAGCACCGCGCGCTTCACCACGTTGCCCAGTTCCCGCAGATTGCCCGGCCAGGAATGGGCCATGAGCTTGGCCGCCGCCGCATCACCGAACCCCTCCACAGCTTTCCCGAGCTGTTCATTGGCCTTTTGCAGGAAGTGCCGCGCAAAGATCATGATGTCCTCCTTCCGCTCCCGCAATGGCAGCAGGTCCAGGTTGAATTCATTGATGCGGTGCAGCAGGTCCTCCCGGAACCGGCCTTCCGCCACGGCGGAATGGAGGTCTTCGTTCGTTGCCGCCAGTACGCGGACGTCCACCACAATGTCCTTTTCATCCCCCACCCGCTTGATGCGGCGCTCCTGTAACACGCGCAGCAACTTCACCTGGTTCTCATAGGTCAGGTTGCCGACCTCATCCAGGAAGAGCGTGCCCCCGTTCGCCTGCTCAAAGCTTCCCCGCTTATCGGCCACAGCCCCGGTAAAGGAGCCTTTTACATGGCCGAAGAGCTCGCTTCCGGCCAAATCCTTGGGCAATGCCCCGCAGTCCACCGCAACAAAAACCTTCCCTGCCCGCTTGCTCAGGCTGTGGATCTCCCGCGCCACAAACTCCTTTCCCGTCCCCGTGTCCCCGGTGATCAGCACGGTCATGTCCGTAGGCGCCACCAGGGCAATGTGCCCGGCCAATCCCTTGGCGTGCGGGCCGGTGCCCTGCACGTAGTCCTTGATCCCCTTTGCGGCTGCCGCCGGCTTGGGTTTCGCCGCTTCCTCCCCGGCGGATGCCTGCGCCAATGCCTCCTTGATCCGCATCAAGATCTCGTCCGGGTACAACGGCTTGCCCACATAGTCGAACGCACCCTTGCGCATCAGTTCCACGGCGGTGCGCACATCGGAATAACCGGTGATGATGATCACTTGGGTGCCGCGCGATGCGCCCTTGATGTACTGGAGCATTTCCACGCTGTCCGTGTCCGGGAGGCGGTGGTCGCAAAGCACCAGGTCGAACCGGCCCTGCCTCAGCAGCTCCTTGGCCACACTGCCACGCTGGGCAACCTCCACATCGTAGCCCTGCTTCGCCAGGAAACGCTGCAGCAACATGCAGATGTCGGCATCATCGTCTATGACAAGCAATCGGGATCGGCTCATGAACGGCGGTTGCGGGGGTGGCTCAGGCTGTCAGGCCCAAGGAACGCAGGCCGCCTAAGATACTGCCCTTGTCGAAGGGCTTGGGAATAAATAAATCGGCACCCTGCTTATTGGCATTTTCCGCCTCGTTGTCCACCGCACTGATCGCGATGACCTGCACGTCCGGTTGCCGCTCCCTGATCTCCGGGATCATCTGGTAGCCCAAACCATCCGGCAGGTGTATGTCCAGGAAAACAGCAGCGTAGTGGCCTGAGAGGAGTTGCTCCCGACCTTCAGCCATGGAAAAAGCCACATCGCAGCCTATTCCTTCCCTGCGCAACATGTTCTTCAAGAGGAAGCATATTTCCGTTTCGTCATCGATCAGAAGCACGTTCATCTTCATCACATCCACGAACAAGTTCAACATTGCACTACATGCCAAGCATTGGGATGCGGCGTGTATTGCTTCCCGGCATGCAAATAACGGACCCGCACCGGTTTCCTGTGTACGGCCCTTCTTCGGCGTGGCGCACATGCCCCGAAAACGTGGAAATGTCCCCACGAACCCGGTAGGAATTCCCGTGCGCATCTTCTCATTAACCCAAGGGAGGGAATCGGTGCCTCGGCAATTTAGGGATACCCCGGTTCAAGGGTATGCGGTGGACATGCCACCCCGAACTGGAGCGCAAGACGGAAGAAGCCAACGCGTTGGTGCGTGCGCAATACATCACTTAACTGGATCAAATAAGCAAGCTCACTTGTCTCACCTTACTTTTGCAAGCTTGGGGTGGACGTGCGTGGTGCTTTGCTCATCCATCGGCATAGCGCCTGCTTGGATGCCGGGTTTAGGGCCTCTGCCAAACAAACCGGTCGGAATCACGCAAACAAACTGCAAGCCAGTTACTTATACTGATGTTCCACGTGGAACGGGTGTAAAATGGAGCAATACGACATCGTTGTGGTTGGTGCGGGCCACGCCGGCTGTGAGGCCGCTGCGGCGGCGGCCAACATGGGCAGCTCCGTGCTCCTGATCACCATGAACATGGGGGTAATCGCCCAAATGAGCTGCAACCCGGCCATGGGTGGTGTGGGAAAAGGGCAAATAGTCCGTGAGATCGATGCATTGGGTGGCTATTCGGGAATTGTAAGCGACTTAAGCACCGTACAATTCCGGATGCTTAACAAAAGCAAGGGACCGGCCATGTGGAGTCCCCGCAGCCAAAACGATCGACAACTCTTTGCCCATACTTGGCGGCAAAAACTGGAATCAATCCCACATCTTCATTTCCGGCAAGACACGGTGACCGCTGTTCTTGTGGATCGGGACCCATCAGGAAAGACACGCATAACAGGAGTGAAAACCGGCCTTGGTACGGCTGTGGGATGCCGGGCCGTCGTCCTCACCAATGGCACCTTCCTAAGTGCAGTGATGCACATCGGCGAGAAACAGTTTGGCGGTGGCCGGGCCGGGGAAAAGGCTGCCTACGGCATCACCGAGCAGTTGGCCGAACTGGGGTTTGTTTCCGGCAGGATGAAGACCGGCACCCCTCCGAGAGTGGACGGTCGCTCCATCGATTACAGCGTGCTGGAGGAACAAAAAGGCGATGAGCAACCCGGAAAGTTCAGTTTTTCCGTAGAGACCCAAGTCCCCAAGCGCCAGTTGAGCTGTTGGATCACTCACACAAGTGCTGAGGTGCACGACACCCTCCGCAGCGGCTTTGACCGAAGCCCCATGTTCAGCGGCAGGATACAAGGCCAGGGGCCGCGCTATTGTCCAAGCATTGAAGATAAGATCAATCGCTTTGCGGACAAGGAAAGCCACCAGATCTTCGTGGAGCCGGAAGGCTGGAACACCGTGGAAACTTACATCAACGGCTTTAGCACCAGCCTGCCGGAAGAGGTGCAAACAGCCGCCCTTCGAAAGCTTCCGGGCTTCGCAAACGCCCAGGTCTTCCGTCCCGGTTATGCCGTGGAATACGACTACTTCCCCCCCACTCAAGTGAAACACACCCTGGAGACAAAACTGGTGGAGGGACTCTATTTCGCGGGTCAAATTAACGGTACCACCGGTTATGAGGAAGCCGCTTGCCAAGGATTGATGGCTGGCATCAATGCACATTTGAAAAGCGAAGGAAAAGAATCTTTTACGCTCGCCAGGGACCAAGCCTATATTGGTGTGCTGATCGATGACTTGATCACCAAAGGAACTGAGGAGCCCTACCGCATGTTCACCAGCAGGGCTGAATTCCGCATTCTTCTGCGCCAAGACAACGCAGACCAGCGACTCACCCCCCTCTCCCATCAAATCGGATTAGCCAGTGCGGCCAGGATGCATCGTGTGGAGCAAAAGTCCAGGTACACGAACGACTTATGTTCGGCGCTGCGCACCGAAAGCGTACCGCCTGAAACGGCAAACGCGCTGATCGTTCCACGTGGAACAGAAGCAATCAAGCAAAAAGTAAAGCTCCATAGCCTGCTCCTACGCCCACAGCTCGGATTTGCCGATATCGAGGCCCTTTCCCAAAAAATCACTGACCTAACATCCCACTTCGGCCACCTCCGCGAGGAGGTTGCGCAACAAGTGGAAATCCAAATGAAATATGAGGGGTACATTCAGAAAGAACGCGACTTGGCCGAGCGACTGTTGAGATTGGAGCACGTACCACTTCCAGCAGATTTACCCTACGAACAACTTTCCTCCCTTTCCATCGAAGCACGCCAAAAACTTCGCAACATCCAACCCCAAACCATTGGGCAAGCCTCCCGCATCAGCGGCATTTCTCCGGCTGACATCAGCGTTCTATTGGTCTATTTAGGCCGCTAACCCTTGTGATCGTTCCACGTGGAACCTTTTCAGAATCGCACCAGTTGCGACTATGGCCTTGAGCCGTTGCTCACAGCAGTTCGTTGCTCCGTGACCGCGTAAACTTTCTGGTTCACGTGTGTGGGCACGCGCTTGAACATACCCAAGTCCGCTTCGGCCCTTTGGTTCTATATCCAGATAAAGCCTCCACCGAAAGGCATCCTGGAAGTGGTCGCACCGGACAATCAACCCTGGTGTTGCGGTCGTTCATGCAAAATCCCGGAGACCAGGGAGACACCGCAGAATCTTTCCGTTCCATACCAATTCGTCATTGAAAACCAACTGATCTGCTTTTCCTTCATCCGCAAGCCTCTCCTCTGTGAATATTCTGAAGGCACCCTGCCACGCCAACAATCACTGTGTGTTGCCAAGCAAAAAAACAATTGCGCAGCCCTGGTCATCCTTCGAATGGGATCATGTACTAGAACCAAATGTCCCAGAGATTTGCTTGGAATCTCTTACCGTACGCGACAGTGGTTGGATAGCTCCTGCGTATCCCCGCTAACTCAACAATACCTCTGGAGGCAGTACCGCCACAACTTTCATCGAAAGTACCGCGTTGGGTTCACCGTACAAAGCCACTGCCTTGTTCACAGCTACCTCAATTTTCAGTTCCCCGCAACGGGCTAAAAATCCCCTTTCGCCCGGAAGGGCAAAAATCTTCGATTTCCGACACTTTGCATGCATTTTGGACACCGACCCTAAAGAGCTATTCAAAACCTCCTTAGGTGTCATCTGTTGAGGTGGAGTATACCACTGATAATCAATACCTTACTGAATTCGCCTATATTTCATGCCCAAAATCGAACAAACTGCCCTCAACCATCCTTTTCCCTCGGCACGTTACCAATCCAAAGCCGAAACGCCCCGGAGAACACACCGCTAAAACCCACTGTACCTTTGCAGCCCTTTTCAAGACCCCCCTTTTCATCATGAGCACATTGACCGCTTCTTCCCGCATTTCCGGACTTTTGAAACAATGGAACATCTCCGATGATCACTCAGGAGTATCCACCGGTGCCCAATGGTTGAAAGGCGAAGGCGGACGACTGGTTTCCTCTTCCCCTGTTGACGGCGCGCAACTGGGCGTTGTGCACGGCGCTTCGCACGCTGAATACGAACAGTGCATCAAAACGGCACAGGATGCTTTCAAGGAATGGCGCAACTGGCCTGCCCCTAAACGGGGCGAAGTGGTGCGCCAGTTTGCGGAAGAACTCCGCAAGCACAAGGCTGAATTGGGCAAATTGGTGAGCTACGAAATGGGCAAGAGCTACCAAGAGGGCCTGGGCGAAGTGCAAGAGATGATCGACATCTGTGATTTCGCCGTAGGCCTGTCCCGCCAGTTGCACGGTTTGACCATGCACAGCGAACGTCCCCAGCACCGCATGTACGAGCAATGGCACCCGTTAGGCCTGGTCGGCTTGATCACCTCGTTCAATTTCCCCGTTGCCGTATGGAGCTGGAATACAGCCTTGGCCTGGGTTTGTGGTGATGTCACCATCTGGAAGCCGAGCGGCAAAACACCGATCTGCAGCCTTGCTTGCCAAGCCATTGCGGCGGAGGTCTTCAAACGCAACAACGTGCCTGAGGGCGTAAGTGTGCTCATCAATGGCAACCGGGAGGTGGGCGAATGGATGTCCCGCGATGAACGCATCCCTTTGATCAGCGCCACGGGCAGCACGCGCATGGGCAAGGTGGTGGGTGCTGCCGTGAGCGAGCGTCTCGGGCGCGCCCTCCTGGAACTCGGTGGCAACAATGCGATCATCATCACGGAAAAGGCGGACCTGGACATCGCCATGCACTCGGCACTCTTTGGCGCGGTTGGCACCGCCGGGCAGCGCTGCACCACCACGCGCCGCTTGATCATCCACGAATCCGTTTATTCGGATTTCACCAAAAAGCTTGCAAAGGCATACGGCCAGTTGCGCATCGGCAATCCATTGGACGAATCGAACCACGTGGGGCCCTTGATCGACACCACCGCTGTGGAAATGTACTCCAACGCGTTGAAGGCGGCCAAGGAGCAGGGCGGCCGAATGCTCGTGGAGGGTGGCGTGCTCAGCGGAGAGGCTTTTGCCACGGGCTGCTATGTGAAACCCGCGATCGTGGAAGCCGCTCCGGACATGCCCATCGTGCAGGAGGAAACCTTTGCGCCCATCCTGTACGTGATCCGCTACAAGGGTGATGTGGCAAACGCCATCGCGATCCAGAACAACGTGAAACAAGGCCTGTCTTCGTCCATCATGACCACGGACCTTCGCGAGATGGAGCAATTCCTTGGTGCGGCCGGGAGTGATTGCGGCATTGCCAACGTGAACATTGGCACCAGTGGCGCGGAGATCGGCGGTGCATTCGGTGGTGAAAAGGAAACAGGCGGCGGGCGCGAAAGTGGCTCGGATGCCTGGAAAACCTACATGCGCCGCCAAACAAACACGATCAATTACGGCACCACCGTACCATTGGCCCAGGGGATCAAGTTCGACCTCTGACCGCCAGCATACAACGGCTCCGTATTCCCCGCTGGGATTCTTCGCTTCCACCAACTTATGCGCGGCAATTTGGTGCTTCGGCGCTATGTTCGCGCGCTTTCGCTGGCTGAATGCGGTTCCACGACCTGTTGATCATAATCTTCCTTTTCGGCTTCAGCGCCTGCCGCCAACCGCAAGCCTCCCTTCCCGCTAAAGCAGAAGTGCTTACCGCCGGCCGGTGGCGCATGGTACTGGACCTTGACACCACCGCTGCCCGGTTGGAACTTCCGTTCCAGTTCGACCTGGAGAAGGGTGCGCCTGGATGGCGGATCACCATCCACAACCAAGACGAAGCAATTTCCGTGGATTCCATTGCCGTAAAGGGCGACAGCATCAGGGTGCGAATGCCCTTTTTTGATTCGGAATTTCTGGGCACCATTCAGGATCCCGGCCATTTCAGTGGTTTGTGGTACAACCACTACAAGGGGCCTGGATATGCCATTCCGTTCACTGCTGTTCTGGGCGACAAGCCTCGCTTCAGCCAGCCTGCATCACCCGCTTCCACGGGCATCGCGGGTGATTGGGAAGTCCATTTTCTGGATGGTTCCGAAAGCGAGCCCGCCATCGGCATCTTTACCGTTGATAATGGCCATGTGAAGGGGTCTTTCGCCACGGAGACCGGCGACTTGCGGTTCCTCGAAGGCATCACCACGAGGGATTCACTTTTCCTTTCTTCCTTCAATGGCTCCCAAGCCTTCCTCTTCCGCGCCGCCATCCGCAACGACAGCCTGTTGGGTGAGTTCCGCAGCGGACATCGCTGGAAACAGCGGTGGTATGGGGTGCGGAACCCCTCCTTCGCCCTTGCAAACGACGAAACCCTGACCCGGCTCGACACCACCAAGCCCGTTGCTTTCACCTTTCCGGACACCGACGGCAACCTGCACTCGCTTGCTGATGTAAAGTACCATGGAAAGCCGGTGGTGGTGGAGATCATGGGCACATGGTGCCCCAACTGCATGGACCAGAGCCGGATGCTGGGTGAGCTCTACAACAAATACCACAAGGACGGGTTTGAGGCCGTAGCATTGTCTTTTGAACGTTATCCGGACACGGCACAAGCATTGGAGGCCATCCGCCACTTCAAGCAACGCTTGGGCATCAACTACGACCTGCTTTACGCAGGCCTTGCAAAAAGCGATTCCGTGGAGCGCAAGCTGCCGTTCATCAGCAAACTGAAGAGCTATCCCACCACCCTATTGATCGGTCGGGACGGCACCGTGCGCCACATCTACACGGGTATTTACGGCCCGGGCACGGGTGCGCGCTATGTCCGCTTTAAGGAGCGCCTGGAAAACGCGATCGTGGAAATGCTTCGGGAGCCGGCCAACCGCTGAAGTCCTTGGCTTGATCTACCAGGGGGGATCCGATGCAGCCCCAATGACCGGCTGATCACCTAATACCCTCTGGCCCATCCTTGGCCAGGCGCCTGTCGCTGTTCGCCAATTCCCACGCCGTGTAGTAAACCAGCAGCGTGCGTTGGAGCAAGAGGTCAAAACGGATCTTCCCCACTTCATCATGCGGTCCATGGTAATCAGCATGGACCCCGTTGAAGAAAAAGGCGATGGGCACGCCGTGCTTGGCGAAGTTGTAGTGGTCGCTGCGGTAATAAAAGCGGTTAGGGTCATTCTCCGCATCGAACTTGTAGTCCAGCTCCAAGCGTGTCCGCTTCGCGTTCTCCTGTTCAATCAGTTCGCCGAGCTGCTTGCTGATCCGCTTGCTCCCGATCACGTACACATAGCGCGAACTGTCCCCGTACACCGTGTCCGTGCGGCCGATCATGTCTATGTTCAGGTCTGCAACGGTGCTGTCCAGCGGAAATACCGGATGGTCCGTGTACCACTCCGATCCCAACAAGCCCTTTTCCTCGCCGCTCACGGCCATGAACAACATGCTGCGCCGCGGTCCGTCTCCTTCGGCCTTGGCCCGGGCAAAAGCCTTGGCCATCCCCAGTACTGCCGCAGTGCCCGATCCATCATCGTCCGCGCCATTGTACACCTCCCCGTTGATCACGCCCACGTGGTCGTAGTGGGCCGTCACCGCAACGATTTCCCCCTTCTTGTCGCTGCCCTCAATAAAACCCAACACGTTCTCCGCACGGAGCTGTTGTTGCTTGGGGGTATATGCAAAATGCATCGGAACCTTTACGATGACACGCTTCTTCAAAGCGGTTTTGTATGCTTTGGCCATGGTGAGGTGGCCGTGGTCCAAAATGGCCTGGGCCATCTGCGGCGTGATCACCACCACCTGCAGTCCTTGCGCGCGGTTCTGCTCTTTGCCCTTGTCCAGCTGCATGCGCGCCCGTCCAAGGAACGCGTCATAGTGGTGCATCATTTCTTGTGCCTTGTCCTGCACCACCAACAAAACCCGGGTACCCGTCTTCGCCATTGCTGCACCCGCCTGTCCGGCAAGCTCCATGATGTCCGTGCCGGGATCTTGCGTGTCCAAGAGCATCACCACCTTGCTGCCCCCGCCCAAGCGCGCCCC
>JAFDZG010000087.1 GCA_018267065.1 Bacteroidota bacterium
GCGCGGCCTTCGGCGATCCTGAAGCGTTTTCGCTTGATGGTGAAGGTGGTGGCTTCGCGGTAAAGACACGAGACTGGACGTTCGCGTCAAGAGTCGGGCGCATGATTGCAGCGTGATTCCTACGGCTCCGCCACCGTGCAGTACCGCCACGCCTTGGTCAGCGAGAATTGCACCTTGAGCTGGTAATCGTAGCAATAGGACGTGCCTGACACCACGTGGTGGTAGGGCCGGTCTTGCGAGGGCGGCACTTCGCTGCCGTAATCGAAGACCTCCCCGGTGTTGACCAACGTGACGTACAGCTTCCAATTGGTGTTTGCGGGCAGCAGGTCCTCGCGCACGTGGATCGTTTGCTCCACCACCGTGTCCACGGGCAGACCGCCGCTGTACACGATGCGCGTGGTGTCAGAGACCAGTTCGATCAGCGCCGGGCCTTGGTAGTCCGGGTCCAGCGGGTTGGTGGTGAGCGAGGCAGGGTCCAGGTCGTCCTTCAAGCAGCCCGACAGACCGAGTGCCACAGGGAGAAGCAGGAACAGCGCGCGTTTCATCGGCCCGCACTAAAACTTGCGCGAGCGTCCACGCTCGTGCAAATCACTATCCAACTCACCCTCCCAAGAGCAGTGAGAAGCACGAGCGTGGACGCTCGCGCAAGAGAAATTTCAAATGCGCGCTTCATCGGGTCATATTCCATGTAAACCCGCCCTGCCACGTTCCTCCGTTCGGCCCCGGCATCCAGCTCAAGCCGTCGAAGCGCAGCTTCTCCTTGTCAATGAACTCCGGCTTGGCCCGCTGGCCGGAGCGCCAAAACAGATAGGCCGTGGTGCCTGCAAAGAGCGCGGTGATGCCTGCTGCCACCGCAAACTTTGTGCGGGCCTTGTCGAACTCCTCCTTGTGCGCAGGCATGGTCTCCGTCTTCAGCACGGTGATGGCATGCGGCGAGGACGCATCGTCGTACGCAGCGCGGTCATCATCCAGCTGATCGTGCGCCTTTTTCATGGTGGCATACTTAAACGCCGTGTACACCAATGCGCCGCCGGTGACCGCGACAGGCACCTGCCGCATTACGCGCATGTCCTTGCGGTAGCGGTCCAGGTCGCGTTGGTACACCAAGTACTCGGTGGAATAAGGCAGGCGCAACGTGAACGCACTGGTGCCGCTGGGAATGGTGAGCGTGGTGTCCACCACTTTGCGCTGCGGCGCCCAAAAGCTGAAGTGGTGCGGCCCTTCCAGCAGTTCCAGTTCCGTTCTCTGCAAAGTGAACTCATGGTCCAACCGGTACATGAAGTTGGCGGGATCCACCTTGAGGTAGAGCGTGCCGGCGCTTTGCGCCATAAGCGTGCCATTGGACGCTACCACCGCGAAGATGACTGACACGAGCGTGGACGCTCGCGTCAGTTTTTGCTTGTATAACCACGGATGAACACGGATCCACACGGATGAATGCGTGCTTCCCTTCTGATGCCGCATTCGTTCTTTATCCGTGTCCATCCGTGTTCATCCGTGGTTAAACCCATCCGCGTTCATCCCCTCACTCCTCCACTTCGTTCATCTCCAGTTTCTCCGCGATGGAGCGCACCGCGGCCGTCCTCGCCTCCTCGGCGCTTTCCTCCGCGATGTCCTTCTCCACTTTCAGGTTGCCGATGATGAATTCCTGCCGCTGCGGGGTGTTCTTGCCCATGTAGAAGCCGAGCAGGTCGTTCACCTTGGCGTCCTTGGTGATCATCACCGGCTCCAAGCGGATGTCCGGCCCGATGAAGTGCTTGAACTCGTCGGGGCTGATCTCGCCCAAGCCTTTGAACCGCGTGATCTCCGCGCTCTTGCCCAGCTTGGCGATGGCGCGCTGCCGCTCCTCGTCGCTGTAGCAGTAAATGGTTTCCTTCTTGTTGCGCACGCGGAACAGCGGCGTCTGTAAAATGTACAGGTGGTCGTTCTTCACCAGGTCCGGGAAGAACTGGAGGAAGAAGGTGATCAGCAGCAGGCGGATGTGCATGCCGTCCACGTCGGCATCGGTGGCGATGACGATCTTGTTGTAGCGCAGGCCGTCCATACCGTCCTCGATGTCCAGCGCGGCCTGGATGAGGTTGAACTCCTCGTTCTCGTAGACGATCTTCTTGGTAAGGCCGTAGCTGTTCAGCGGCTTTCCTTTCAGGCTGAACACGGCCTGCGATTCCACGTCGCGGCTCTTGGTGATGCTGCCGCTGGCGCTGTCGCCCTCGGTGATGAAGAGGGTGCTTTCCTCGCGGCGGTCCTCCTTCTTGGAGGCATCGCTGAGGTGGATGCGGCAATCACGGAGCTTCTTGTTGTGGAGGCTGGCCTTCTTGGCGCGCTCGCGGGCCAGCTTGCGGATGCCGCTGAGCTCCTTGCGCTCGCGCTCGTTCTGCAGGATGCGCGCTTGCAGCACTTCCGCCACGGACGGGTTCTTGTGCAGGAAGTTGTCCAGCTCGCGGCCTAGGAAATCACCCACGAAGCTGCGCATGCTTTGCCCGCCGGGCTCCACTTCCAGGCTGCCGAGCTTGGTCTTGGTCTGGCTCTCGAAGACGGGTTCCACCACCTTCACGCTCACGGCCGCCACAATGCCCGTGCGGCAGTCGCCGGCCTCCCAGTCCTTCTTGAAGAATTCCTTGATGGTCTTGGCCACGGCCTCGCGGAAGGCGCCCTGGTGCGTGCCGCCCTGCGTGGTATGCTGGCCGTTGACGAAGCTGTAGTATTCCTCGCCGTAGTGGTTGGCGTGGGTGATGGCCACTTCGATGTCGTCGCCGATGAGGCGGATGATGGGGTACAGCGGCTCGCCGTCCATCTTGGTCTCCAGCAGGTCCAGCAGGCCGTTCTTGCTCTGGAAGCGCCGCCCGTTGTACACGATGGTGAGGCCGGTGTTCAGGTAGCAGTAGTTCCACAGCAGGCGCTCGATGTGCTGCTCGCGGAACTGGTATTGCTTGAACATCTGGTCGTCCGGCTCGAAGACCACGCGCGTGCCATTGGCCTCTTCGCTCTTCACCAGCTTCTCGTCCTTGCGCAGCACGCCGCGGTCGAACTCGGCGCGCTTCATCTGGCCGTCGCGGTAGCTCTCGATCTTGAACCAGGTGCTCAGGGCGTTCACCGCCTTGGTGCCCACGCCGTTCAGGCCCACGCTCTTCTTGAAGGCCTTGCTGTCGTACTTGGCGCCGGTGTTGATCTTGCTCACCACGTCGATCACCTTGCCTAACGGCACGCCGCGCCCGTAGTCGCGCACTTCCACGCGCGGGCCCTCGATGGTGACCTCCACCTTCTTGCCGTGGCCCATCACGAACTCGTCGATGCAGTTGTCCAGCACCTCCTTCAGTAGGATGTAGATGCCGTCGTCGTAGCTGCTGCCATCGCCCAGCTTTCCGATGTACATGCCCGGCCGCAGCCGGATGTGTTCCTTCCAGTCCAGCGACCGGATGTGTTCTTCGCCGTAGTTCGTTTCGCTCATGGATGAATGACGGAATGCCCAATGTTGTAAGGGGTTTCCGCAGGTCGGCACGAAGTTAATCCGCGCGGGGCGCGGGATGCAGGGCCTTCCGAACCGGTCTTATCAACGATCCGGAGAGGGTTTTCAACAGGGGAACCTGCTATTTGTCACCGTAATGCCCCTTGCAGCTGATCACATCCACGTAACCTTCCGCATCCACGGTGTAGATCAGCCGGTGCTTATCGTCGATCCGTCTGGACCAATAGCCCTTCACATTGCCCTTCAATGGTTCCGGCTTTCCGGTCCCCTTGAAAGGATCGCCTTCAACAAATCATGTATCCGGCCAAAACGATGCTTGTCATAAACGGCCCAATCGCAAAGATCATCAAATGCGCCCGGATCAAAGCGCACCCGCTTCATCCCTTCAGTTTCTCCAGGAAGAACGCATCCAACTCTGCGGTGCTCATCTCAACCCTTTCACCACGTTCCAAGTTCCTCACCGCCTTTTCCAATCTGGCCAGGTACGCTTTCTTCGACTCCTTCCGCGAGAATGCATCCGGCTCCACGGACTGGATCGTCACGTTCACCTCCTTGTCCTTGCCGAAGAGGCGCTTGAGCTTGGCGATCAGGTCGGTATCCAGTTCGGAAAGCTTGATGCGCAGGCTGGTTTCCATTGGTGTGGCTTAGCATGCGAAGTTAAGCCCTGCCCATCAATGTTTTTTCCGGTGTGCTCTTCGCCGTAGTTCGTCTCGCTCATGGATCGTTGGAAACCTCAATGCCAGTAAGGGTTCCCATTGGGTGGCTCAAAGATAATCGGCACCCGGCGCGGAGTTTCTGACGGAGAATCGCCGGTGTTTTCAACGATCGGAAACGGGTTTTCAACAGAAACCCCAAGGAACCCAGTCCGATATCATGGTAGTTGCTCCGTTATCGTTCCGGTAGGCGAAACACCCCCGATGTTGTTCAGGATGGGATCCCGATCATTGCCGCTGCCGGTGTACTTCACCGTGCCGTCCATGGTGACATCCGCGCCATGGTAACCCGTGGCAGTGCTCGTGGGCGCCGTTCCACCGATGGCATTGAGGATGGCATCACGGTCATTGTTCGAGCCGGTGTACTTCACTTCGGCATCGCGCACCACGTTGCCGCTCCACAGCAATGCAATGCCTCCATTCAACTTGCGGGCGTTGGTGCCCCAGGTGGCCGTTGCCGGCAGGCTGAAATCCACCGCGGTGGCCGAAGTGCCCAGAGCAATGGGCTGCGCGGACATGCAACCCAAGTGGTTGCGGTGGCGCACGGCCACGTAGTAGCTGCCCGCAGCTTGGCAGAAGCCCAACGGTGACATGCCGTCCACGCCAACAACATCGCCATCGCGCTGCAGCAAGGCCACACGGGCTTCCAGTACTTGCGAAGGCGTTGTCGCGGAGCGCAGCTCCACCAATACCCAATCAACAATGGCGTTGCTGCCTGTCACCGCCAACACCGCTGACGTGGTGGTGGTGCTTCCGATCGGTGCAAAGCCCAATGCGGTGTATGGTTCCGTCAGAGGCAACGTTCCTTGTTTCCGCAGGCTGTCCACCATCAGGTTGTCCGCGCTGCGCCAGGCCCCATCGAGCAGCACCTTGGCGGCAAGCACCGTTGGTGGCGCCACCTCGCACGGCGGGGCCAAAGTGGTGAAGCCCGCGCTGTCGCTCCACTCGGAACTGCCTCCCTGGGTGCCGGGCCCTTCCCCGCAGTTGCTGCGCACTTGGAACTGGTAGTCCGTGCTCCAGGCCAAGCCCGTGAGCGCATAGCTGGTGCCCGTAACGGCGGAAACCAGGTTCCACGTCTGGGCCGAAGCCTCCTTCCATTGCACATCATAGCTGGAAGCGCTCTGTACCATGCCCCAATTGAGCGTGGCACTGTTGTAGGTGATGTCGGTGGCGTTCAACCCTTGGGGCCAGGGGCACATCATCCCGTACGCATTGATGAACAGGCTGTAACAGGCCACGGGATTGTTGGCCCCGGCATAGCCATACACATGCACCACGTAGCTGCCCGCAGCAGCATTCGTGTAACTGAAGTACTCGCTATTGGTGCCGCCGTTCTGGCTGCTGGCCACCTGTGTTCCTGCGTTGTTGAGCAGTTCCACATCGTAATCTGCCGGAAGGCCGCTTAGCGATACATAGATGGTGCTGGCGGCCGGAATGCTGAACCCGTAGTAGTCCTGGTCGCTGCCCGAGGCGATCAGCGCGCTGATGTTGGCCGGGAGCGTAACCGCTGCGGCCGTGGCCCTGGTGTTGTTCGGCTCCAGGGAATCCGGGCACGGCACCGGCGTTGTGAAGGTGAGCGTGTCGCCGAAAGCGGAGGAAGAGGCCCCGCATTCACTCATCACCTGGGCGTTGTAAGCGGTGTTTTGCGTGAGCCCCGTGAGGTTGTAGGTGGTGGCGGTCAATCCGGGGACCGTGGTCCACGCGCCGGACGCTTGGGCCTTCCAGCGCAACGTATAGCTGGCTGCGCCAACGTTTGGCCAGGTGAGCGTGCCGGCATTGCTGATCAGGTTGATCACATTGAGCGGTCCGGGCGGGTCGCAGCTGGTGCCGCACTGGGCCAGGCAACTGGACGCATTGATGCGGTTGCGGATCAACGCGGCGGGCTGGGGCCCGAACCCGTTGTTGAAGTTGATGCCCACGCCGCCCACCAAGTGGCAGTAGCTCATGATGGTGCCCCCGCCCGATGGCAGCGGACCGGTGGGGCAGGAACCTTCCGTGTAGCCGGCCGCAGGGCCGCAACCATCGATGGCCGTTCCGTTGCCGTTCCAGGCACAGGCGTGCGTGTGCGGCGAGCCCATGTTGTGGCCTTCCTCGTGCGTCACCACTTCCACGCTCCAACTGTATGTGGGCACGTTGGAATAGCTATTGTAGATCATGCTGTACGCCATGCGGTAAGACGTGCTGGAGCACAAGGTGTTCAGCCAGGCAATGCCTCCGCCCCCGCTGGAACCGAGCAAATGGCCCAAGTCACCGTTGAAGGTTGTGCGGGTTGCACCGAACTGGTTCAGAAATTCGCTTGTGGACGGGCCGGTGTA
>JAFDZG010000088.1 GCA_018267065.1 Bacteroidota bacterium
CGCGAAGCCGTGTTCACCGTGTCGCCCCAGATGTCGTACTGGAACTTCTTCACGCCCACGATGCCCGCCACCACCGGGCCGGTGTGGACGCCCACGCGCATGCGGAACACGGGAAGTCCTTGTGCGGTGCGCCTCTGCGCCAACTCCTTCATGAACTCCTGCATCTCCAACGCGGCGCACACCACGTCCGCCGGACTGCCTTTGGCGGGGTCGGGCAAGCCACCGGCGGCCATGTACGAGTCGCCGATGGTCTTGATCTTTTCCATGCCCCATTTGTCCATCAACCCATCGAAATGCTTGAAGCAGGTGTCCAACTCGTTCACCAGCTGCTCCGGTGAAAGCTTTTCGCTCATCTGCGTAAATCCCCGGAAATCCGTGAAGAGCACCGTGGCCTGGTCAAAGTGCTTCGCTTCCGCTGCACCGGTGTTCTTCAGTTCCTCGGCCACCTCATGCGGAAGGATGTTCAGCAATAATTCATCTGATCGCTCCTTCTCCGTGCGCAATTCCGCCGTGCGCTCCTGCACCTCCTGGTCCAGTTCGTCGCGCTGGCGGGTCACCAAGCGCGTATGGTGCGCCGAGCGGATGGAGAGGTAAATGGCCACGCTCACCGGCACGGCCACGAAGGAGCAGTAGTCGGCCAGTACGGAAAGCCAACTGGAAAGGCCAACATCGGCAAATCCGCCCAGCAGCCCCAGTAAGAACGTGAGCAAGCTGGCCGCCACCGCTCCAACGCCCACCCAGCGTGCGTAACCATTTGATCGCCAAAGACGGATGCCCAGTTTCACTTCAGCCACCGCAAACCAGCCCAGTATGGCCGCACCAACCACAATGCCGATCACCAAGGCCACCACCAAAGCAATCTGGCCGCTGGAATTGAACTCCGCAAAGCCGATGGTGACATGACCGTGCAAATGCGGGGACAACAGGAACAGCGCAAGGCTCATCGCCGTGATGATCCCGATGCCGATGCTGTAGCGCACCGTGAGCCTTCGTGTGCGTGAGCCATGCAGCTCCAACAGCACCAAGATCAACAAGTACATGCCCCAGGGTACCGTGAGGATCCGGTAGGTCTCCAACCTGGAGGACAGTTGGTCCGACAAGCCTAATGTGCCCATGCCGCCGCCCAGCACGCACAGTGCATCAAGCACCGACACGAACGAGAGCGCCGCGAGCAACAGCCATCCTTTGTCCCTGCGCTCGGCGAAGCCGATCACCAAGGCCATCAGCAGGATGATGACATTGATGCCGATGAAAACTCCATGGTTGATCAACACGCGGTGCAAGTGCCACGTGCTGTCCTGCACATGGAGGGTGATGCCGAGTTGGGCCGACGCCAAGGAGCTTCCAGCGGGCATCTCCATGCGCAAGGCCAACGATTCCGGCTGTCCGTCGGCCAACAGGTCAAGCGGCACCATCATTCGCTTTACGGCCAATGCAGTGTCCGGCAACGCTCCATACGGCGCCGCCACCGCATCGGACTGCACAATGCGCCGACCATCCAGGAAAACGGAAAAGGGATAGCGCGAATCCAGGTTCAGCCACAGTGGAACGCCCTTCAATTCACGGGCTGTGACCAACGGAATGCGCACCCATTGCACCGTGGCACCACGAACGTTGATCACCGAATCGTTGTAGGACGGCCATCCGCTGTCCTCGAAATTGCGCTGGGCAAATGCGGTATCGTCACCGGCAAGGGTCCGAACGTTGTCCAGGTCCAGCAGGTCCATGCCCGCCACCTTGGAACCTTGGCCCTGCACGGCAACGTCCTTGTCCCACAACTTGGCCAAGGTGATCTGCGCCGTATCCGCATTGGGGCCCGCATCCGTTTCATGCTGATGGACCAGCAGGGCCACCACCAGGACCACGACCAGCAGTATCGCCACGCGCAGCACCTTTCGCATGGCTGAAAAGTACGGCAGCCGGTTCATTGCCGCCGATTTCCAAGGTCCAGATCAACGGCTTCGCGCCATCAGCTTTGCCGCCAGCGCACGCAAAGGCGCCTTACGCGCATCCTCCACCGCAAGCGCATCCAGGGCTTGCATGGCGCTGTGCTCCCCCGCTTCCACGGCACGCTCTGCCTCTGCACGCACACCAAGGTCTTCCAACACCGCCAACATGCGGTGTACATCGCGCAAGCCCGCAGGCTTGGCCAGTTCATCGCGCAGCTCGTTGCGTCCTGCGGCACCGGCCACTTCCAATCCACGGATCAGCAGGAACGTTTTCTTTCCGGCACGCAGATCACCGCCCTGTTGTTTGCCCGTGCGTGCCGGGTCACCAAAGGCGTCCAGCAGGTCGTCACGCAGTTGGAAGGCCAGGCCAAGATGTTCGCCAAAGGCGCCGATCCGTTCATTGTCCTCCACGGAAGCCCCGGCGATCGCGGCCCCCACGCGCAATGCGCAAGCCAGCAGCACGGCGGTCTTCAGGCGGATCATGGCGCGGTACTCGGCAAGGGCCACCTGGTCGCGCCGCTCAAAATCCATGTCCAACTGCTGGCCTTCGCACACGTTGAGCGCATAGCCGCTGAAGAGCGCCGCAACCTCCGGGCGCTTGCCCATCAATTGGTAGGCCTTCACCAGCATGGCGTCGCCGCTGAGGATGGCCGTGTTCACGTCCCACTTCTCATGCACGGTGGCGTGGCCGCGGCGCAGCGGCGCAGCATCCATGATGTCGTCGTGCATCAGGGTGAAGTTGTGGAAGAGCTCGATGCCGAGGGCTTCATCCAGCGCATCTTCCGCCTTGCCCCCGAAGAGCTCGCAGGCCATCAGGACCAGCATGGGTCTGACACGTTTCGCCGGGAGTCCCATGAGGTAGGCCATGGGCGCGTAGAGGTTGCCCTGCGGGAGCTGCTGCGACCACTCGGCGATGCGTGCTTCGATGCGGGTTTGGTGGGTCATGTCTTTAGTTGTCAGTTGCCGGTTGTCGGTTGTTAGGGCACACTGACAACTAACAACTGACAACCAACAACTAGTCTTCGATCAACTTCAACAAATACTCGCCATAACCGCTTTTCACGAGCGGCGTTGCCAAGGCCTTCAATTGCACGGCATCGATGTAGCCCTTCTTGAAGGCCACTTCCTCGATGCAGCCGATGCGCAAACCTTGCCGCTCCTCAATCACTTGCACGAACTGGCCGGCCTGCATCAGTGAGGCAAAGGTGCCGGTGTCTAACCACGCGGTGCCGCGGTCCAGGATCTCCACTTTCAGCTGGCCGCGCCTCAGGTATTCCTTGTTCACATCGGTGATCTCATACTCGCCGCGCGCGCTGGGCTTCAGCGTGGCCGCCACGTCCACCACGCTGTTGTCGTAGAAGTACAGGCCCGGCACGGCGTAGTTGCTGCGCGGCTTCGTTGGCTTCTCCTCAATGCTGATGGCCTTGTTGTCCGCATCAAACTCCACCACGCCGTAGCGTTCGGGGTCGCTGACGTGGTAGGCAAAGACGAGGCCGCCTTCCAGTTCGGTGTTGGCGCCGAGCTTGCGGCCCAGGCCCGCACCGTAGAAGATGTTGTCCCCGAGGATCAGCGCCACGGCGTCGTTACCGATGAACTTGCGGCCGATGACGAAGGCTTGTGCAAGCCCGTTCGGGACCGCTTGTTCCGCGTAGTGAAATGAGCAGCCCAGCTCCTTTCCGTCGCCGAGCAGCTTGCGGAAGCTCGGCAGGTCGTGCGGGGTGCTGATGATGAGCACCTCGCGGATGCCTGCCGCCATCAACGTGCTCAGCGGGTAATAGATCATCGGCTTGTCGTACACGGGCATGAGCTGCTTGCTCACGGCGAGGGTGAGGGGATGCAAGCGTGTGCCGCTTCCGCCGGCGAGGATGATGCCTTTCATTGCGGTCGGTCGGGATCTTCGTTTACGGGGTTCGCGCCTTCCATGCGCAGTGCGTCCATGTCCATGTCGTCCTCTTCATCCATGGTGGCCAGCAAGGGTTCCTCGAATGCCTTGGACATGATGCGCTTGTTGAGCGAGAGCACCAGCGACGGCAGCACCAGCAGGTTGGTGAGCATGGCCACCAGCAAGGTGATGGTGGTGAGCAGGCCCAGTGCCTGGATGCCGCCGAAGCCGGAAAAGGCGAACATGCTGAAGCCCGCCACCAGCACCACACTGGTGTAGATGATGCCCACGCTCACCTCGCGCACGGCGTTGTCCACGCTGCGGGCCAGGTTGCCGCCGCTCAGCTTCACCTCCAACCGGTAGCGCGCCAGGAAGAAGATGGCGTTGTCCACCGCGATGCCCAAGGCAATGCCGAAGACGAGCATGGTGCTGGGCTTGATGGGGATGTGCAAAAAGCCCATGATGCCGGCGGTGACGATGAGCGGCACCACGTTGGGCACCAGCGCCACCACCAGGATGCGCAGGGAGTTGAACAGCAGTGCCATCAGCACCACGATGATCATGATGGCCCAGAACAGGCTGGTGATGAGGTTGCTCACCAAGTAGCTGCTGCCCTTGAGGAAGACCACGCTCGTTCCGGTAAAGGTCACTTTGTAGCGGTCCGCGGGGAAGATGCTGTCGGTTTGTGTGCGCAGTTTTTTCAGGAGCGCGTCCATGCGCGTGGTGCCCACGTCGGCCATCTGCACCGTGAGGCGCGTGCTGCTGCGCGTGCTGTCCATGAAGGCCTTGCCCATGGTTGCACTGCCTTTGGCATTGCCGCTGCCGATGTTCTCTATGTAGGGCAGCATGAAGCGCTTGTCCGTTCCGGTAAGCAGGCCGTAACGCTCCGGATCGCCGCCGTAGAAGGCTTGGCGGGTGAACTTCACTGCATCCACAATGCTCAGCGGTTTGCTGAATTCCGGATAGGTGGCCAAGGTGTCCGTGAGCCGGTCCAAGCGTTTGAGCGTGGCATCCTTCAGCGCACCGCCCTTCTTTTCCGTGTCCACGATCACTTCTAGCGGCATCACGCCATGGAAGTTCCGCTCGAAGAAGCGCAGGTCCGCCACCACCGGGTTGTCCGCAGGCAGGTCGTCCACAATGCGGCTTTCATCCTTCAGGCGTGCCATGCCGAAGAAGGCCGCAATGGTGACCAGGATCGTGGCACCGTAGATCGCCGGGCGCTTGTGCTGCGAAAGGGATACGATGGTGGCGATGGCGCGGTCCAGCCAACGGCGGTCCAGATGGCTCAGATGCCGCGGTTTGGGCACCGGCATGTAGCTGAGGATGATCGGCACCAGCGTGAGCCCCAGCACGAAGATGGACATGATGCCGATGGTGGCGATCAGCCCGAACTGCTTCAGCACGTCGCTGTATGTGATGCAGAAGGCGGCAAAGCCCGCGGCCTTGGTGGCGTTGGTGATGAAGCAGGCCGCGCCCACCCGGCTGATCATGCGCTGCAGCGCCTTGATCTTGTTGCGGTGCTGCACGTAGTCGTGGTGGTAGGCATTGATCAGGAAGACGCAATTGGGCACGCCCACAACAATGAGCAGCGGCGCGATCACGGATTGCAGAATGGTGATCTGGAAGCCCAGCAGCCCCATGCTGCCAAAGGCCCACACCACGCCCACGGCCACCACCCCGAGGCAGATCAGCATCACCCGCCACGACTTGAAGAAGAGCAGCAGCAGCAACGCGCAGATCACCACGCTGAGCACCACGAAGCGCGGCATCTCGCCCTTTACCAATTGGGTGTTCTTCACCCGCAGCCATGGCAGGCCGCTGGCATGCACGGGCAGGCCCGTTTCCTTGGTGAACTGGTTGAGGCGGGCCTCCAGGGCATCGATCACCTTGGTGCGCTCTTCCGTATTGAAGAGCTTGCCGTTCACGAAGACCATCATCAGCGTGGCCTTGGTGCTGTCGTTGTACAACAGGCCCTTGTAGAAAGGCAATGACCGGATCCGCGCCTTGAGCGAGTCCATTTCCGCCTGGTTCTGCGGCAGCCGCCCCATTACGGGTTCCAGTTCGAATTTCTTCAGGCTGTCGTTGCGTACCAACGTGTACAGATGGGCCTCGCTGAACACGCTGTCGATGCCCTCGATCTTGCGCGCATCCACGCCCAACTGGCGCCACGCGCGGAAATTCGCAGGGGTGTACAGGCTGTCGCCCTGCGTGCCTACCACGATCACGTTGCCGTCAGCGCTGAAGGTCTTCAGGAAATCCTGGTACTCCCCGTAGGCCGGGTCGCTCTTGGGGAGCAGCCCACCGTGGGTGTAGCTCATTTCCACCTTGGTGGCCTCGTAGGCGAAGAAGGCGGTGATGATCCCGACTGCGATCAGGATCCCCGCTCTGTTGCGCAGTACGCGCCCGGCCAGCCATGCCCACATGGTGAAGGTTCAGTGCCCTTGCCGTGCGGAGACAACGCGCGGCCAGGGCGGGCAAAGGTGCGAAAAAGGCCGTTGTGGACAGGAAGGATTTTTGGGCTGGATGGCGGGATGGACGGGATACGCGTTCAACATCCTTTGGACAGGATGAACAGGATGGACAGGATACCTGTTCCACGCGTTACCGTCAATCCGGGGCAACCGGCGGAAACAGTGGCCCGCGCCCCTCACTCCTTGGCCTGCCCGGTCTTGCAATTACAGCTTAAGCTCCAATGGAAGCGCGCCCCGTCCAAGCAATCACCGCCCATGCCGATGGCGGCGCGGCGCTTTTCGTAACCTGGGGCCAACTCATCGGGCCTCAGGCAATTGAAAATGCCGTACGCAAGTGGTTTCCCGCTCAACTGCCGCCTTCGGTCAAAACAGATCGTATAGGTGCGCGGATAAACCAACCCCTTTTCCAGCAACCGCAGGAACTCGCTCCGGTGTGCGTAGGTGTACCCGGAATCCGAATGGAGGACCAATGTCCAGAATTCAGAGTTCACTCCCACCTCCGCTATGGAAGGGAAAGGCAACTTGCCGGTAAGGATGCTGTCCAAGGTGATGGTCTGGTATTCCACCAATTTGGCATAGGCCGATACCCAGCCCAATGAATCCGCCAATGTCAAAGGTCCTTTGGAAACAACTGCACGTGTTGAGTCCAGGAAAAACTGGAATCTCTGGTTTGCCCGTGTGGCTACTGTGGGAATCGTGCCCATAGGGCCGTCCACGTACTGTGGCTGGGAGCTAAAATTAGCCAGGCACTCATCCGTGAACTGCCGGTACCAGTAGAGATATCCGATGTTCTTGAACGGCGGGTCGGTGAAGATCCACCCGATCGGGGCGCGTTGGCGAAAGCTTTCCACGTAAGATCTCCGCGCCGATGCCGTATCCCCAATGGTGAACTCGCACAGCGCCCGGGCATAAGTTTCCGTGGGCATCAGACCGTACTTCTTTTCCAACTTGCCCAGCAGGGTCAGCGCCGCCGTTGTGTCCCGATCCGCCATGAATTGCTGCACCACCAACGACTGTTGGTGGTAGCGGATATAGTTCTGGGCGCGGGCACCACCATGGCAAACAAGAGAAACCATGATCGCACACAAGGTCCTTGTGAAAAAGCTGATGTGGTGTAAGTTGCACATGCTTTGCTGATTGGTGGAATTATTCAGAACAAAGAACGTTCACACTGTCCTATGATATTGCCACATGTCCTGCCCGGCTCAGAACGCATACCCCACCGTCAATTTCACCGCCAAGTTGTCCTTGGCGTCCGGCAAGGCATACGGCCCGTAGCGGTAGAAGCCGCCCACGCCGAAGCTGGTGAAGCCGAAACGCAACAGGTTTTCGATCAACAGCCCGCTCTCGTAGTAGCCGTCGCGCAGCGCCGTAAAGCCAAGGCCTTCATGGTTGCCCGGCCGGGCCAGGTGGCCGAAGGCCACGCTGCTGACCACCGCCGGGCGGGGGCGGAAATGCTTGGTTTCAATGAGCAATTTGCCGAAGCTGTGCTTGAGGTGGAAGGCCACGTAGCGGTCTGCGAGGAATTCGTTGGGGCGCATGGTCTCGAACACATTGGTGCTGGCCAAGGGGTAGCGCCTGCTGTAGGTGCCGCGCATGTTGTACAGGAAGGCCATGGGCGCATCTTCATCGGCCATGCCTGCCAACAGTTGTAGCGATAGGTCGCCGAGCAGCCGGACCTTGAAGGTCTTTTCGATCATGGCATCCACGCGCCACGTGTCCCACTCCCCGTCCCATAAGCCCTTTTGGGCTTTCATGGCATGGACGTACACTACCGGGAACTTCGTTCCGAGCGCCAGCTCGCGGTCCGGCAGACGGGCCAATTTCTCGCGGAAGGCCCAGCGCAGGTCCAGTGTCCAGGCCCCGGTGAGGAAATCGTTGCTGCGCAAGCTTACTTCATCAGATACGCGCTGCACATAGCTGTACCCGATGTCATTTACGCGCAGCGCCCGCTCCGTGCCCAACCACAGTTTCAACGAGCTGCCCGCGCGGAACATGAAGCGCGCGGAGAACCGCTCGATGCGGTCCATGCGGTCCACGAAGATCATCCGGTAGCTGTCCGTGCTGAAGAAGCCGCTCTTTCCGCGGAATGCGGCACCGCCGATCTCGGCCACGTCGTTCTCGTACGCGAGGTCCAGGTTCAGGTCCCGTTCAGGCACCGGCTTGATGGTGAGGTTGCCGCCGTACTTCCACCGCCGGTCGCCGAAGCCATAGGCGAAATAGCCGCCTAATGAGGCGTAGCGCGTTACCCGGTCGTTGGTGGCCAAGCCCGCCCCAAGGCGGAAGCCTTCGTAGGCGTTGATGGCCATGATGCGGTCCAGCAGCAGATCCACGCGGCCCATGGGCAGCCTGGCGGTGGTCAGTGCCGCAATGAACTTCAGTTTCCTGTCGAAGTGCTCCTTGTCGCCCAAGCTGTCCAGCATTTCGTAGGTGCGCAGGTCTTTCGCTCCCAGCGAATCGGTGCGCAGGCCCTTCCAATAGTCCTCGTCCTTGCGGATGCTCAGCTTGTCCATCACCAGCTCAGGGCCGCGTACTTCCTTGCGCGGGATGTCCGGGTCCAGCTGGATGTCCTTCAGGTAGGTGCGGCCTTCACCATAGACGGACATGCCCTGTATGCTCAGGAAGTTGAGGTAGATGAAGGTGTTGAGCTGCACCGGGAACCAGGCGCTGTCGCCCGTGGCCGTGGGCAAGCGCCGGTGCTGCTGCTGGAACCGGATGCTGGTGCCCCGCTTGTCCATGGGTTCAGCGGTGACGTTCTGCACCGCGTAGCCGTCGGTGTTGATGTACAGCAAGCCCTTCAACCCGTCGAACTTGGTGCCCGTGCGCGGCCGGTAGCTGATCACGTACACACTGTCGCGGCCTTGGTACAGCGTGTCCTCCAGGATGAACAGGTACTTGGCGGTGCTGCCCGGGCCGATGGGGCTGAGGTAGCTTTTGTCGCTGATGTCGATCTGTGGCGCATAGATGCTGAAGGTTTCCGTTTGCGCCGCCAAAGCCAGGAACGACGGGTCCTTCAGGCCGCTGACGCGCATCGCCAGCACGGTCTCCTTGGCGGCAGCGGGCGGGATGAAGCTCTTCTTGGTGGCGCTCTCGATCAGGAAAAGATGCTGCCGCTCCATCATGCGCATGAACTGCTCCATGGCCGTGTCCGGTTTGGTGGTGTCCGCCTTCGCCGTTACCGTCGTGTCCATGGCGGAAAGCGTAGTGTCCGGTTCCGCTGCGCCCGTTCCGTCAGGCCCTGCGCGCAAGCTGTCCTTCTCCAGGTCAAAAACGGTTTTGCTGTAGCTGGTGTAGCGGTAGCTGCGCCTGCGCATGCCGTCGTTCTCCTTCCGGTTGGCATACACCCGGCGGATGATGCGGTTGGCGGGGTTTTCCGTGTAGACCACCTCCACCGCGTGCAGCTCCGTGTTGGCGGCTTTGAGCAGTATGGTCAACGGTGCTTCATCGGGCACCGCAACCGTTAGCGGTTCGTAGCCTACGTAGCTCGCCCGGAGCGTTACCGGAAAGGAAGGCACCGTGAGGCTGAAACGCCCGTCAATGTCGCTTGTGGTGCCGGTGCGAGTGCCCTCGATCACAAAGGGTACAAAGGCCAAGGGTTCCTTGGTGGCGGCATCCAACACCCGGCCGCTCACTTCATGTTGGGCGATCAAGGACGAACCCACGAGGAGAAAAAGAATGAATAAGGATGATCTCATGCAAGCATTTGGCGTAGGACGGGCAAGATTGGGAAAAGTAACATGCTGATGGATAAACTGGAGTTTTGGTGCTTCAAGCTGCAAGCCTCAAGCTGCAAGCTGTTAGCTGCAAGCCACAACAATCAAGCTATTGGCTCGCGCTTGCGGCTTGCAGCTTGCAGCCCATTCATGCACATTCCATCTATTGCGCCCCCCTGCCTCGCCCGCGTTTGCAACGCGGGCGTATCTCCCCGGTCGTTTGCCACGACCATCCCTAAACCATTCCCGCTGGCCATCTGCGCCCATTGAATGTGCGCGACGTAAGCGCGCCTTGACTCTCGCCCGCGTTGCAAACAGGGGCGAGTGAGGGTCGGTTTCCGTGGTGCCCTCTCAATCCTCACAGTTGTTCCATTGCCCGCAGCAAGGCACCCCACCGCCTGCGGGCCACGCCGATGGTTTCGCCACAGGTAAACTGAATGCGATGCCCGGCATGTTGCAACAACCTCTCCACTTTCGCCAAGTTCACCAAGTAGGAATGGTGGCAACGGAAGAAGTGCGGTTGGGGGAGGTGCTTTTCCAAGGCGTGCAAATGCA
>JAFDZG010000089.1 GCA_018267065.1 Bacteroidota bacterium
GCAACCTGAAGGATGCCGACCAGCGGATCATGGTGGACGTGCAGGACATCTATGGCAAGCAGGTGTTTGCCCAGGAGTTCGGCAACAGCGGTGAGCGCTTCAGCACCATCCTGCAACTGCCCGGCAACTTGGCCAGCGGCGTGTACATGGTGAACATCACCGTGAACGGTGTGAAGACCGTGCAGCGGCTGAGCATTGTGCACTGACCTTCCTACCCATGCGCCGTGTAAGATCACGGGTGCATGGAGCATGGCCCAAAGAAAGCCCCCCGGATCACCGGGGGGCTTTTATTTTCATGAGCAATGCAGCGCATTCCCCGCTACATTCAGCTCTTCCTCTGCGACTCCTTTAATGCTCCATCACGGGTCGTTGAAAACATATTTAAAAACCCAAATCAATAATGACCACCAACACTGCTTCGATTTGCACACCTTTGCTTACCAAAGAAACACCCACTGCGGAAATGAAACGAATCAGCCCCCTTCGGTTGGCCGGTTATGCTGCCATGCTGGCCTTCCTGAACCAGGCCCGGTCCCAACCGCTTATCCAATGGCAAAAATGCCTTGGCGGCACTGCTGCGGACAATGCCAACACCGTGCGGCAAACTTTGGACGGAGGATACATCATGGCGGGAACCACCAATTCCACCAACGGAGATGTAACGGGCAACCACGGGGGTGCGGACGTATGGCTTGTCAAATTGAGCTCCTCCGGCACCATTGCTTGGCAAAAGGCCATGGGCGGAACGGGCGATGACCTGGGCTACGATGTCCGCCAAACATCCGATGGTGGATACATTGTTGCCGGCTATACCGGTTCCAACAACGGCGATGTGACCGGCTACCACGGCTTGCGCGACGGCTGGGTGGTGAAACTGGACGCCACGGGCACCATCCAATGGCAAAAGAGCCTGGGTGGATCGAGTTTTGATGAGCTGTATTCCGTGGTGCAAACCTCCGATGGCGGCTATGCCGTTACCGGATATACAGGCTCCACCAATGGTGATGTAAGCGGCAACCACGGCACCTATGACGGTTGGGTGGTGAAGCTGGACAACACCGGCTCCATCCAATGGCAGAAGTGCATTGGGGGCAGCGTAGCGGACTTCGGCTATGCCATCCGCCAAACCACCGATGGAGGTTACATCGTGGCCGCCAATACCAAGTCCAACAATGGCGATGTGAGCGGAAACCATGGAAGCGACGAAGCGTGGATGGTGAAGCTGGACAACACGGGAACCCTGCAATGGCAGAAATGCTTGGGCGGCACCGGCTCGGATTTTGCCTATGCCACCGAACAAACCACTGACGGAGGTTACATCATGGCTGGCCAAACGGCATCCAACAACGGTGATGTGAGCGGCAAGCACGGTGGCAAGGATGCGTGGGTGGTGAAGCTGAACAGCTCGGGTACGCCCCTATGGCAAAAATGCCTTGGAGGCAGCGCAGATGAAGCTGCCTATTCCATCCGGCCACTGGCAGCGGGCGGCTATGCCATGGCAGGCACCACCAAGTCCAATGACGGGGACGTGAGCGGCAACCACGGCAATGACGATGCCTGGCTGGTGAACATGGACGGCACGGGCAACCTGGTGTGGCAGAAGTGCATGGGCGGTACCGCAGCGGAAGGATCCTACACCGTGGACCTCACCAGTGACGGCTTTTACGCCGTGGCGGGATCTGCTGCCTCCGGCAACGGCGATGTAAGCGGGAACCATGGAGGCGGCGATGCATGGGTGGTGAAACTGGGCTGCGGCAACCAAGTGGTGGTGAACATCACCACGGACGCCAACCCCGGCCAGTTGAGCTGGGAGCTCCGCGACAGCGGCCTTTCCCTTCTGGCCTCCGGAGCGCCCACCGTGGCCAACGGCCTGAACTCCACCACGGTGTGCCTCGAGGCATTCCAAAGCAATTCGTTCTACAACTTCAAGCTCATGGACAGCTTTGGTGATGGCATCACCAATGGCGGATGGGAACTGCGCACCACCACCGGCAAGCTGATCTTGAAAGATGTTTTTGCCAACGGCAACCAATCGCCTTCCGCCACACCTGCGAGCCCCGGTTACGGCAGCGCACACAGCTTCAGCCTGCCATTGGGCACGGCCAACATTGCCGCCACGGAATGCGGCATCTTCAACAACCTGCCCGGGAACAAGGTGTACTGCAACAAGGTGACGGGGGCCACACAATACCAGTTCGAGTTCAGCGACCCCGATGCGGGCTTCCTGCGCCGCATTGTGCGAACCACGAATTATGTCCGCTTCTGGGACATGGTGAGCAACCCGCTGGTGCCTGGCGTGCATTACTTCGGCCGCGTGCGCAGCAATGTGGCCGGGCCGCTTGCCAGTGCCCACTGGGGCAGCGGCTGCGAAATGGGCCTGGCTCCCACCGTGCCGTGCAGCGGCCTGATCCCCGCGCCGAACTATGGCCATAGCTGCAATGAAACGCGCAGCTTCAACACCAACAACAGCTTCATTTACGCCACGCCCGTGCCCGGCGCCTCGCAGTACCAGTTCCGCATTTACAACACCGGCGAAGGCTACGACCAGACCTTCACGCGCAACACGTACATCCTGCAACTGAAGTGGAGCAACATCGTGGCCCCGCCGCTGCTGAACGGCTCCACCTACAACGTGGAGATCAATGTGAACGTGGGAGGTGTGTGGAGCGGCTTCTGCCCCAGCAGCTGCACCATCACCATCAACAACCCGCCCAGCTTTGCACGCATGGCGCAGACCGCAGCCTTCGAAGCCACGCTATGGCCGAACCCCGTGCGTGACGGCCAGGTGCACTTGGACCTTGGCGGTTTGGGCAATGCTGAACAATACATCAACGCGGACGTGCTGGGGATCGATGGCCGCCAAGTGTGGACCGGCGCCTTCGGGAACAGCGGTGACCACTTCCGCACCACGCTGCAATTGCCTGCAGACCTCGCCGCAGGTACCTACGTGGTGAACATCACCGCCAATGGCGTGAAGCTTGTGAAGCAATTGAGCATCGTGCACTAGTTGGCCCTACCATTGCTGGATCGCATTGAGGCGGCCCTCCGGAAACGGGGGGCTGCTTCTTTCCGGGGCAAGCCAGGGCCGCCTTTCAATTGGCCTGCGATGCAACTGAAGGCTGCCTTGGTGATGAAATCCGGGCCGCTCCGGCTCCAGTGCGTATCTTCGCAATCCTGCATCCCCTAGGCCGGGCCCGGACTGAATCTGCAAGGTTCTCCCTGTGGTGCGCCTTGTAACTTCAACCATGCAGGATGACACATGGCGACATTTGAAAAACGCGAGAAAGAGAAAAAGAAGCAGCAAAAGCGGCTGGAAAAGCAGCGCAAAAAAGAAGAGCGCAAGGCCAACGCCGGCGGCGGCGGCCTGGACTCCATGATGGCCTACGTGGATGAAAACGGCATGCTCACCGATACGCCGCCGGACCCCACCAAGCGCGTGGAGATCGATGCATCGGAGATCGTACTGGGTGTGCCCCGGCGGGAGGAAGAAACCGTTGACCCCGTGCATATGGGCCGTGTGGACTTCTTCGACACGCAGAAAGGATTCGGCTTCATCAATGAAGACGGTGGCCGCGACCGCTACTTCTTCCACATTAGCGGCGTGCTGGATGAAGTACGCGAAGGTGAAAAAGTGAGCTACGAACTGGAGCGCGGGCCCAAGGGCATGAACGCGGTCCGGGTAAGGAAAGCTTGACTGCCTTCCCGGAAATGACCACGGCCCTGCAGATCATCCTTGGCCTGATCGCCATCATTTGCCTGCTGGGCGGGCTCAATTTGCTCAACAAGGGCGCCATGGCCTTCCTGCCGGACGGCCATGCACCGGCGCAAGTGCTGGACAATCTGCTCCGCTTCACCAGCGGCATCTATTTCGGCATGGGCTTTTTGCTGGCATGGGTCATCGCAACCATCGGCCAGCACCACACGCTGCTGTATTTCCTTGGCTTCATTGTCGCCATGGCTGGTTTGGGGCGCGCATGGTCCATCGCCAAGGTGGGCTGCCCCAGCGCCTACATCAGGTCCATGATGTGGTTGGAGATCCTGCTGGGCGCTGCGATCATTGCGTTGCAGTACCTGCGCAGCTGAGAAAATTCCGCACAGCGCATGGCCCGCGTTCACACTGCCACCTTGGGTTGTTTACGACAGTTCGCCCCATTGCTCTTGCTGGCCACGGCAAACGGGATCCAGGCCCAAGCCATTTTGCCAAAGCCAATTTCCGCAGTGGACCTCCCCGCTGAACTGCGTGAGATCAGCGGGCTGACGGAAATAGACGACCACACCGTGGCCTGCCTGCAGGATGAGGCCGCCACCCTCTACTTGGTTGACCTGCGCGACGGGCATATCCTGGAACGGCACCCCTTTGCCGGCTCCGGTGACCTGGAAGGGATCACCCGGGTGGGCAGCAAATTGTTCGCGTTACGAAGCGACGGCCTCATTTACAACATCACCCGGCAACAGGAGCATTTTGTGGCCATGGACAGCTTCAACCTGATGCTGCCCCACCGCAACATTGAGGGACTGGGCTATGACCCTGTGGACGGCCGTGTGCTGGTGGCGCCCAAGGACAATCTGAAAGGGGGGCCTGAAATCCGCGACAAACGGGAGATCTTCGCCTTCGACCCGGTAACCTATGCACTGCAACAACGGCCGGTGCTCACTTTTTCCGTGAAGCAGGTCCTCCGGGCAGCCGAGGCCGCCGGCGTCAGCATTCCGATCCGCACCACCGATCGTGGCAGACAGGTGCCCACGATCAAGTTCCGCATGTCCTCCATCGCTGTGGAACCGGCCACTGGCCATTACTACATTCTTTCCGCCGTGGACCAAACCCTGCTGGTGCTTGACAGAAGCGGCAACTATGTGGCCCTATATCTTTTGGACGGCAACTTGCTGCCAAAACCGGAGGGCATCACGTTTCTTCCGGACGGCGACCTCTTGATCTCCACGGAGGGCAAGGACAGTAAGCCGCGGATCGTGCGCTTCCGGATGAAACACTGACCGTTCCTTTTCCCGGTGCGTGTCGCCAATTGTCAGCCACGTTCAGCCAAGCCTAAATTCGCACGGCGATTTTTTACCCGCTTCACCGGCTGCGGCCGGCACCACTTCACAAACCAAGCGGCGGGAAGCAGTACAATCAAGATCTCAATGGACATTGAATTCAACAAGAACGAAGACCACAACAAGCTCGCCGTTTCCGAGCTGCACAAACGTTTGGTGCAGGTCCACCAGGGCGGTGGCGAGAAACACATCGCCAAGCACAAGGCCAAGGGCAAGATGACCGCCCGCGAGCGCATCGACGCCCTGCTCGATCCCAAGAGCCCGCGCATCGAGATCGGTGCCTTCGCGGCCGACGGCATGTACAAGGAATACGGCGGCTGCCCCAGTGCGGGCGTAGTGGTGGTGATCGGCTACGTGAGCAAGCGCCAGTGCATCGTGGTGGCCAACGACGCCACCGTGAAGGCCGGCGCCTGGTTCCCCATGACGGGCAAGAAGAACCTGCGCGCGCAGGAGATCGCCATCGAGAACCGCCTGCCGATCATTTACCTGGTGGACAGCGCGGGCGTCTTCCTGCCGATGCAGGACGAGATCTTCCCCGACAAGGAGCACTTCGGAAGGATTTTTTACAACAACGCCGTGATGAGCAGCATGGGCATCACGCAGATCGCCGCCGTGATGGGCAGCTGCGTGGCGGGCGGCGCTTACCTGCCCATCATGAGCGACGAGGCCCTGATCGTGGAGAAGACCGGCAGCATCTTCCTCGCCGGCAGCTACCTCGTGAAAGCCGCCATCGGCGAGGACATCGACAACGAGACCCTCGGCGGCGCCACCACGCACAGCGAGATCAGTGGCGTAACCGACTACAAGTGCAAGGACGATGCGGACTGCCTGAAGAAGATCCGCGCCATCATGGACAAGATCGGCAAGGACCCGAGGTCCCGGCTTTCGCCGGGAGCGGGCTTCAGCCGCGAAAAGCCCGCGCAGCCCAAGGCCGATCCGAAGGAGATCTACGGCATTCTGCCCGATGAGCGTGCCAAGCCCTACGACATGCGCGAGCTGATCGCGCGCTTGGTGGACGACAGCGAATTCACCGAATACAAGCAGGGCTACGGCCAGAGCATCCTCACCGGCTACGCCCGCATCGACGGCTGGGCCGTGGGCATCGTGGCCAACCAGCGCAAGGTGGTGAAGAGCAAGAAGGGCGAGATGCAGTTCGGCGGCGTGATCTACAGCGACAGCGCCGACAAGGCCACGCGCTTCATCGCCAACTGCAACCAGAAGAACATCCCGCTGGTCTTCCTGCAGGACGTCACCGGCTTCATGGTGGGCAGCCGCAGCGAGCACGGCGGCATCATCAAGGACGGCGCGAAAATGGTGAACGCCGTGAGCAACAGCGTAGTGCCCAAGTTTACCGTGGTGGTGGGCAACAGCTACGGCGCAGGCAACTACGCCATGTGCGGCAAGGCCTACGACCCGCGCCTCATCGTGGGTTGGCCCAGCGCCAACGTGGCCGTGATGGGCGGCGACCAGGCCGCCAAGGTGCTGCTGCAGATCGAAGTGGCCGCGCTGAAGGGAAGAGGTGAAGAGATCACGAAAGAACGCGAGGAAGAGATCCTCGGCAAGATCCGCGCGAAGTACATCGCCAGCACCAGCCCGTATTACGCGGCGGCAAGGTTGTGGTTGGATGCGATCATTGATCCGTTGGAGACGAGGACGTGGATCAGTATGGGGATCGAGGCGGCGCAGCAGGCACCGGCGACAAGGGAGTTCAATATGGGGGTGTTGCAGACATGACTTGGTTGAAGCGTCTTACGCCCTTCCGCGTCGCAGTGATCTTGTTCCTCGGTTACCAACTCGTGCTCTTCTTCAACACTCCAAGCAATTTCAACGGTGGCGGTGGCAGCGCTTGGGGAGGTGTAGCTTTGATCGCCATGCTGTTCTGGGGAACAGTGCTCTGGTTAGTGGACCTGCTCATGCGGAAGCTCATCAAGGATCATTGGATCGTCTTCGTAATCCAATTGCTGGCATTGCTCGCGATGTTTCTGTTCCTCGATTGCTAAGTTTGGGCATGGGCATCAAAGCGGCGCAGCAAGCAACGGCGACACGGGAGTTCAATATGGGGGTGCTGCAGACATAGGTATTGCGGGCCTCGTCTCCCGTAGGCATAAATGGACCCCAATGGACGCGGATCCACCGCGTCCATTGGGGTCCATTCCGCTGCATCCTGGCAAATAGCATGGCCCCCTATCCTACTTTTGGAACATGGCCGCCGCAATA
>JAFDZG010000008.1 GCA_018267065.1 Bacteroidota bacterium
CGGGGGCAGGACAGGGGGCATGGTGAATGCCGAACTTTGTACCACCATGTCCCATGCAAAAGCTTATTCCGCGCAGAGCGCATCATCACCGCTTGCACCTGATACCATTGAGCGCCGCGACCCCGGCCCGCACGACGTGGTGATCGACATTGCCTACTGCGGCGTGTGCCACTCCGATGTGCATGCCGTGCGCGACGAATGGTCCAACACGCGGTTCCCCATCGTGCCCGGGCACGAGATCACCGGCACGGTGCGCCAAGTGGGAAGCGCGGTGAAGCGGTGGAAGGCCGGCGACCGCGTGGGCGTGGGCTGCATGGTGAACAGCTGCCGGGAATGCAGCGCGTGCCGTGAACATGAGGAGCAGTTCTGCGAACGCGGATCAACGCTCACCTACAATTCCTACGACAAATACGGCGACCGCAGCCTGACGAAGGGCGGCTATTCCACCCAGATCGTGGTGAACGAGGATTTCGTGCTGCGGATCCCTGAGGGCATGCCGCTGGACCGTACAGCGCCGCTGCTCTGTGCGGGCATCACCACGTATTCGCCCTTGCGCCGCTTCGGCGTGGGGCCGGGCATGCACCTTGGGGTGGTGGGCCTGGGCGGCCTGGGCCACGTGGCGGTGAAGATCGCCAAGGCCATGGGCGCGCACGTTTCCATGATCAGCCATTCGGAGCGCAAGCGAGCCGATGCGGCCAAGTTGGGCGCCGATGATTTCCTGGCCACACATGACCCGGAAGTGTTCGCGCACAACAAGAAGCGCTTTGATTTCATCCTGGACACCATTTCGGCACAGCATGATTACAGCGCCTACCTCGGCCTGCTGAAACGCGGGGGAACCATGGTTCTCGTGGGGATCCCGGAGTCTTCGCCGCTGGATGCGGGCGCACTGGTGCACCATCGCCGCCAACTGGCCGGTTCACTGATCGGCGGGATCAAGGAAACCCAGGAGATGCTGGATTTTTGCGCCAAGCACGGCGTGCTCGCCGACATCGAGCTGATCCCCGCAAGCAAGATCAACGAGGCATACGACCGCATGGTGAAGAGCGATGTGCGGTACCGCTTTGTGATCGACGGGAAGTCGTACGGGTAGGTTGTTTCTCAACTCGCGCAAGCGTCCTCTGCTCGTGAGTATTTGGATAGGTCGCTCGTGTAGGCTGAATGACGTGCGAGGTTTCCCCCAAGCAGCGACGGCCTACGCGAACTACGATCGGTGCACTACATATCATTCACTGAGGCATCGTCAGGCTTCCCACGCATTATTATTGCGGGGCACATTGGCTGATGATCCGTGCCGCAGCGCTATCGATCGCCTTGGCTGCCGTCGTTCCGCCGGTAAATGCCCAACGCACACTTTTTTGCAACGGCCACATCTTCACAGGCGATAGCGCGGGCAGCTTTGCCGGGTATTTCGTGACGGACCATGGCGTGATCTGTGAAGTGGGCCGCACTGCGGAGCCGGAAGGGACGGAAGCCTTCGACCGGCGTGTGGACCTTGAAGGCCGTACCGTGGTCCCTGGCTTCGTGGACAGCCACATCCATTTCATTGATGGTGCGCTCGGCCTGCTGGAGGTGAGCTATTTCGATGTGCCTGATCGGCACGGGTTCCGGGAGCGCATGGTCGCCACGAAAGGCCAATTGTTGGATGGAGCGTACGTGGGCCGTGATCTGGGCTATCCGCCGCTGCAAGACCTGTCATCACCGATCGTCCTGCTGGACAGCATATTCGGAAAAACCCCGGCCATCCTGTTCCTCAAGAGCGGCCACGGCGCCATCGCCAACACCGCCGCCATGCATCTGCTGGGATTCACCGCCGGTACGCACATCGCCAACGGTACCGTGGAGGTGGATGCGCGCGGCAAGCTCACCGGCTACCTCTATGAGAATGCCGCCATGGAGGCCAGCAAGGCGTTCAGCGCGCGCCTTTCCGAAGCCACCATTGAGCATGCCATCCTGCTGGCACAGCGGCGTGCGCTGGCCGATGGCATCACCACCATCGGCGACAACACCTTCGATCCGTACCACCTCAAGATCTACCAGCAATTGCAGAAGCATGGGTTGCTCCGGATGCGTATCTGGGCGCGGAGTTATGGCAGGGTGCCTGTAACGGCGGGCCTGATGGGAGGGATGGGCCGGAAGAAACTACAGCTGATCACCAGCGGCGTGGACCTTTCACAGGTTCACTACCACGCCATGAAGTTTTTTGAGGACAAGTCGCTTTCCGTGCCGTACAGCTCCGGCCAGGCCATGGAGCCGGGAGGTGAGGTTTTCCTGGATGGGCCTGCCTTGAAGGACATCTGGCTGTTGAACCCGGACCAGACCTTTGCCTTCCACGTGCAGGGCCAACGCGGCCTGCAGCTTCTGCTGGATGCCGATTCCTTGTACAGCCCGCGCACCGGGCACCACCGCCATGTGATCGATCACGCAGGCTATGCCCGGCCGGAGCAGGTGAAGCGGATCCATGATCAAGGGTTGGCCGTGACGATCATCGGTTCGCAACTCTTCGACCACGAGGCGCTTGCCCATTATTATTCCGCCGCCATGAGCGGAGGACCGGAGGCCTTCCGCCCAAGCCAGCTGCTGGACGCGCGTACCAAGGTCCGGGAAGCGAGGGGCGCACTGTCCAGCGATTGGCCATACGGCATGGATACGCTCTTTTCCGCCTTTCCGCGGATCGACGGCCTTGATCCCTTACCGGCGTTGGCGGTGAATGTGACCGGCCGCTATCCCGACGGCACGCCCATTCCAGGGGTGGAGGAGAAGACGCTCGGTGTGGCCGAGGCCGTGCGGGCATATACCGCCAACGGCGCCTTTGTGCTGGGTCAGGAGGACCACTTCGGCTCCATCGTGCCTGGCCGGTCCGCTGATTTCGTGGTGCTGGACCGCGATGTCTTCACCGGCGACCCCATGCAACTGTATGATGCGCACGTGTTGCGCACGTTCATCAGGGGCGAGCAGGTGTATGGCGCGAACGGCGGCATCACCATGTCGGCACTGCCAGCGGAGCCGATACACGTGGCTCCGAGCGATTACGCGCTGTCACCGGTGATCGGGTACGACCCGGCCTTGGGCCTCATCCTGGGCGGCGCCTACTTCCGCTTTCCCTTGCGCACACCGGGCAGCTTCTTCTCCGCCCAGCTCCAGGCCCTGCTTACCGGCCAGGTGAACTTGGGCGCGGAGTACACACGTTACGCGCTCTTCCGGAAGGTCAATTTCACCTTCGATGCCTCCTTCTCGAACTACTTCCAGTACTACTTCGGCGAAGGCAGCCGCACGGATGCCGACGACTATGTGAAGCTCTATGCCACCACGGTTTTGGCGCGCCCCGTGCTGAGCCGGGAGTGGGGCGGTGCATGGCATACCGATGTGTTCGCGGATTACCGCGGGCGCCAAAGCACAACGATGCGCAGCAGCAGCGATGAGGACCTGGGCCCGGACCCATTTCCCGATGAGCACACCCTGGGCTTCGGGGCCGCCGTGCGGCACGATACGCGGGACAATACATGGAGCACCAAGAAGGGGACCTTGGCGGAAGTGTCGGCGGAATACGTTCCCGCCGGATCCAATGTGACCGGGGCGGGCGCGGTCACGCTCTTCCAGGTGGACTTCCGTGCGTTCCGGTACATGTACAACTCGCACTTCGTGCTGGCGGCGCGGGCCAGCGGCGGCCATGCAGAAGGCGATCCCAGCTATTTGTTCCGCTACACGCTCGGCGGCGCCAACGTGCTGCGCGGCTTTTACAGCAACCGCTTTCGCGGAAGCTCCTATTATGCGGGGCAGCTGGAGGTGCGCTTCCCGGTCCGGGGCAAGCTTTCCGGCGCCGCCTTCACCGATGGTGGCGACATCACCGATACGCGATTTCAAGGGCCGCGCGTGAGCTATGGGGCGGGCATCCGCCTGGCGCTGAACGCCAGTGTGAAGCTGCGCCTGGATTTTGGCATGGGCAACGACCAGAACGGTGTGTTCTTTACGTTCGGTGAAGCATTTTAGCATCACAAAAGAACTTGACATGGATAAGGACCGGGACCACTTCCAGCTTGAACGGATCGCGTTGTTCAGCGATGCCGTTTTCGCCATCGCCATCACGTTGCTGATCATCGAGATCCACATTCCCGAACACCTGAACAATGCGACGGATGCGGACCTGCTGGACTACCTCGATGGCATCATCCCGAAATTCATCGGCTTCCTGGTCAGCTTCTTTGTGATCGGCCAATTCTGGATGGCCCATCACCGCATGTTCCTGTACCTGCGCACGTCCGGCCCGAAGTTGTTGGCGAGCAACCTGCTGTTCCTGCTCCCCATCGTGGTGATGCCGTTCAGCACGGCATTCCTCAGTGAGTTCTTTGACAGTGAGCTGCGGGTGCCCTTGGCCTTTTATACCGGAACCATCCTGTTGGCAGGCCTGTTCAGCTATCGGCTTTGGCATGTGGCCTTGGACCCCGCGAACAAGCTGGGTCCGCCGGTGGACAAGGTGGTGCTGCGCTATAATGGTACCCGTGCGCTCATGGCCCCGGCGATCTTCGTGGTCCTGCTCCTGATCTCCTTCCTCAGCAGAAAGGCGGCCTTCACGTTGATCCCCTTCATCCTGCTCTCCGGCTGGGCGGTGCGCCGCTATTTCCTGCGGAGGCATGCGGACAAGATCAAGCCGCACCTTTGACCAGGGATGCTGCTCACACCCGTACCAGCACCTCCTGAACGTACCGCCGGAGCTTCCATCCTGCCACATGAATGGCCCGCTGTGAAGAGCAACCTGCTGTCCAGGATGGAGGCGAGGCCATAGCATCCCGCCCTTCCGGATCATATTGATCCGTATCGAGGGGGCCACGTCCAAGGCGAAAAGAACCGGCCGGGTCGCAGGATTCCATACCTGGATACATGCCTTCCACAACGCGTGATCGGCCGCATGCCCGCCCTGGACCAAGGCGCAGGATGCGAAGTATTTCCGTGTAATTTGGCGGTAACGCCCCGATGGACCATTCCCCGCTTCACGAATGCCTGCGATGCAGCTACGGCCTCTCGGAAGCGGACTGCTCCCGCGTGCTCCCGCTCTTCGCACCCTTGAAGGTGATGAGGCATGGCCATTTGTTCCGTACCGGCGCCGTGGTGCGGCATGTGTATTTCGTGGAGCGCGGCTGCCTGCGCCAGTACTACATGAATGCGGAGGCCGGGGAGCGCACGATCTATTTCAAAACGGAGAATGGATGGGTCAGCGAGCTGGTGAGCTTCCTGGACCGCACCGCCACGGAACTCAACGTTCAGGCCGTGGAGGACAGCAGCCTCCAGATCATCGACCGCAAGAGTTGGGTGTACATCATGACGCATTTCCCCACGATGACCATGGGTTTCATCCGCGCCCAGCAGGACACCAACTATGTGCTTAAGAAGCGCCTGGCCGAGGTCACCATCGAATCCCCGGAGGAGAGGTACCTGCGCTTCGTGGAAGAGGAACCGGAACTGCTGCGCCGTATCCCGCTCTACCTCATCGCCACTTACCTCGCCATGACCCCGGAGACCTTGAGCCGCATCCGCCGCCACGTGGCTCGCCGGTGAATTCTTATCCGGGATCAAGAAAGGAGCGCGGGCAGGCGGGTAGGTTTGCCTCCCTGAACCACGTACCCATGAAAAAGCAGAGCATCAAAGCAGGCGACATCCTCATCGACTTTCTGCTCGACGCGCCCGATACCAACGGGGCAGCGACCCTCTTCGAGTTCACCGTACCGGCGGGCGCCAAAGTGCCCGTGCCGCATTACCACAAGGATTTCGACGAGGCGGTGTACGGCCTTGCCGGTACGATGACCTTCACGGTGGATGGTAAACGCCATGACATCCAGCCTGGCGGAACGCTCTTCATTCCGCGTGGGGCCGTGCATGGTTTCGACAATCATGGCGACACCGATGCGCGGGCACTGGCGGTGATCACGCCCGGGCTGCTCGGCCCGAACTACTTCAAGGAGATGGCGGAGGTCCTCAATGCCGGAGGCCCGCCGGACGTGGCCAAGCTGAAGCAGGTGATGCAGCGGCACGGCTTGGTCCCTTCCGTACCGCAGGCCGCAGTTGCGCGCCCTTGAGCGCGTGGAGCCCGGTCCGGTGAGGCGGTCACAGCCGCGCCAGCACCTCCTGCACGTACCGCCAGAACTTCCGTACGGAGCTGACCTGCACGCGTTCATCGGGGCTGTGCGCGCCGCTTCGTGATCGGCAGGAAGTCGTACGGGTAGGCTGTCGCGGCACAGGGCTCACCATGCAATGGGAATATTTCAAGGTGCGTGCCTTTGTGACGACCGCAGCAGGTCGGACTATCCTTCCTACCCTTTGTGCTCTTTACGCACTTTGCGATACAACTTTGCTCGTTGGGTATAGCGATGCCCTATGTGATCCAGTATCACAGCATCCCCCTAGCCTTCACCTCCAAATACTTGTTCAGCACGCTGGTGCTCAAGTGCTCCGGCGCGGTAAGGATGGTGAGCACGCCATGACTTCCCAGTTCCTTGGCGATCAGTTCCTTCTCCTGGATGAGCTTGGTGGTGATGGCTTTGATGTACACGCCCATGGTGTCGCGGTCGGGCTGTTGCAGCAGGGCATCCATCTCGGTGTTGCGGAAGATCACCACGGCCACCAGGTGCGCACGTGAGAGCAGTTGCAGGAAAGGCAACTGGCGGCGCATGGCCTGCACGCTCTCATAGTTGGTGTACACCAGCAGCAGGCTGCGTTGCGGCACGGTGCGTTTCACACGGACATAGAGCGCCTCCATGTCCGTCTCGGCGAAATCGGTGCGCAGGGCGTAGAGCAGCTCCATCACGCGGTGCATCCAGCCCTTTTCACGCGCGGGCGGCAGCACGGCATGCACTGCATTGCTGTAGGTGATCACGCCGGTCTTGTCGTCCTTTTTCAGGGCGATGTCGCTGAGCACCAGCGTGGCATTGATGGCGCGGTCCAGCAGGGTGAGCCCGCCGAAGGGCATCTTCATGGTGCGGCCCGTATCGATGAGCGAAATGATCTGCTGGGCCTTTTCATCCTGGTACTGGTTCACCATCAGCTTCGCACGGCGGGCCGTGGCCTTCCAGTTCACCGTTCGGCGGTCGTCACCTGGGATGTAATCGCGGATCTGCTCAAACTCCGACCGCTGCGCACTGCGACGCACCTTGCGCACGCCCGCCGCGCTGAAGGGGTCGGCCTGGGCCATCAGCTCGTACTTGCGCAGGTGGATGTAGCTGGGGTACACGGCGATCTCCCGGCCTTGTTCCTGCTTGTAGCGGCGCTCGGCCAGCCCCAGCCCCGTGCGCACCAGCACGTTGATGGCGCCGAAAGCGTGAACGCCGCGCGTGAGCGGACGCACGATGTAGCTGAGCCGGGCGCTGCCGCCCGCAGCGATCGCTGCTTCCAGCACAAGCTCGCGTTCCTGCAATTGGGCGGGCAGCTCGTCCAGCACTTTAGCGGCAATGGGGTTCCGGTAGCGGCTTTGCACGGTGATGGTCACGGGGTTTTCATCGCCGTTGCTCCACTTGGCCAAGGTTTGGCGCGATGCCTGGATGCCCTCCTTCACGCGGTAGAGCCGCACCGCGTCCAACAGCGCGGCCACTATCAGCAGGGCTGCGGCAGCCAGGGCCACAGGCAGCAACGGTGGCAGGAAGTAAGCGGCGACGAACAAGGCCACGATGCCCCAGCCGATGCCGAAGAAGCGCCGGGTCAGGAAGAACGATCGGAGCGTGGCTATCACCGGGGCACGGGGACTTTGGCGATGATCTGGGCCACGGCCTCATCAGGCCGCATGCCTTCCATTTCGCGTTCCGGGGTAAGCAGGATGCGGTGGCGCAGCACGGCGGGCAACACTTGCTTGATGTCCTCCGGCACGCAGAAGTCGCGGCCCTGCATGGCGGCCACGGCCTTGGCGGCGCGCTGCACAGCTAAGCTGGCACGGGGCGAGGCGCCCAGCATGAGCATGCCGTCGGTGCGGGTGGCCTGTGCGATCTCGGCGATGTAGCGCACCAGTTTGGCGTCGCATTTCACCTGGAACACCAGCTGGCGCAGCCGGGCCAGTTCCGCCGGCGCGATCACCGGGGCCACCTGTGCGGCATCCATGCGGTGCAGGCCTTCCTGGGCGCGCAACAGCAGCTGTTCCTCCTCGTCCACGCTGGGGTGCCCCATGTCGATCTTGAAGAGGAAGCGGTCCAGCTGGGCTTCCGGCAGGCGGTAGGTGCCTTCGTGCTCAATGGGGTTCTGCGTGGCCACGATCATGAACGGGACGCCCACGGGGTGGGTGGTGCCGTCCACGGTCACTTGGCGTTCCTCCATCACTTCAAAGAGCGCGCTCTGCGTCTTGGCCGGTGCACGGTTGATCTCGTCAACCAGCACGATGTTGCTGAAGATGGGGCCGTGCTTGAAGGTGAAGGCAGCCGTGGCGGGATCGAAAATGCTGGTGCCGATCACGTCGCCGGGCATCAGGTCCGGGGTGAACTGGATGCGCGCAAAGCCGGTGTTCACGGTGCGTGCCAGCAGTTTGGCGGCGAGGGTCTTTGCCACGCCCGGCATGCCTTCGATCAGCACGTGCCCGTCGCTGAGCAGGGCAATGATCAGCTGGTCGATCACTGTGTCCTGGCCGATGATCACGCGCTGGATGCCGCTGCGGATGCGATCGGCCGCGTCCCGCAATTCGGCCAGGGGCAGGGCGGGGGTGTAGCCGCCTTCGGGGATGTTTTCTTGTTCCATGGTGTTGAAATGCGGTGGTAGGGTGAGAGGGTGCGAGGGTGATACGGTTAGAGGTTACATTTTGTGGCGCAACCGGTCCAAGGTTTTGTTCAGGGTGAGGAGTTGCTGTTCGCTGGCCAGTTCGGCGGTGGCGTAGAAGTTCATCAGGCGGTTGGCATGGTGCAGTTCTTCTTCACCGATGCCGCTGCGCCGGGCGATCTCCGCTAGGGTGCGGTTGTCCCATTCGCTTTGCGGGAGGCGCAATTTCCGGCACACCTCTTCGCGGAACTGCGCGGAGAGTTTGCGCGCCAGGTCGGCATGGTCGCCGCGGAAGTAGTAAAGCCGCCCGATGGTGTCGGCGAAGTCGCGGCTGGTGTTGCGCGGGGCATCCACCACGGGAATGGCGCGCTGGCGGCGGCGGGCATGCACCAGCACGGTGAGGATGAGCAGCGTGATGATGGTCCAATATGCCCAGCGCAGTGCGGGCTGCGCCAGGATGTAGCGCAGCGGGCTGCTGCTTCCCGCGCGGCCCGCCTTGTAGAATTCGTCCCACAGCACGGGCCGGTCCGGCAGCACGCCGAATGCCTGTTCCATGAAGCCGCGCCCCTCGTCTTTCAGCAGGTAGTAGTTGGTGAAGGCCAAGGGAGCGGAGCAGAGCAGGAAGGCGCCTTTGCCGTAGGGCATGCGCAACAGCACGGGGTCGCCGCGCATGGTTTCCGCCAGCACTTGGGCGCTGTCCTTGGAAAATTCACTGAAGTAGGTGTCAAACCCGCCGCGTGCAAAGCGGAACTCTTGGTGCCCCCCGGCAAATGGAATGGTGAAGCGCAGGATGGACGTATCCCCGAGCAGGGCCTGCTTGATGCCCGCCGCGCCCAGGCTGTCCAACGGTTCATAGCGGTAAGCTTGTTGCAGGTGCAGCGTGTCGGTTAGCAGGCCCTCGAAGTCGCCCGTGGCGATGAACGCGTTGTCCCCTGCTTCCACCAGCTTCAGCAGGTGCTCCATGTCCAATTCGTCCAGGTTGAACCAGGGCTCAATGAAAACGAGGTTCACGCGCGGGGCGGTGCTGTCAAGCTCCAGGCGCTGCTGCGCAACGCTGTATATGGGTTCGCGCACGGTGGTGATGCCCTGCGGGAAGAGGTCGCCCAAGCGTTCGCGCACCAGCCCGCAGGCGTACGGGTCGTTGCTGAATGCCGTGAGGGAGCGCCGCCAACTGGGCGGTTTCGGGGTAATTGCGTCCAGCACCGCGATCAGTACCACCACTGCGAGCGTGGCGGCGAGAATGGATTTCTCGGTGCGGCTCATGGCTTTTTCTGCGATGGGAAACCGGCAAAGGCCGGGGCCAGGCTGCGGTAGCGGGCCTGGTCCATGGGCCCATTGCCGAACCAGGCCCACTTGAATAGAAAGCTGAGCTCGGCGAAGGCGTTGCGCACGGCGGGATCCTTCAGTTGCCGCAGGTAATCGCGGTCGGTGCTGTCCGGTTGGAAGCGGATACTGCCGTTGTCCGCCAGCCGGCGCAGCACCAGCAGGTACTGGTAACGCAGGGCCATGCGCCAATCGCCCTGCTTTTCAGCTTCCGCACGCAGGCCGTCCAGGTCTGTCCGGGTGATGTCCTCGCCGATCTCCAGCACTTGCTTGGGCTTGGCGGCGTCCGTGGCGAACCCGCCGTGGAACAGCCTTTTCCGCAAGTAGAACAGCAACAAGCCCGCAGCGATGAGGATGATCAACCAGTCCAAGTGGCTGAAGACCCAGCGGCCGGCCTCGGTGCCGAAGAGCTCGTTCAGCTTTTGTTCAAGCCAATGTTTCAAGCGGTCCCACCAGAGCGCTTCCACATGCAGGTCGCGGTCGTAGTTGAGGTCGGGGTCGGCTTTCAGGCGGGCCAATTCCGCTGCATTGAAGTGCGCGGCGCGCACCTGCAGGCTGTCCTTGGGAATCGCCGCGCTGTCCGTTGCAACGCCCGCGCTTTGGGCCGCAACAGGACTGTGCCCCCACAGGAGCAGTGACAGGAACAACAGGATGCGGGCCACTTTGCAGCTAACGGATTGGAGGCTCAGGCGGCGGGTGGCGCGGTGGCTTCGTCCACGCGCTGCATCAGGCCACGCCCTTCCTTCTCTTCGATCAAGGACAGGGCCTGCAGGCCGATGGGCACATGGAGGAAGGGCAGGAGCAGCATGTTCACCACGCCTGCCAGCAGCATGAAGAGGGTCATGAACCAGCCCATGCGCTGGCCGTATTCCCCGGCACCGCCCATGGGCTCCATGCCGCTCATGGCACTAAAGCCGGTGAGCAGCATCAGCGGCAAGTACAGGAAGTAGCTGATGAAGGTGATCAACATGACCAATACCAGCACCAGCCCGAAGGTCTCCCACCAGTGGCCTTTGATCACCCGGAAGGAACGGCTGATGCACTCGCCGATGCCGGCCCGCTCAAATGCCCGCAGCGGATAGGCCATGGTGAACACGATGGCCAGCCACAACGCACCGACGAACAGGAGCACCACGCCGGCCATGGCGATGATCCCCGCCAACAGGCCCACCACAAAATAGGCGGGGAGCTGTTGCAGCATGGCTTTCCACATCTCCCCGGAGGAAGGAGGCAGGCCGCGGTTGAGCATGTAGTGCCGCATGTGCTCGTAAACAAGGGTGTACATCATCAACATGGCCAGGATCATGAGCAGGTAGCCGGCCCCCATGGAGCCCATGCTGCCAAGCATGGCCCCGGAGTTGGCGCCTTCCATGTTGGCGTATACCGTGCGGAAGAAGTTGCCCATGAAGAGGGAAGCCACCACGTAAAGCGGCAGGCAGAAGAAGGCCAACGGCCTGTACAGCGATTTCCAGTTTTGGCGGACATACTGGAAGCCGGTGCTGATCACCGCGCTGAAGTCACGCCGTTGGCGCAGTTCGATGGTTTCCATGGGTGCGTTGGACTTTGTAGGGGTAAAGGATGAAGTAGCCGATGATGAAGGCCAGGCTGGCAGCGATGATGGTGATGTTCACCGCCGGTTGCATGGCGGCGCTGCGCCGCGTGATGAATGACTCGATGAAACCGGCCAGGATGAAGCAGGGCACCAGGCCGATCACGATCTTCAGGCCCTGCAAGGCCCCACGCCGGAAACTGGCCAAGCGGGCATAGGTGCCGGGGAAGAGCAGGCTGTTGCCCATCACGATGCCCGCCGAGCCCGCGATCACGATGCAGCTGATCTCGATGGTGCCGTGCAGCCAAATGGCCAGCAGGCTTTCGCGCAGCACGCCTTCCTGGTACATGAAGTACTGGAACGCCCCCAGCATGATGCCGTTCTGCACCAGGATCAACCAGGTGCCGTAGCTCAGCAGCACGCCCAGCGCGAAAGCATAGAAGGAGACCATGATGTTGTTCAGCGTGATCCCGAAGAACATGTCCATCATGCCGGTGGTGCCGTACACGGCCATGGGCTTGCCCGCCTTGATGTTCTCCAGGGTCATGTTCACGTAGCCGTCGCCCAGGATCAAGCGCGTGAAGGTGGTGTCGTAGTGCGCGCTGAGCCCGCCGATCAGTACGGCCACCAGGAATACGGCCGCAGCAATGGCCAACTGCGGGCGGGTGGCGGCCATCAGCAACGGAAGTTCCGTCTTCCAGAAGGAAACGAACCGCCCCAGGCCCGTGCGCTGGTTGCGGTAGATGTGGCGGTGCATGCCGGTGGCCAGTGTGTTCAGGTAGGCCGTGACCTGCGCGCCGGGGTAGAAGGTGCGGGCATAGCTCAGGTCGTCGTTCAGCTCGATGTACAGCGCGCTGGCTTCATCCGGCGTGATGGCATCGCCGCGTTGCGCCACCAGCTCTTCCAAGCGCTGCCACTTGGTGTTGTTCCGTTTTACAAAGGCCGCTTCGCGCATGGAGGGTGGGCAAGAGCAAACATAACGCAGCGGCGCTACCCTATTTTGCGCCCCGCATGGAAACCGTCCGCATAGAAACCACCCACAACGTGGCCCTGCAAGTGGAAGTGGCCACCATTGTGGACCGCGGATTGGCTGTGGTGATCGATTGGCTGCTGCTCGCGGGATATACGTTCGCGTTCGTGTTCTTCATGAACAAGATGGGGGTGGAACCCCCGGATTGGTTGGGCATTGTGCTCGTAGGCGTGCCCTGGACCTTCTACCACCTGCTGTGCGAACTGCTCATGGACGGCCAAAGTTTGGGCAAGCGCGTGCGCCAGATCAAGGTGGCAAGGCTGGACGGCGGTCAACCCGGCCTTGGCCACTACCTGTTGCGCTGGGTGCTCCGCCTGGTGGATTCCATGTTTTTCTTGGGTGCCGTGGTGATCCTCTTCAATGGCAAGGGACAGCGCATCGGCGATATTGCGGCGGGCACCTCGGTGATCTCCCTGAGGCGCCGTACATCCCTGGCGGGCATCATGGCGCAGCAATTGCCGGACGACCATCGCGTCACATTTCCCGGTGCGGGCGCCATTCCCGATGCACAGGCGGCACTGATCAAGGAAGTATTGGCCGATGCAAGTGCAGCGCGTGTTGCTGCGATCAACAAGCTGGCGGATCGGTACAGGGCCCAATTCAGCGCGGACCCGGCCATGGGACCGGAGCAATTCTTGCGCACGCTGCTTACCGACCACGTGTTCCTTACCAGCCGCTAAGAGCCTGTTTGGGATTTCTTGAACGAAGGACTCCGAGGCTATTTTTCGTTCAGGCGAAGCCGGAAAATCATCGCGTAGCGGTATCTACGGGATCATTTTTCCGATGAAGCATGGGCGGAAAAGGGGGCCAGAGAACGCATTTGAGGAGATCCCAACAGGCTCTATGGGCTACACCTTGCGGAAAACCAGTTTCACCAAGGGCCGCGATACCTGCACTTCCTGCAATACGCCCCCGGAATACAGGTAGGTGTTCACCTTGTTGCCCGGCAGCTCCAGTACATACCTGCCGGGAGCGGTGCGTTTCAGTGGGCAGGGGCGAAGCACGCTTTCCACGAAAACCTCCTGTTGCCCCACGGGTTCCTCGAAATACATCCGCGCGGTGGACCATGCTGAAGTGCCCGAAAGCCTGAAGCTTTCATCCGGGTGAACGAAGCAATTGAACCCTTGGCCCGCAGGCTGCATGCTGCTCGAATCGCGCAGTGTGCCGTTCAAGCGGAACGAGGTGAAGCAGGTGAACGGCCGCCCTTGGCGGTACTCCAGCCCCAAGCTGGAGCGCACTACTTGCTTTTTCACAATGTGCATCTCAGACCACGAGCTGATGCCGTAAACCGTATGCTGGGATGTTTGCCGTCGCAGCGCGGTAATTGCGCCCACAGCTTTGTTGTCCTTCCAAATAATGAAGTCCACCTGTTGGGCAAAGCCTTGAAGCCAGGCCATTGCAACAAGGACCAGTGCGCATGCACGCATCGGCGAACGCAATGTTCCCGGCCATTTCGCGCGTGTCCCCCGCACGCACCGGCAACTCCCCACGTGCCCCCCGTGCATCCGCTGTTCACTTCACGGCCTGGATCCACAATTCCCGCCCCGCCCTTGGCTTGATCGAGTTGTGGCAAGGTTCCAGTTTCAAACGGCTGAATACAGGGCTGAAGAGCTGTTGGTATTCCTTTTCACCGCCACCGTACGGTGGGTGGTCGGTGAACAAGGGGTCATTGAACAATACGCCCACAAGCTTTCCCCCAGGGGCCAGGAGCTTGTGCATGTGCTGCACGTACCGTGGCCTCAGCACGGGGTCCAATGCACAGAAAAATGTTTGTTCAATGATGCGGTCGTAACGGCCCGCATGGGCGAAGAAATCGCCCAAGTGCAGATGCGCTTGCGGAAAATCCGGGCAGCGCTCCAGCAGGGCCGCAAAAGGCTCAGCGCTCAGGTCCACAACATGCACCTTTCCGAAGCCTTGCCGGTGCAGGTATTCCGCCTCATGGCTGCGGCCACCGCCGGGGATCAAGATCTCCAGGCCCTTGTCCTCCAGTTGGTCGAAGTAGGCCTTCAGCGGATCGCTCACCGCTCCGAGGTCCCAGCCGGTGTTGCCGCTGGTGTACCGCTCCGTCCAGAATGCAGCCCCTAGCTCCATGTTCCTTGGTTTTCGTTCAGTGTGCGCAAAGCACCGGAATGCCCTGCTCGTTGGTGAGCAGCCGTTCCTTTTCCGCGTCCGCGATATAGCGGTATTCATCCGAGGCAACCGACATGATCGCGATGCAACCTGCACCCACCCCGCGCGCATAGGCCAGGGTGGATTGCGAAAAGCCCACGGAAAATCCCTGGATGGGAACCTTGGCTTCACGCGCCGGTATTCCTTCCGAAGCAAGCCGCTCCATCATCAATTGCTTGTTCCTGACCAAGGCATCACTGGGTTGCTCGCCGGGCCTTTCCACCTGGAAGATGTGCACGTTGCTGCCGAACTTGCCCGCAAGCAGGCACACGGCATCCAGCAGTTTGCCAATGTCCGTGTGCCCCGCCACCGGCATCACAATGGTGCCGAAATCATTCTGCAGTGGACTGTTCTTGTGCACCACCAGGCTCGGTATCGCCACTTTGCGCACCAGCTTGATGATGTCCGGCCCGAACAAGGATTGCCGCAGGCCGCGGATGCCGTGCGTGGCGCATACCATCAGCGCATGGCCGTTGCGGCTTTCCTCCGCAATGCCTTCCATGAATTCACCCGAGCGTACGTGGGCCGTGGCGCCCACTTTGGAAATGCTGCTGCGCTGCTCTTCGAGTTCCTCTCGCACCAAGGCACCGCCATCATCCCGCTTTTCATGGCGGTCCATCACGTGCAGCAGGGTTACCGATCCCCCGAGCCGGTGGGCCAGGTGCTCCGCATAGGCCACGCCTACCATGGATGTCTCGGTAAGGTCTGACGGGCACAGGATGTTGTTCATTTTTCGGGATCGGTGTTTTCAGCGCTAAATGTAGGCAGGGCGCAATTGTCCATGCTGTGGGCCTAAGTTCCCATGTCCAGCAAGCAGAAGCCCCGTGTGCGCCCGGATCGGTTGCACACGGGGCCGCTGCCCATTGGGGTGGCTCAACGCAGCACCAACCGCTGAACGCTGCGGCCTTGCGCCGTGCTTACCTCCACCAGGTATTGGCCGGGTGCCACCTTGTCGCCGAGTTCAAGCTGCATATTTCCCGATGTGCTTACCGTCTTTTCGATCAAAACGCGACCGGTCAGGTCCATGATCTTCAGCCGGCCCGTGCCTTGGTCAGGGCCGAACGCCAGTGTGATGGCCCCGGTTGCCGGGTTCGGGTACAAGGTCCAGCTGGCCTTTGCGTTGCTTTCAGGAATGCCCACTGTGCAGGTGGTGGCATTTACGTTGATGCTGTATGCACCGCCACCTTGGCCAAAACCGAAGTTGGGCACTGGTAGGTAATAGGTGCCTGCGGCCAGGTTATTGAAAGTGAAGGTCCAATTGAGGTTGGCACAGGTGGTGGTGTCGGAGACGGATGCCCCGATGAGGGAATCCGCCGGGCAATCCGTGGAGAGCAGCTTCCACACATTGCTCCAACCCGCTGCCGTACCGCAGTAGCTCACGGTAACGTTGCTGCA
>JAFDZG010000090.1 GCA_018267065.1 Bacteroidota bacterium
CTTCACGTTCAGCAACTACTTCAAGCCGAAGAATATCTGGATCCCGCAGTACAACTACCGCGTAGGCTGGTTCCTGAACAACCAATGGAGTTTTTCCATCGGGTTGGACCACATGAAATACGTGGTGGTGAAGGACCAGCAAGTGAAGCTCACCGGCACCATCAGCCGGGACCGGTCCGCCGCCTATGCCACCAGCGGCGAAACCGGCGAAGTGCGCATCACCCCGGATTTCCTCACCTATGAGCACACCGACGGGCTGAACCTCCTGGCCTTGGATGCCGACCATTACAGCCGGATGTGGACCAGCCGCAATGGCCGGCAGGCATTTTACTTCACCCAAGGGCTTTTTGCCGGCCCCGTGATCCCGCGCACGGATGTCCGTTTGTTCGGCGAAGGCATCAACAACAAATTCCACCTGGCGGGTTATGGCGCAGGCGCACAATTGGGCCTCTTCGCCCTTGTGGCAGACCGCGTGTTCCTGCGGGCCAACGTACGGGCCGGCTACATGGAACTGCCCAGTGTGCTCACCACGGGAAAATCCGAGGACCGCGCCTCCCAGCACTTTTGGTTCATGGAGGAAAATGTGATGCTCGGCGTGTTGATCGGCCGGACCAAGGCCAACACGGAGTGATCATCAACGTGAAGCGGAAACGGTGACAGTGCCTTCCGGCAAAGACCTGCATGGCCTTGGCGCTGGCCATGAACAAAACGGGTGTTGGGCCGTTGAACTGGAACGATACCGCGGTTGCTTGTGCGGTGGCGTGTTCCTTTGTACGTACATGACCTTGAAACTGAGCCGGGCCACGTGGGCGATCCTCCTGCTTTGGGCGGCGATCACCGCGCTGGACCTCAACAAGGCGTTCCACATCGACGACACGTTCCATTTGCTGGCGGCGCAATGGGTGGGGCAACACCCGCTGCAGCCCATGTCCGGCCTGGTGAACTGGGGCCAGAACCCCGAACCCCTGCACCACTTCAACCAGCCCCCGGGGTTCTTCTATCTTGTAGCGGCCACGGGGTATGCATTCGGCTGGGGAGAGGTGCCCATGCACCTCATGCGTTCCCTGTTCACCCTGCTCGCATTGGTGTGCTTCCACAGATTGGCCCGCCGCACGGCCCCGGGCCAGGAGCTGTGGCTAACGGCCTTGTTCGCGCTCTGCCCGGCCTTCATGGTGAACCAAGGCCTGATGACCGACATCCCCTTGTTGGCATTGCAGCTCCTGTTCTTTTACCTGCTGCTGGTACCGGGGCGCATGAACACCGGCTTGAGGTTGGCATTGGCGGCATTGGCATTGGCGGCGGCCATGTTCATCAAATACACCACCTTGCCGCTGCTGTTGGTGTTCCCCCTGGCGCTCCTGTTGCGCCGCCAATGGCAGTGGCTGCCCTTGGCGCTGGTGCCGGTCGTCCTCATCACCGCTTGGTCCGGCTGGAACCTGCATGAATACGGCGGGGTTCACCTGCTGGACCGCCAAGGCGGGGACCCCAGCATCGTTGGCATTTTTGTGCGCACGCTCGCCCTGCTCACCTGCATCGGCGCTGTTTCACCATTCACGCCGGCCCTGCTGCGCCCGCTGCTCCCACGGCCTGCGAAGCACTTGCTCAGTGCATGGCTCATGCTGCTGGGCGCCGCCGCCTGCCTGATCGTGCTGGTGTACATCGGCACCATTCCTGAAATCGTTTCGGACCAGGTGCTCCGCATCGCATTCACCTTGAACGGCGTGTTGATCGTGGCGATCTGTGCGCGGTTCCTTCCCTTGAACAAGCCTTCCATCGCCGCCGACAAATGGACCTTGGTGCTTTGGGCCCTGGGCTTGGCCTCCTTCCTGGCCCTGTTCTCCCCCATGATGGCCAGCCGCCACATCCTGCTGGTGCTGCCACCCGTGCTGCTGCTTACCGCGCCGGCATTGGCAAAAGCCACCAAACGCGAAAAGGCACTGGCCCTGGCCTGCACGGCGTTCCTCGGAGTGGTGCTCACCTTGTCCGACAAACAGTACGCAGACTTTTACAGGGAGCGCGCCCCGCGCATCGCCCAGGAGCTCTCCGGCCATGGCAGCACCGTATGGAGTTTGGGCCATTGGGGTTGGCAATGGTACTCCGTGGAAGCGGGCATGAAAACCTACAGCAAGGATGCGGGCAAACTGGCCGTGGGCGACTTCCTGGTGATCCCCGAGGACTACGACCATCAAGAACTTGCCACCGGTGTGGAAAAGGTGCCCGTGGCCACCTGGGACCAGGCTCCCAGCTTGAAAAACTTCTTCTGCGTGGAACAGTTCGCGGGCATGTACTCCTCCGGTTACAGCAAATTGCCATGGAGCCTTTGCCGCAGCCACCACAAGATCATCACGGCCTATCGGGTCACCTCGGTTCATTGAGCAGGTCCCTGTGGTTGCGTGCAGCATGCCGACATTTGCGCCATGAGCGCAACCCATGAACATGTGATCGCCAAAGACCTGCGGTCTTGGATCGAAACCCCGGCGGGCAGCGATTTCCCGCTGCAAAACATCCCCTTCGGCATTTTCCGCGCACCCGGGCGCACGCCGCGGGCCTGCACCCGCATCGGCGATACCGTGGTGGACCTGCAAGTGCTGGCGGAAGCGGGCATGCTGGCGGCTTCCGGCATCAACAAGGAAGCCTTCCACCAGGCCACGCTCAACCCCATGCTCGCCTTTGGGAAGGCAGGCGTGCGCCGGTTGCGCACCACGCTTTGTGCACTCCTGC
>JAFDZG010000091.1 GCA_018267065.1 Bacteroidota bacterium
GGGCGGAGGAGCAGGCTTCCCCCCGGCAGCGGGGCCACATGCTCCGCCACCCCCACGCTCAGCCCATGCAACCGGCTCACCATGCGCTGCAGGGTATCGTTTGTGGTGCCGTCATCGTAGCCGTGGTAGCTGCCCCAGATCCAATAATCATCGCTGCCATCGCCGGTGGGCATGATGCCATGTATAACCGCACCGGTGCCACCCATGTATGTCCAAACTCCGGCCCCATTTCCCTGGAAATAGTTTTCCAACAGGGTACCTGTGCTGTCAAACATGGCGATGCCTCCGTGAACCTCTCCGTCCACGATGTTGAAATAGCCGCAGACCGCAAACAGGTTAGGCGCGAGTTGCACTATTTCGGAAATCAAGGAGTACTGTGTGGGTGAGCTTGAATTCGTACGGTTGAAAGTGTGCCAATTGTTGAAATTGGGGTCCAAGCTGCCATCTGGCAGGAAACGCATCAGCCGCAGTGTGTCGTTTCCGTCTTCGAAGAGGAAATCGCCGCCTACCATCACTCCGTCGTCGGCCATGGGGAGCATCGCCCAAGGCTGGCCCCAGGCAATGTGGGCATTGAAGGCGGTGTCCAAAGTGCCATCGGCATGCACGCGCACCAAGGCATGAGCGGGTACTCCCTCATACGTAGTGAAGGCACCGCCGCAATAGAACTGGCCGTTGGGCAACGGCGCAATGCGGTAGATGGCCCCGTTGGTGGCGCGCGGTGCGCGCGTGGCATCATATTGACCGGTGTTTGTGAACCAGATCAGGCTGTAGAGGCCCACATAGCCGCGCACCGGATCATTCACCCCATTACTGCCGGTCAGCAGCACCCGGCCATCGGGATAGAGGTGGTAGTCACCGCCTTGGCCATAAGACCAATGCGGGTCATTCATGGAGAAATCAGAGTCAAATGTGCCGTCCATGTGTACTCGACGAACTATCCCTATGTTATGTACATAGAACATGTCGTTCCATGGGGTAATTCGCCCCCCCCCCCACCGGTAACAGCAAAGTCAGGAGCCAAGCTGCCGTCCGGTTCCAAGGCTGCCAAGGCGGGTTGACCCGATATTCCTGGGAACTCCATCAAGCCCGAAACCACAAGACGACCATCTGCCAAAGGCATTATCGAAGAGATGCCCACCCGGTCGATAGTTGTGTGGTAGGATGCATCCAAGTCAAAAGGCTGTTGCGCGAAGCCACTTCCTCCAACCGCCAAACAGGCGATGGCATATAGCGCCCTCATTCCACCACCAATTTGCCTGCTTCCACAGTCTTGCCCGCATTCACCAGTTCAACGGTGTATGCACCTTTGGCCACCTGCCGGGTATCATACACAGGCTGGCCTTCCGGTGCGGTAATCGGTATTCGGGTGAGTTCCCGACCGTCAATTCCGGCAACGCGGATGTAGGCATCCTTCACCGGTTCCACGATGCGGTATTCAAATACCGCCCAGGTATTGGCGGGGTTGGGGCGGATGAGCAGGCTTCCCCCTGGCAGCGGGGCCACATGCTCCGCCACCCCCGTGCTCAGCCCATGCAACCGGCTCACCATGCGCTGCAGGGTGTCGTTGGTGGTGCCGTCATCGTAGCCGTGGTAGCTGCCCCAGATCCAATAATCATCGCTGCCATCACCGGTGGGCATGATGCCATGGATCGCAGATCCGGTCGCACCCATGTATGTCCCTGGCCCTGCTCCACTTCCTTGGAAGTAGTTTTCCAGTAAGTTTCCCGTGCTATCGAACATGGCGATGCCTCCGTGCACATTGCCGTCGATTCGGTTGAAGGCTCCGCAAACAGCAAAGAGATCAGGCCCTATCTGAATGATATTAAAAATCATCGATAACTGGTTCGCGGCAGTCCTGTATGTGGAGGTAAAGGTGTGCGAAGTGTTGAAGTTGGGGTCCAGGCTACCATTCGGCAGGAAGCGCATCAGGCGCAGCGTGTCCGTGCCTGCCTCAAAGCGGAAGTCGCCGCCCACCAATACCCCGCCATCGGGCATGGGGAGCAAGGCCCAAGGCTGGCCCCAGGCAATGTGGGCATTGAAGGTGGTGTCCAAGGTGCCATCCGCTTCCACACGCACCAAGCCGTATGCAGGCACACCTTCGTAGGTGGTAAAGGCCCCACCGCAGTAGAACTGGCCGTTGGGCAATGGGGCAATGCGGTAGATGGCCCCGTTGGTGTCCCGCGGTGTGCGGGTGGTATCGTAGTGGCCGGTGTTGGTGAACCAGATCAGGCTGTACAGGCCCACGTGGCCGCGTGCCGGGTCATCCACCCCATGGCTGCCGGTGAGCAGCACCCGGCCATCAGGATAGAGGTGGTAGTCGCCCCCTTGCCCAGAACTGAACATGGGGTCGGTGTTCATTCCGATGAAAGATGGATCCATTTCACCCGAGGGCAAAATCCTGCGCACGGTGCTGGATGTGCCCACGTAGAACAAGCCGTTCTGCCATGGCGTAAGCCGCGCCCCCCCTAAACCGGTAACGGCGAAGTCGGGTGCCAAGCTGCCGACCGGCTCCAAGGCTGCCAAGGCGGGCTGCCCCGATATACCCGGAAATTCCATCAAGCCGGACACCACAAGGCGGCCATCCGCCAAAGGCAAAATGGAACCCACTACGACCAAATCAATGTTCGTACAGAAAGACGTATCAAGGTCAAAAGGTTGTTGTGCAAATGCATTACTCCCAATCGCCAAGCAAGTGAGGACATTCAGCAGGTTCATTCCACCATCAATTTGCCGGTTTCCACAGTCTTGCCTGCATTTACCAGTTCCACGGTGTATGCGCCTTTCGCCATATTCCGGGTATCGTACACCGGTTGTCCTTCCGGTGCAGTAATGGGTATTCGAGGGAGTTCACGGCCGTCTATGCCCACAACGCGGATGTAAGCATTGTCCACCGCTTTCAGAATCCGGTATTCAAAAACTACCCAGGTATTTGCCGGGTTGGGGCGAATCACCAAGGCTGGGAGAGCCTTCGCGGTCCCGTCCGCCGTATAGGCCCGCACCATCCGGGGCGCCGGTCTATCCTCACCCCCGGTCAGCGGCGGGCGGCAGCGCTTGTAGTGGAAGCAGAGCAGGTTCTGCGCCCAGGTGGCCGGGCGGTCGTATTGCCCGTCAATGATGCCCTCCAAGCGGGTAATGTCATCGTGGCCCAATTGGGCCGCGCTTTTGCCTGCCGCGGCCATGTCCCGGAAAAAATCGACCAGTTGCAGCATCCGGTCCTTTTCCTCCAGTTGCTTTTCCTTCAGCTTCGGGTCCTCCACCGGGATCATCTCCACCACGATGCGGGCACTGTCGTACCGGCCTTCCTCAATAAAGGTAAGGGCCTCGGCATAGCGGGCGGCGCTGGTGCGCACCTGCCGCCATACCATTCGCAGGCTGTCCATCGGCGTGTAGCTGCTGTCGCTTTGAAACCGGTCCAGCCAGAGCACGGCGGCCTGCGTCATGTCCTGGTGGTGGCTGGCCATGTCGCGCTCCAGGGTGAAGCGGTAGGTCTTGCTGTCCCAACTGGCGATGATCTGATCGATCATGTATGAAGGCAGCGGGTGCGGGGCCTTGAACTCCAGCCAGTCCGTAAAGCCGTCCTTGCTGGTGGCCTCCGGGTTCGCAATGCAGATCTCCGCCACCATGGCATCAGGCAGGATGCCTTTTTCGTCCATTTGCATCAGCACCTCCGTGCTCAGGTAGGGGCTTTTGGACAATAGCATGGCGCGCAGCTCCCAGGCTTCCTCGGGCCA
>JAFDZG010000092.1 GCA_018267065.1 Bacteroidota bacterium
CCCGGTGCGGGGCTTTCGGTGTAGTCCGTACCGCTGCCGTTGCCGCTGAGCGAGAGGTTGGTGTAGAGGTAGCTGTGCTCGCCCAGGGTGCGGGTGTGGCCCAGGCCCAGCACGCCCATGCGGGAACCCACGTCAGCTCGGGAGAAGAGCGTATCGCCATCGGTGCCGCGATCCTCGTCCACGATGGCGCTGCGGCCGCCGATGCCGTAGAGTTCCATGGTGCCCAGCTTGGCCGAGGGGAGCTTGATCTTGAAGGCCGCATCGGTGTAGCGCGGCACGCCGCCGTAGTCCACGATGCCCGCGCCATCGAGCAGTGCCAGCGTGCTGTAGCGGTAGTTGGCCAGGTAGGAGCCGCCGTTGGTGCCGGGGATGGGGCCTTCGGCCGTGAGGTCGGTGCCGAGCACGCCGGCCTTTAAGGTGTATTCGCGCTTTTGGTCGTTGCCGTCGCGCAGGCGCATGTCGAACACGGCGCTGTACACGTTGCCGTACTCCGCGGGGAAGGCACCGGTGTAGAACTCGCTGTCGTCGATCATGTCGCTGTTGAGCACGTTGATGGGGCCGCCGGTGCTGCCGTCATCGCTGAAGTGGTTGGGGTTGGGGATCTCCACGCCTTCCAAGCGCCATTGCACGCCCTTGGGGCTGTTGCCGCGCACCACCACGGTGTTGTTGCCGGCGGGATCGCCGGCCACGCCGGGGAAGGTGCCCACCATGCGGGCGGGATCGTTGATGCCGCCGGCGATGCGCGAGGTCTCCTCCACGCCGATGGTGCGCGCGCTGAGGAAGGCCATGTCGTTGCGTACCTGTTGGCGGTCCTTCTTGCCCGTGACCTCCGCCGCTTGCAACTGGGTAAGCGACTGCTGCATGCGGATGGTGAGCACCAGTTCCTTGGCGCTGTTCACCAGCTGGTTGGTGAGGCGCAGGTCATCGTAGCCCATCATGCGCACCTCCACATCCATGCGGCCCACGGGCACGTTGGCCAGGGTGAAGCGCCCATCGAGGTCGGTGGTGGCGGCGATGCGGGGTTCGGTGCCCGCAATGGCCACCACCGCGCCGATCAAGGCTTCGCGGGTGTCGGCATCCTGCACGGTGCCGCGCACGGTCTGGGTGTAAGATTGGGCGCTGGCATGCCCGGCAAGGGCAAAAAGCAGCAGTGGAAGGATGTTGCGCAGGCGGAACGGGTGCATGGTGCGGGTTGCTTTTTCAGGAAGACAACCACCTGGTGGAATACCCCCATCGGATCATGCTTCTTTCCCTCCATCATGGTGGACACCTGCCTTTCCTTTCCTGACGCGAACGTCCACGCTCGCCTGCTCTGGTGCAAGCGCCCTCCGCTCGTGCCCTTCTTCAGATCTTCAAACAAAGACGGCACTATCTTCGCGAGAATCCGTTACGCGAGGACTTGGTCAATGATGGATCGGCATACATGTGGAGCAGTGCGAATCCACACTTGGACTTTGAATTCGATGCGGCGTAAGGTGAATGCGGCACGAGCGGAAGACGGTCGCGCAGTGTGGTGAAGTAACGACGATGGTACGGTCCGGGATGCCCTGCGGAATGCCCTTATGCCCTCCCACGATTGTCCTATTCATTTGGTTCCTTGTATCCGGGTGCCGTCATCATCAGACTGAGCAGGTGTTCATCCCGATTCCTTCTGAGACTCCCTTCTACTCCGAGACGGACCAAGTATGCAGGGAGCTTTTGGCGGGCATCAGCCGATCAAGAGAGTACAGCGCAGGTTCAGAGCTTCTGCCCGATGGTTTCAACCTTGCGCAGAACACGGCTTTCCGCCCTGGCTTCCTCACTGGACTGAGCTGTATCTCCACGTTCGAAGCCACAGGCGACAGCACCTTCCTTTTCATCGCGCAACACACTGCTCAAGAGCTTGGCCACTGGCTTCCACCGAGCGGGATCCTGCCGGAACTGACCATATCGAATGGACGGGCCACATCTGACAGTGCAGTCATCTTTGTCGGCACGCAGGCCAATGTCCTGTCGCTTGTGAGCATGGTAAGCACCCATGATCGCACCTATATCCCATTGGTGCACCGATTGGCACAAGGAGTTCTGAAGCATTGCATAGACTCCCGCACGGGAGTCGCCTTTCAGAACATAGAAAGCCCTGATGGATCTCCACATCGCTCTTCTGAGACCGGCATGGAAGCACAACTTGGCTCTTGCTCGTGCTTTGTTGCGGAGGCACTAGCGTTGGCGAGCGATGCCACCGGAGACTCAACATACCTGGAAGCTGCCGTACGGATCCTGAACAGCATTTGGGCGAAGCGGAACAAGGAGACCGGCCTGCTGAGCGAGGTCTGGGACTTGGAAAAGGATTCTGCCGGAACCCTTCTTTATCCAGGCAGCATGTTCCGATTCGATGACATGGGCGGCGCCTATTTGCGCGCCTTGCGTTGTGTGTATGATATCGGGGCTGACAAAGGCCTGCTGCAAATCGCGCGTGAGTACACGTCCGCGCTGCTCGTTGGCACATGGGATAAGAACATCGCCGGTGGAGCGTTCCGGTACCTCAACCATGTGGACGGTTCGGAGGCTGATCCGCAATTGGAGACGATGTATGGGCTGTTCATTGGCACATTGTTGTCGAACATGGGTATGATCGGTGATCCCGATCTCAGAACGCGCGTGCTGGGCCGTTGTAAGGCGCACGCCGACCATGTGCTCTTGAGCGGTTTTGGGCTGAAACATTTCATGGTACCGCACAACCTGAGCGAAGGCGGCGCGTACACCAATGAACACAATGATTCGCAATTGGCATACGCTGCGCTCCAATTTCCCTATGGCCTTGCGCAGCTGTCCCATGCTTCGAATGATCCCGTTTACTGGCAGCTTGCCAGACAACTCTACGACACCTTGCTGGAACGGCATGTGATCCGCGACACCCTTATCGCACCGCCGGGCTATATCGACATGGTCGAGACAACTCCACCGTTTTCACCAGAGCAAGACTATTACTCACCCGGATGGTGCCGGGAAATGCTCTTCGCTCCAGCATACATGCTATATGCTTCGATCCGACCGGGCCCAGGAGTAACCATTGATTGGTACTGCGATGGCCAGCCGATCGTCCTTGGCCTGGTGAATGGGGCCATGCACTGGGATCTGTCGAAGGTTTCGATCAACAAGGAAACGCGGACCCTTCGTTTCACCACGGCGAGTTACAGCGCAGCCGGGACGGTGGACCTGGGCGAACTGGGGCTTGGTGAGATCGCTACGGCTTCGATGGATAACGGCACATCTGTCGAGCACCATGGAACAATCGTACAAGTGTTGGATGGCGATCACCGATACCTGGTCAGCTTCATGCAACCGCCCGCTTCCCTAGCGGACCGTTCGGCCAGACCATAATGTGCGCTAGGGAAAGTCCAAGGTACACGGTAAAGGGCCGTCTCTTGCGAGACGGCCCCCTCCCTGGTTCATCGGTTCAGCCCCATGGCCAATGGGACTTACTGACGTTACTCCGCCTTGGCGGCGCACCAGTCCACATATTTCTCATACCGCTCGGGGCCGAGCACGGCTTTCAGCTTCTCGGCAACCTTATCCGCCGTGGGCACCTGTGCGTTGGCATCGCCGCTGCGGGCCTTTTGGTATTCGGCCTGGATCTCCTTCACCTTGGCCACTTGGTCCGCAGTGAGCTCCAAGCTGTTCCAATCGGCGTCCGTGGCGGTGACCAGGCACTCATGCGCCGCCTTGTACGCACCAGGCCTGGCGGGTTCATCTTGGGCCTGCACGCCGGTGATGCACAGGCTTAGGGCCGCGGCGGAAAGAACTACTTTGATCTGGTTCATGTTGGTTTGGGGTTTTGTTGGGGAAGGCCAACTACCGTTCCACCGGGTCGATCTTCCTGCCCGCATCCCGTTAAGCCATCCTTTTCCATGGATGGAAGGCGGCCATGGCCCGACAAATGTGCACAGCCGACCCGCCGCTATGGTTCCTCGCCGGGACTTCGGTGTTGATGATCCGCCCCGATCCGGTGAAGGATCGCCACGGAACCACCCGACCCACCATGATCACTGGCCCAAGAGGCACTACCGCAGCAGTGCCACATGCCCCAGCAGCACACGGTCCTGCACACCTTTCCGCAACGCAGTGGCTTGGATACTGACCTGGTAGATCCCCTGCGGCCAACCCGCGGCATCCCATGGTCCGCCGTCCGTTGCATCCAGGCACAGCCTGCCCCAACGGTCGTAAATGCGGTACTCCACCCGCCACAAGCGCCGTTCATACACCGGCTCGTACCAATCGTTGATCCCGTCGCCGTTCGGTGTGAAGGCGTTGGGCAGGAAAATGTCCTCCGGACAATCCCCCCGGGTGATGCGTACCGAGTCCGTTGCGCTGCCGCACCCGTTCACGGCTGTGGCGCGGTGCACGCCGGGCGCAGCCACTTCGAGGAGGTGACCGGTGGCGCCATTGTCCCAGTGCACAGTGCTGGCCGGATCGGTGATGGCCAACAGCGCAATGGTCATGCCCTCGCACAGTTCACGGTCTTCGCCCAGTTCAATGGAAGGCAGGGGTTGCACGTCCACGACCACTGTATCGCGCAACACGCAGTTGCCCACGGAGACCTCCACGCTGTACATGCCGGCAGCGGTCACCGTGCGCACCGGGGTGGTCAGACCGTCATTCCAAAGCACGCCCGACATGCCCGGCACGGTAGCGTCGAGCTGGTGGGAAGCGCCCTCGCAGATCGCCGCATCGGGCCCAAGGTCCAAGCTGTTTTCCACAGGCAGGAGCGAAACATCGTCTACGAGCAGATAGGCCTGCCCCAGGTACCACGTGCCC
>JAFDZG010000093.1 GCA_018267065.1 Bacteroidota bacterium
CACCAACCCGGTATCGGGCCACAGGCGGTTGCCTGCGGCATCCAACCGCTGCATGCGCAATTGATACTCACCGGTGGGGTTTTCAAACCAACTGATGTAGGTGCTTCCATCAGGGCCTTCCGTCGCCAACGGGGTGACTGCTTCCCCGGTGGTATCGGCCCGCACGGTGGTGTTCACGGAAACATCGGTGGTCCACTGGGCTTCGGCGGAAGACACGGTTGCCAACACGCAAATGGCGAGGGTGAGGTTTCGGGTCATACGGCTCAGGATTTTGGGAATGCGCACGGCGCCTTGCAGAGACGCTTATCGAAGCCAAAAAGTTCGCTATCGGCGCATTCCGCCGGCGGATGATCACCCTACTTGTACTCCAGCATCATTAGCCGCTGGAAGAACCTGCCGGGCAGCAGTTTCTTCAGCAACACGGCCAAGCGTTGCTTGCCGTGTGCGGCGTAGTACACTGTTTTCGGCCTTGGCGTGCCCATGATGCGTTCCACCAAGCGGGCCACTTCCACGGGATCGCGGCTATAGTGCAGGCTGCCGCCCAGCAATTCCATCGCCCGCCCATAGCCCGCCTTATAGGCCTCGCCGATCACGGCCGGGCGGATGCGGTTGGACCCAATGTTGGTCTTGTATTCACCGGGCTGCAGCGTTACCGCATGGATGCCGAAGGGCTTCACCTCCATGCTGAGCGTTTCGGTGTAGCGCTCCAATGCGGCCTTGCTGGCGCTGTAAAAGCCGCGGTAGGGCAGGCCGAAGTTGGCGGCCAGGCTGGTTATGTTGATGATGAGCCCGCTGCTTTGCTTGCGCATCTGCGGAAGCACCGCCCGGACCACGCGGTGCGCACCGATCACATTGGTGTCGAACAGTGCGGTTGCCTGCTCCGGAAGCAGGTCTTCCGTGGCGCCTTGAATGCCCAAGCCTGCGTTGTTCACCACCGTGTCGATCCGTCCTGAAGTGCTGATGACCTCATGGATGGCGTGCCGCACGGAGGCATCGTCCCCCAGGTCCATCACTATCAGGCGGTAGTTGATCGGCTGCTCCGAAACCTTGCGCGTGGTGCCATAGACGGTGTGGCCTTTCGCAGCCAAGTGTCCACAGATCGCTTTGCCCAGCCCACTGGAGCCTCCGGTTACCAATACGACCTTGTGCTGCTCTGGCATCGGGGAGGGCAAAAAAAGAGGGGCAAGCTCCTCGCATCGCTCCGCTACAACCGCCTACCCTTGCTGCCTTCCGGCCCTGGGGGATTCAGCAGGAGCTGGACGTACAAGACTTGCCCCGCGCCAAAGGTATGGCGTTTTCCCGATCACAGCCACAATAGCCGGATCCCCACTGCAAAGAGCGAGGCGGCGAGCACCCGCACGATCCATTCCGGCCGGGTGCGGTGGGAGATCCAGGCCCCAAGCTGTGCCCCGGCAACCACGCCTGTGCCCAGTGCCAGCACCAATGGCCAAGTGGTGTTCAAGTTGCCTTGGGCCAAGTGCGCGCCAGTGCCCGCCAAAGACATGATGGCAAGGATGAAATGCGAGGTTGCCGTGGCGATGGGCACCGGGAAGTGCAGCAGCGTGGTGAGCACCGGCACGTGGATGATCCCGCCGCCAATGCCCAGCAAGCTGGACAGAAATCCCACCACAAAGCTGATGCTGATGCCCGTGGCCATGTTGAAGGACCAGGAATACGTGGTGCCTTCGCTGTCCGTAAGCTTTCGCAGCACCCGGTAGGTACGGGTGATCAGCGAGCGCGTTTGGTATTGGGGCTTCAGGAAGAGGAACAGGGCGAGTCCCATGAGCACCAGGCCCAACAGGATGTCGAACGAATCACGCTGGATGTATTTCGTGGTGTAGGCTCCCATGATCGCGCCCGGAAGCGTGGACAGTGCGAAAGCCCGGCCGGAACGGTAGTCAATGCGTTTCAGGCGGGAATAGGCCAGGGATCCAGAAGTGGAGTTGATGAACACCACTGCCAAGGAGATGCTGGTGAGCGATTCCGGGCTTTTGTCCGGATAGAGCATCAGCAACACCGGAAGCAGGATGAAACCGCCCCCGGCACCGATCAAGGTGCCGATGGCCCCCACCCCGAAACCGAGCAGCACGAATTCCACAAAATGCAACACGTCCATTACACTCCCTGGGCACGCACATCACGCGTGTACCGTTCGGACAAGGTAGGGAATCCCAATCTCCCATGCAGCGGGCACAACGCACCGCTCACCTTATTGCGCGGTACGGACAAACCGGCCTGTTGCCACGTTGTTGCGATCTGCGACGCGCACGGTCCATGCGCCGGGGCTCAGCGTTGTTGCATCCAGGGTAAAGCCGTCGTTACGGAAATGCAGCGGCCGCACCCGGACCTTGCGCCCGGTGGCATCGATCAATTCCACGGCCATGGCATTGGAAAGTGCGAAGGGCAAGGTGAAATTCACCAAGCCAGTGGCGGGATTTGGCCAGATGCTGGTGATGCGCAGCCCATTGAGGTCGGGCGGGCAGGAAATGCCCGTGTTGGCTCCGGTGTATCCGCCATCGGGATCAACGGAGACAAGCCCGTCCAGTTCCGGGCATTCCAGCACGTTCACGGTGATCATGGCGGTATCCATGCCTTGCGCGGTCATCACGGTGTAGTAGTACGCACCGGCGGGATCCGATGCTGGATCAAAGATGCCGTCCACTTGGGGGTCAGCGGCCGTGGTCCATGTGCCGTCCGGGCAGGGATTGCCACCCAGCAGGCTGAACAGTTCAAAGGGCGGGTCAAACAGGCAGACGGTCACGGTGCTGTCCAGGCCGGCATTGCAAGGTGGAGGGCAATTCACCACGTAGATCGCGGCGCCCAGTACGTCCAAGCCGGCACAGATCGATCCACCGCCCTGCACCAGCATGGCGTTCAGCTGGTACGCCGTGGTGGTGCCAAGCTGCACCATGGATGCATTGAAGGTGGCGGCATCATATGCAAACGCATGGATGTGGTACACACCGGTATCCATGACCATGAAGGAAGGAGTGCCGCTTAACGCCTGCAACGTGAGATCCGTGCCCCGGGACAAGAAATAGCCCAGGATGAAATCATCCGGCAACGCGTAGTCCCCATTGGAAGCCGCAGCAATGATGGCGCTGCCATCCCAGAAGCAGATCTGGTTGTTCTCAGCGACCATGGTGCCGGCATCCACCTGGCAGGTCGGCGTGCAATCCGCTACTTGGAAAAAGGCTCCGTTCAGGTCCAGCGCAGCACAGATGTCCCCTTCGCCCTGCATCAATTGCATGTCCACATCCGCAATGCTGGTAACGCCGGGCACAATACCGGACAGGTTGAACGTTGCGGGGTTGTACACGAACATGTGGATCCGGTAGCTGCCGGCAGCCGTTACCGTGAATTCGGGCAGGGTGCCCACTTCCAAAATTGTTTGTGCCCCGCTGCCTTCACTGAGCAGGTACACTGCGGAAAAACCTGCGGGGATCACGGCGCTGCCGTCGATGGTGGCGCTGAGCACCGCCATGCCTTTTGCAAGGCACTGGTCAGGCTGGTCCGCGCTGGCCACGCCGGCTGCGGCGGTGCATGATTTCGTGCATTCGCCTGTTTTTACCGGTGCGCCGCTGATGTCAAGGCTTGCGCAAATGCTGCCTCCACCTTGCAGCAGCATGTCCTGCAGGTCGTATGCAGTGGTTGTTCCCAACTGCACCTGGCCCAAGTCCAGCGTATTGGGGTCGTACACAAGGTTGTGAATGCGCCAAACATCCACGGTGCCCACCGTAAACGAAGGAGTGCTGGAGATCTGTTCAATGATCAGGCCGTTGGTGCGTGTAAGCAGGAAGCGCTGCTGGAACCCGGCGGGAATGATGCTGGTGCCGGAAACAGTTGCGCTGAGCGTGGCCTGGTTGTTCTGCAGGCACACCGTGGTGCTGTCCATGGACATGCCGGAGGCAAATGCGGTGCAAGCAGGTTCGCACGCCATGGTCTTCACGGCGGCGCCGGTCATGCTCAGGCTTCCGCACACGGTGCCGCCCCCTTGGGTAAGCTGTGCCTGGATATCATATGCGCTGGTGCTGCCCAATTGCACCGTTCCCAGGTCCAAGCCTGCGGGATCGTACACCAGCCGGTGCATGCGCCACACGTCCACCGTGTTCACCGTGAAGCTGGGAACCGTCCCGATCTGTTCAATGGTCAAGCCATTGGTGCGGGTAAGGAGATAGGTGCTGGCAAATCCGGGAGGTACAACGGCATCGCTGGACGGAACCCCGGTGATCAAGGCCTGCCCTTGTTCCAGGCAGATGGGGCCCACATCAACGGAGATGGTGCCTGCGTATGCATTGCATTCGGATTGGGCGCTGCTCCGCAATGGCGCGGCCAACAGGGCCACGCAGGAAACGGCGGTAATGAAATGGCGAAGAGGGGCGGAGAAGTATTCCATCGCAAGGGGGATAGTTGGGAAAGGGGAGGCAAACTACTAAAACCAACGGTGTTGTTCCAAATGAACGACCGGCCTTGCCGGTATTTGCCTCACGCAACGGCCGTTACCCGGATGTGCTGAACACCGGCCCCCAAGGCGAAATCGAATGTTTCCCCGGCCTTTCTGCCCAAGAGGGCTTGGGCGATGGGTGCGGTGTAGGCAATTTTCCCTTCGGTGATCCGGGCTTCGTCCACGCCTACCAGGGTGAATGTGCGGTCGGTTCCTTGCTGCGGCCCATGTTCGATGCGGAATGAAACCGTGGACCCGAAACGCACATCATTGCCATTGCCGGAATTTTTCTCCACCACGCGCGCACTCGCGATGCGCTGTTCCACCAAGGCGATCCGGCCGTTGATCTCGGCCAGCTCCCTGCGGCGTGCAGGCCCGTCCGGAAGCTGAACGGCAGCGCGGGAATCCTCCAAGGCGGCTTTTTCCCCCGCCAGCATTTGCAAGCCATGCGGGGTGACCAGGTTTTCGAATCCCTGCGGCAATGGCGCGCGCGGTGGTATGAACACCGGCTCTTCCTGGTCGTCCTCCTTCACAAAGCCGCGGCTCATGGTACAAGATGAACGGGCGATGGACAAGTAGGGCGTGCAGGCATCGACCGGTCGGGTAATTAAATCACAAGGCCGCCCTGGGCGGGGCGGCCTTGTGATCAGGTTTGGGGCGTCAGTTCTTGATGAACTTGGCGATCTTGGAACCGGAGGTGGTCTCCACTTTCAGCAAGTAGATGCCACTGGCCAAGGCGGATACATCCACGCTGCCGTGTTCCATAACGGGGCGTGCAAGCACTTGGCCGGCAAGGTCCATGATGGTGGCCGTGCGACCGATAAGCTTGGAGGGCGCATCCACGTACAGCACGGTGGTGGCCGGTGAAGGGAAAGCAGTGATCACTGCGGTGGCCGGTTCAGCAATGCCAACGGAGCTGGTGGGGTCTTCCACTACCGTTACCATGCCATCAACCGGTGGATTTTCAACCGTGTTCACGATTCCTGATGGCCACCGCACGGTAATGCTGCTCACCGTGGTGTCGCTGCCGATGCCGAAGTGGGCATTGAGGCTGCTCATGTACCGGAAGCCGTCGCCGCTGCGGATGTCGCGGATCTGGTTGCCCATGGGGCTGGTGATCTCCACGCGTGCGCCGATGCCGTTCTTGTTGCTTACGGTGCCTACGGTGTGCACGGTGATCCAGTGGTTGGCATTGCCCGCGTTCAAATACAGGGTGTTGTCGTTCTGTACATCAACAAAGCCGTTGTGGTCCAGGTCGCCGGTGGGGCCGTTTGAGAAAGGTACCGTGGCCTGGCTGAAGGTCATGTCGCCGTTGTTGTGAAGGAGGGAGCCGCCGCCCAGTACGTCCACGTAGCCGTCGTTGTCGAAGTCGCGCGCAATGAACTCGATGCTGGTGCCGTTGTACAGGTCGAAACCCGAACCGGCGGTGACGTTGGTGAATGTGGTACCGTCGTTGCGCATCAGTTTGTGGCCGCCACCCTCGAAGGAGCTGGCACCGATCATGACGTCCATGTCACCATCGTTGTCGAAATCGGCCCAGGCCGAGGACCAGCTTTGCTGGTAGTCGGCAAGGTTCATGGCCGGTGCCACGTCCGTGAAGGTACCGTCGCCGTTGTTGCGCCACAATTGGTCAATGCTCGCCTGAGATTGGCCACCGCGGCATTTGGCGATGAACATGTCGATGAGCCCGTCGTTGTTGTAGTCGATCCAGATGGAGCCGTAGTTGCCGCCGTCCGGCGTATCGCCCAAGCCGCCCTGGTGCCAGGTCCAGGTGCCGTTTCCGTTGTTGATGTAGTACACGTTGGGGGCCACATCGTGGCAGCTGAAGGCATCCAACCGGCCGTCGTTGTTGATGTCCACGGTGTTGGAGCGTTGGCAGAAGATGTATTGCGGCTGGTTGACGGTGGTGTATGCCGTACCCGAATCATTGGCCATCATGAACGACAATCCACCGCTGGCGTAGACCAGGTCGTTGTAACCGTTGCCGTCCAGGTCCCCGGCGCACATGCTCCAGGAGGGCGTGTTGGAAGCCGTGGCCGTGTTGTGTGTCACGGTGGTAAAGCCGTTGTTGCTGTTCTGGTAGTTGATGGTGATGGTGTTCGCCGTTACGGAGACGGCATCATCAAGTCCGTCATTGTTCATGTCCACCACGCAATAGGCCATGCCGTTGGTGGGCAGATACACCGTGGAGAACCCATTGACCACCGGGCCGGGGCCGGCAAAGCCCACATGGAACGTGAACCCGGCGTTGGTCCAGCGGTTGTCGAAGGCGATGTAATAGGTGGTTCCCGTGGCTACGTCAAAGGTGATCGTGGAGCTGTATCCGGTACCGGAGTCATCATCACCGGCATAGCAGGTCAAGTTTCCGCAGCTTCCCACATACACCTGTATGCGGGTATCCAAGCCGTTGTTCTGCGGCAAGTCCGTGGTCACGGTGATGGCGGTGTCCATGGTGGCGGTGTATGCGTACCACTCGCCCGCGGTGGCCATGTCGCCGCCCGTGGAGCACACAGGTTCGGGCACCTCCATGCCGTCGATCTGCGAGATGTAGTAGTTGCCCATCACCAGCGGCACCGCCGTGGCACAAGTGTTTTGGGCTTTGGCATGCCAGGCGAGCAGGCCCATGGCGAGTGCGAGTACTGTTTTCTTCATGGCTTGGCTGTTGTTTTATTGGCAGGTGTCAGGCATGGCATTGATCCAATCGCCGATCAATTGAATGGCTTCTTCGTGGCGCACCGTGCGCTCCAGCAACGGCATGCGTACGGCTTCCAAGGTGGAACTGAACCGGTAGTAAAGCATGGATCGGTTGGCATTTCCGGCATGCACAATGTAGTCCACCCCGGGCGCAAACGGGTCCTGCGGCGGGACGCATACGCCCAGGTTCACGGGATCGGATGAATCCTTCCAGGCAAAACGCATCGGGCGGTAGCTGCAAAAGCCCCCTTCAAAGTGGCAATGGGAGCAGTTCATGTCCAAGTACGCACGCACGCGCCTTTCCAATGTCTCACCGGGGTCATCCCATTTGGCAACGGTTTCGATGTTGTTGGGATAGCCGCCTTCCAAGTAGCCCATTGCCGCCCATTTGGCCAGTTGGTTCATCGGACCTCCGGCATAGGCCATGGTGCGGTTGAGGTTTTGGGGCTTGGTTCCAATGGGCGTGCGCTCGTCGAAATACTTGTGGCAGGCCGTGCATTCGCCCTCCGAAGGCACGTGGTACAGTTCATCATGCGGCTGGCCGTTGCCATCCACCCAGGTCAACGGCACGTTCACCCCGCTCATGTTGAGCGTGGCCTCGGTCTGTTCCTCGTTCCATACATACTCGGCAAAGATCCATGTGCCATTCTTTTTGATCATGAGCCGTGTGTCCAACAAGCGGCGGCTGTGGTCAGGCAACACTTCGTCGTAATAAGGGCTTTTGATCAAAACGGTTCCTTCGGGAAAATCCAGTGACCGGCTGTCGGAGACATAATGTGCCTTGCTTCCCGGAGGCATCCACACAAAGCGCACCTTGCTCGCATAGTCACCAAAAGCGGGCGTGATGGGCTCATAGGGCAGCACTCCGGCCACGGGCTGCAGGTTGGCCATCGGCGCGGCAAAGAAGTGGTACTGGCTCAACTTGGCGTACGGCACCGAATCGATGTTGAAGGTGACCCCGGTGGAAACAGCGGAATTCCCCGGAGGCGGTAAGGGCACGTCCTTGCGGCAGGACAAAAAGGTGGCCACCACCAAGCCGAGGGAAAGCAGCGTGCCTGTTCTTACCTGCATTTGCAACATACAAGAATACTGAAAAACGGGTTCCAGTGAAAGAGACGGTACCGCCCGGCGGCCCGTTGCCCGAAGCCGTGGGGGTCAAGCCTTTCCGTGGCGTGATGAGGCCCAAAGCCCCAGCATGGTGAGGCCAGCAACCACCAGTAGCACCTCGAAGCCCATTTTGTAGCCGAAGAAGAGTTCCTGTGAATGGAGCCGTAGGAAGTACGTGATGATGGGGGCAGCCACACAAATCCACGGAACCCACCTTTCCCGGGGGTGCGCCTTGCAGAAAATGCCGAAGGCGAACAAGCCCAGCAGCGGGCCATAAGTGAAGCCGGCAATATCAAAGAGCGTCTTGATCACCGTGGGCGTGGCCAGCCAATGGAAGTAGTAAATGAACAACAGGAAGAGCAGGGCCATGCCCAAGTGCACGCGCTGGCGCACCTGCTTCTGCCGTGCCTCGCCCCAGCCGCGGTCGCGGATGCCGATCAGGTCGATGCAAGTGCTGGCGGTAAGCGCGGTAAGGGCCCCGTCCGCGCTGGGGAAAAGTGCACTGATGAGGCCGATGATGAAGAGCAGCCCCAGCCATGGCGGGAAATGCTGCAGTGCCAGGGCGGGGAACACATCATCGCTGTGGGCGGGCATGGCAATGGCCTGCCGTTGCATGTACAGGAAGAGCAGGGAGCCCAGCAACAGGAAGAGCAGGTTCACCCCCAGCAGGATCACGCTAAAGGTGCGCATGTTCTTCTTGCTGCCCTCCACCGTGGCCACGCTGAGGTTCTTCTGCATCATCTCCTGGTCCAGGCCGGTCATGGCAATGGTGATGAAGATGCCTGCAAGCACCTGCTTCAGGAAAAAGCTGTCACTGCGCCAGTCCAGGTCCAGGATGCGCATGCTGCCGTTGGCCTTCAGTGCCGAAAGCCAATCATCCATTGCGCTGGTGCCCGTGATGTAGATGATGGTGCCGATCAGTGCCCCCAGCATGAAGAGTGTTTGCAGCGTGTCCGTCCAAACGATGGTCTTTACGCCTCCTTTCAGCGTGTACAGCACGATCATCAGCATCACCAGGGCTGCCGTAAGCTCAAAGGGCACGCCCATGGCATCGAGCACGAAGAGCTGGATCACGTTGAGCACCACGAAAATGCGGATGGTGGCCCCGGCCAGGCGGCTAAGAATGAAAAAGGATGCCCCCGTGCGGTAACTGTGGGGGCCGAAGCGCTCGCGCAGGTAGCCGTAGATGCTGGTGAGCTTCATCCGGTAGTACAGCGGAAGCAACACGCCGGCCACCACCCAGTAGCCAATGGCGAAGCCGAACACCAGCTGGAAGTAGGTCCATGCCTTGGCGTCCACGTAGCCCGGCACACTGATGAAGGTGACCCCGCTGAGCGAGGTGCCGATCATGCCGAAGGCCACCACGTACCACAGGCTTTTCTTGTCGCCGCTGTAAAAGCTGTGCTCACCGGCCCCGCGCGAGGTGTACCAAGCGATGCCCAACAGCACCAGGAAGTAGCCGAAGACGATGGCGAGGAGCAGGGTGGGGCTCATGTCAAATTAGAACAGTGGCGCAAGATGAGGTGCGCCAGCACTGCCCTGATGAATGAACGCGGGTAGTTTTCAACGGTGCGCAGCGAGCATGTAACTGGTCCCGTTCGGGCATTGCGACCGCTGTGGCACGGCGAATGTCACCACTTTGAAATGCACAATTGCCCAAAGCAGTGTAATACTGAACTTGGCGCAATTGGCTATTCGGCCTGGCACCGAAATACCTTTGCGCCATGCCTCAGCATTTCGAATTCGGCTTGGACACCTTCGGCGACATCACGGTGGATGCGCAGGGCCAATTGCTTCCCCACCATCAGGTGTTGCGCAACATCGTGACCGAGGCGGAACTGGCCGATCAACTCGGGCTCGATTTCTTCGGCGTGGGTGAACACCACCGGCCGGATTTTGCGGTCTCGGCGCCGGAAGTGGTGTTGGCCGCGATCGCCTCACGCACCAAACGCATCCACTTGGGCTCGGTGGTTACCGTGCTCAGCTCCGACGATCCCGTGCGGGTGTACGAGCGCTTCGCCACGCTCGACGCGCTTTCCAACGGACGCGCCGAAGTGGTGGTGGGTCGGGGTTCCTTCACCGAATCCTTTCCGCTCTTCGGGTTCAAGCTGGAACAATACGAGCAGTTGTTCAATGAACGATTGGAATTGTTCGCCGAGCTGCTGAAGGAAAAGCCGGTGACCTGGAGCGGCGGAACGCGTGCGGCACTGAAGGACCAGCGCGTGTACCCTCCCACGCGGAACGGGCACATCAAGACCTGGGTGGCCGTGGGTGGTACGCCGCAAAGCGTGGTGCGGGCGGCACACTACGGCATGCCGCTGATGCTGGCCATCATCGGGGGCGATCCGGCAGGCTTCAAGCCGCTCACGGACCTGTACCGGCGCGCACTGGCCGAGTTGGGCAAGGAGCCGCTGCCCATCGGCGTACACTCCCCGGGCCACATCGCGGAGACCGATGAACAGGCAAAGGAGGAGCTCTATCCGCACTATGCCGCCATGCACACGCAGATCGGCCGCGAGCGCGGTTGGCCGCCCTTGACGCGCGCAGGATTCGAGCAGCTCGCCGGGCCAAACGGTGCCATGTGCGTGGGTGCCCCGGAGACCGTGGCCTGGAAGATCGCCCATACCGCCAAGCTCCTCGGCCTCTCCCGCTTCGACCTGAAGTACAGTTCAGGCACGCTGCCGCATGAAACCATGCTCCGCAGCATTGAGCTTTTCGCCACGCAGGTGGTGCCGCGCGTGCGGGAGTTGTTGGCTTGATCAACGCCGGGTACATGGGCTGCCGCGCATAGCTTCGCCGCATGGCGCAGCTTCGCTTCCCGAACTTGGACGGTTTGCGCTTCATCGGTGCCGCCCTGGTGGTGGTTTGGCACACGGAGAAGGCGCGGAATTCCTTGGGTTTCGGACGCAACGCCCACTTGGAACATTGGGCACAGCTCGGCCTGCTCGGCGTGCAGCTCTTCTTTGTGCTCAGCGGCTTCCTCATCACCTGGCTGCTGCTTGCTGAGGAGGAACGGATGGGCCGCATCAACGTGCGGCAGTTCCTGATGCGCCGGGTGCTGCGCATCTGGCCGCTCTATTTCCTCATGGTGTTGCTTGCCCTGTTTGTGATACCGCATTTTGCGCTGCTGCGTACTCCTGGTGCATCCCCCGATGATGTGCTCCTGGGGTGGCCGTACAAACTGCTGCTCTTCGTGCTCTTCCTGCCCACCTTGGTGCCGGACCTGACGAATGGTGTTCCGGATTCCGCGCACCTGTGGTCCATTGGCACCGAAGAATATTTCTATGCCCTCTGGCCCTTTCTGCTCGTGGCGTTCAAGCGCATGCGCCCGGTGTTGGTCCTTGGGGTTTTTCTGGGCTGGCCATTGATGAACATCGCCATGGACCATTGGGCGCTGAACGGAGCGAAAGTCACCATGGCAGCGGCCGCCTTCTGGCGCAACTTCAACATCGATGCCATGGCCGTGGGCGCCGCCATGGCCTGGTTGCTCCATTGCCGGAGCAGGGCGCTGCGTGTGCTGATGGATGGCCGCTTCGCCATGGTAATGGCGCTTGCAACCGTCTTGATCCTTTCCCGATCCACTTGGATCTCGGCGGTGGGCACCCGAACCATCATGGTGTTGTTCGGTGTGCTGGTGCTCAACCTGGCTGCCTCGCCGAAGGCCTCACACTTGCTGGAGCAGCCGGTGCTGCGCTACCTGGGCCGCATTTCATACGGGATCTACGTGTACCACCCGCC
>JAFDZG010000094.1 GCA_018267065.1 Bacteroidota bacterium
ACGCGCAGCGCATCGGCCAAGGCGAGCAATTCGTGCAAGGCGGGGTCTGCCATGGCGGCGACGGGGGCGCCCGGATAGAGCGGAGCCACGGCCTGGCCTTGGTCGCTGCCCATGGCCGATGGCCACACATACGCATCGGCTCCGGCGAAGCGCGCCCGCAGGGGCGGTGCGGAATGCGCCGTGGGCACCCCGCGCACCACGCCGCCCGGCTGCGTGGGGAACACGTACGGCAGGCCGTGTTTCAGGAACTCCAGCAGCGCAGTACGGGCAACCCGCCGCTTGGTACCATCGATCAGGCCCGCAAGCACCGAACGCTTGAACGAATTGCTGACCTCCGCAGGGCTTAAGTGGAGCGCGTGGGCCAGCTCGGCGCCGGTCCATGGCCGGTCGCCCAGCGCCACGATCTTCAGCAGGATGGCGATGTCCTGCGGCCGCATGCCTTTGTGCTCGTTCATGATTTATGATACATGAATTGCAAATGTAGGACATCGAGGTCGATGTGCCGTCAGTGATCGCAGCGCTGGGTGAGCGGGCGCCAAAGCGCCACCCGATACAAACCTTCCCCGCTATCTTGTAACACCGCAGCCCGTGCATGGCCTTTGCTTTGCACCATCCTTCCCGTCTACCTCCGGGAACAAGCGCAAACCCGCCCACCCCCAAACACGCCTCGGCGAACCGACCATGAGACCCTCCATCCTCCTCCTCGCCACCCTGATCGCCGCCGGTTGTGCGGCGCGCATCCCGAATGCGCAGACCGCCGATGCCCGCATCTCCGGCAATGCCGCCAACGAAGCGGCCATCGAGACCGCCGCCTTCGTGAAAGGAGAAGCCGCAGCCGATTGGCACGCCGACAGCCAGCAGGCCACCATCACCTTCAACAGTGCGCGCACCACCGTGGACGCCGTGCTGAAGCGCATCGCATTGGCGGGCTACGACAACGAACACTACCTCGCACCCGATGCCGCCTACGCCGCGCTGCCCGAAGCTGCGCATTATCTCCGCAGCATGAAGAAGGCACCGGTGGCCAGTGCTGAAGCACACGGCCACAGCACAGCCGCCCCGGACGTGCAGACACCGGCCGCCCAAGCCACGGCCGATCCCCTGGCACCCGTATTCCAAGCCTACTTCCGCCTGAAGGATGCCTTGGTGGCCAGCGATGCCGCACAGGCCCTGAAGGCCGCTGGTGAGTTGGATGGCGCCTTGCATATCGTGGAGATCACCGCCTTGCCGGAACAGGTGCAGGCCGCGTTCAAGGAGGCCTCCACCGGTTTGATGCCCGCCCTGCACCCGCTCACCACCACGAAGGACCTGGCCTCCCAACGCAAACTCTTCGCACAACTCACCGCCCCCATGGCCGGATTGGCCAAGGCTTCACCAAGCTCCGTTCCCGTGTACCTCGCTCATTGCCCCATGTACCAAGGCGGCGCCGACTGGCTCAGCCTGGAGAAGGACATTAAAAATCCCTTCTACGGTAGCATGATGCTCACCTGCGGCAGCGTGAAGGAGACCATCACGAAGTAGACAGGAGTACTTTGGACAGGATGAACAGGATCGACAGGATGAATGCAGAAAAGCAACATGGCGCAAGCCATGTCCCTATCTATCCTGTAAATCCTGTACATCCTGTCAACAGCCCACCGCACAATCCTGTAAATCCTGTTAATCCTGTCCACAGCCCCCAGCATCATCCTGTAAATCCTGTTCATCCTGTCGAGCTCTTTATCCTGTTCCTCGCCTTCTTGTCCATGCCAGCCTTACATGCACAGGTTTATGTCCCTGGCACTTCAATACCCAAAGGCGACTTCATCCCCCAGGTGACGCGCTACGACCTGTACGTCACCGACACCGTGTTGAACTACACCGGCAAGGACGTCCACGCCATCGCGGTCAACGGACAAACGCCCATGCCCACCCTGCATTTCACCGAGGGCGATACCGCGATGATCGTGCTGCACAACCGGTTGAAGAAAGGCGAGACCTCCCTGCATTGGCACGGCCTGATCCTGCCCAACGTGTACGACGGCGTGCCCTGGCTCACCACCCCGCCCATCCACGCGGGGGAGAGCTACACCTACAAATTCCCGCTGAAGCAGCACGGCACCTACTGGTACCACTCGCACACCATGCTGCAGGAGCAGAGCGGCATGAACGGCGCGCTGATCATCCACCCGCGCCAACCCGACACCATTCCCGAATACACGCTCCTGCTCACGGATTGGACCGACATGAAGCCCAGCGAGGTGGACCGCCTGCTGCACACCGGCAACGATTGGTTCGCCATCCAAAAGAACAAGCTGCGCCCCGGCACGGTACAGAGCTACAGCGACGCCATCCGGGCCGGTGCGCTCGGCACCAAGCTGGGCAACGAGTGGAAGCGCATGCACGCCATGGATGTCAGCGATGTGTACTACGACCGCTTCCTCTCCAACGGCAAGGTGGAGGACAGCGCGCCGGGGTTCAAGGGCGGTGAAAAAGTGCGGCTGCGCATCGTGAACGGCAGCGCCTCCACCTACTTCTGGATCCAATGGGCTGGTGGAAAGATGACCGTGGTGGCTACCGACGGCGCCGATGTGGAACCGGTGTCCGTGGACCGCTTCATTATGGGCGTGGCCGAGACTTACGATGCGATCGTCACGCTGCCGGCGGACAGCACGGCCTACCAACTGCTGGCCACCGCCGAGGACCGCACACGTTCCACCTCGCTGTGGATAGGCAACGGCATCCGCCAACTCGCGCAGCCGCTGGGACCACTGGACTACTTCGCCGGCATGAAGATGATGAACGGTATGATGAAGATGAACGGTGACCTCGACGACATGGGCATGCAGATGGGCTTGCAACGCATGGACATGAACGAGGTGATGTATCTGGAGATCACCGGTGGAAGAAGTGAAGAAGTGAAGAAGGTGAAGGAGGGCCAAGAGGTAACACAGGAGATGGAGAAAATGGACCATGGAGCGCAGACATCGGCTACAACCACCCGGCCGGTGACGTTGAACTACGCGATGCTGCGCGCACCGGCCCCCACCACGCTGCCGCAGGGGCCGGTGAAGGAGCTGCATTTCGAGCTGACCGGCAACATGAACCGCTACCTGTGGTCCATCGACGGAAAGACGATCTCCGAGACGGACAAGATCAAGATCCACAAGGGCGAGAACGTGCGCCTGATCCTGTACAACAACAGCATGATGCGCCA
>JAFDZG010000095.1 GCA_018267065.1 Bacteroidota bacterium
ACCAAATAGGTGTACTCCCGTTCCGTGGCGCTGAAGCGGGCGTGGGCCTTGGCCTCCACCTCAAATGTGCGTTTTGCCGCTATCGGCGGGGGCAGCAGGCTGTTCATGGCCTGTGTGAACGCATCGGGTGCGGCAAGCGGTTGCTCCGTTTCAAAGTGGAGGAAATAGTTTGATGCGTGTACGCCGGTGTCCGTGCGGCCGCAGCCCACCACATGCAATTCGGGCAGGCGCAACTTCAGGCGGAGGGCGCGCTCCACTTCTTCCTGAACACTGGGTGCCGCCGCCTGCCGCTGCCAGCCCCGGTAGGGGGTGCCGTCGAAGCAGAGTTCCATGAAGTAGCGCGGCATGGGTTGGAGGGTGACCAGATGATCAGACGATCAGAAAATCAGACGATCAGAAGATCAGAAAATCTGGAGATCTGAAGATCGGAAGGTGGTGGTAAAGCAGGTATGGGGAAGTTGCGGGGAGGCTTTTGGGCAAGGCGGCAAAATTAGGCCGTTGGGGGGTGTGATATTCGCAGCATGAAACGCATTGGGCTGCTGAGCGACACCCATGGCTGGTTGGACCCGCGGTTGCAGGAACACTTTGCGGCCTGCGATGAGATCTGGCACGCCGGCGACATTGGCGACAAGGCCGTAACCGATGCCCTGCAGCGCTGGAAGCCGCTGCGCGCGGTGCATGGCAACATCGACGGCGGCACGCTGCGGCAGGAATTCCCCGCGGACCTGCGCTTCACCCTGGAAGGTGTGCGCGTGTGGATCACCCACATCGGCGGCAGGCCCCCGCGCTACGATGCCGCCGTGCGCGAAGAACTGAAACGCGATCCCCCCACCCTCTTCATCTGCGGGCATTCGCACATCTGCATGGTGAAATTCGACGCGGCGCTGCGGATGCTCTACATGAACCCCGGCGCCACGGGCCGCCAAGGGTGGCACAAGGTGCGCACGGCGCTGCGTTTCACGGTGGAGGGTGGGCAACTGAAGGACCTGGAGGTGGTGGAATTGGGGCTGCGGGGAGGCGGGCAGTAGGCAGGGGGCAGTAGGCAGGGGGCAGTAGGCAGTGGGAAGTGGGCAGGAGCTGCCATCTGCCGCCTGCCATCTGGTTACTGCCACCTTCCCTACCTGAGCCGGTCCATGCTCTTCACCAAGGCTTCATCCTTTCGGATGCCGCGTTCAGCAAGTACGTTGAACACGATCATCAGCAAGGGCAAGTATGCTGATACGCCAAGGCTGCTCAACACCTTTCCGCCCTGCTGCAAATAGGCCCGGATAGCATTGTCCGTAATGAGCATGTACACCGAAGTTCCCAGCAACAACATGCTCACCACACGGATCAGACGCAGTTGACGCTTCCTGTTTTTGTAGAGGAAGAGGACCACGACCACGACCACGGTCAATAGGCCCAGCAGCAAGTGGAATGGCACCCTGACCGGGGCATCCACCACGGCGGTGCCGTCCGCCATGAAAAAGCCGCTGGTGCGGAACACGAAGCCCTGGTCGCCGCGGGTGTACGTGTCCACCGGAAAGAAGAACGTGAGCGCGCCGCACAGGGCGGCCAGCAGCAGGAAAATGGACTGTCTTCGCTGAAGCATGAAAGGGATTTGCGGCGCGAAGGTCGGAAGTTCGGGAGAAAGCACCGCCCCAGGTGCCAAGGCAAACGCATCTCAACTTCGGGCTGGTCACAATTCAAGCTTGGCATAATGCTGTCTTGGCCCGAAGGTGAATGAGCCTATCGGAGTGGCTATGTACTGGGCCAGTCCCGCTCCGTACAAAGCCCGTTGCCGTGCTGAAGGCACGGCACATTTCAGCCCATGGCGGTGACATGGGCTGAAATGTGCATGGACGCGGCAGAGGGCTGTAGGCCCGAAACATCTTGAACCTTGTTCTTCATTGCCCCGGTTTACATGGACAATGTGCGTGGCCTTCAGCCCCGCCCGAACCCGTGCCACACGCCCATGGCGGTGCCATGGGCGTGTATGTTGCGGGCCTTAGGCCCTTGGAAGTGGTGCCCAAGGATCAGCTGCACCAGTCAGGTCTTCGGCCTTGCCAGCCAACTCAAAGTACAAGGACAGATCCAACGATCCAAAATGAACCATTTACCGCAATGGCCCCTGAAGAAGAACTATAAGATGCATTCGCCCTGCCCCATGTTCACGAACGGAATGAACTTTGCCCGAACTTGCGTGTACGGCACCTTGAATCCCCGAAGATGAAGCGGTACTTCCCCATCGTGCTCAGCCTGCTGGTCCCGCTGGCCTGCGCCGCCCAGTCCCAAGATGCGCGGCCGGCGGTGCCCCCGGCACCGGAAAGCCCGTTGCAGGGCGGCTGGAACAACAGGCTGGCCAATTCACGCGCGGCGGAGTGGAAGACGGCGAACAGCGCCAACCCCGGGAACGCGGAAATGCAGCTGAACTGGTTCCTCAGCGAGCAGCATGCAAGGGAAGCGAACAACAACGGGATGCTCAGCGCAAAAGACAAAAGCGCGCTGGAGCAGATCGCAGGCGACATCAAGGC
>JAFDZG010000096.1 GCA_018267065.1 Bacteroidota bacterium
AAGATCATCGAACGCATAGAAGCCCGCGTGAAGCGTGACGGCTACCTCGGCACCTCGGAATTGAACGGCATCCTCCGGAGCGAGATCGCCGGGCTGATGCACGATGCGGAGCCGACGGATGCCCCATTCACCGTGGATGGCGCCAAGCCCCGCGTGGTGATGGTGGTGGGCGTGAACGGCGTGGGAAAGACCACCACCATCGGGAAACTGGCCCATGCCTACAAACAGGCCGGCAACAGCGTGATGCTCGGTGCCGCTGATACGTTCCGTGCCGCCGCCGTGGACCAACTGAAGATCTGGAGCGAGCGCACCGGCGTGCCTTTGGTGAGCCAAGGCATGGGCGCGGACCCGGCCGCCGTGGCCTACGACACCGTTGAGAGCGCCAAGGCAAAGGGAGTTGACGTGGTGATCATTGATACCGCGGGCCGCCTTCACAATAAGGTGAACCTGATGAACGAGCTCACCAAGGTGAAGCAGGTGATGCGCAAGGTGGTGCCGGACGCCCCGCACGAAGTACTCCTGGTGCTCGATGCCAGCACCGGCCAGAACGCCATCGAGCAGGCGCGCGAGTTCACCAAGGCCACCCAGGTCACCGCCTTGGCGCTCACCAAACTGGACGGCACGGCCAAGGGCGGCGTGGCCATCGGCATCAGCGACCAGTTCCAGGTGCCCATCAAGTACCTTGGTGTGGGCGAAGGCATCAGCGATCTGCAGGTGTTCGACAAGAACACCTTCGTGGAAAGCTTATTCGGCCAGGACTGATGGGTTTCCTCTTCCGCGGACGGTTCAACGACGGGAAGCCGCCAACGGAGGAGAGTTTGATGCCCAAGTTCTTTTCGCTGCTGCGCGAGGGGATCAGCGGTGCGCAACTGCGGCGTGATGTGGTGGCGGGGCTGGTAGTGGGCATTGTGGCATTGCCCTTGGCCATTGCCTTCGGCATCGCATCCGGCGTAACACCGGAGAAGGGCCTCATCACAGCCATCATCGGGGGACTGGTGGTTGCCTTGTTCGGTGGCAGCCGCGTGCAGATCGGCGGGCCCACCGGCGCCTTCATCATCATCGTGGCGGGCATCATCGGGAAGTATGGCGTGGACGGGCTGGTAATTGCCACCTTCATGGCCGGCATCCTGATCATGCTCATGGGGCTGCTGCGGGCCGGGAAGCTCCTGAAGTACTTCCCCCACACGGTGATCACGGGCTTTACCGCGGGTATTGCCATTGTGATCTTTTCCACCCAGGTGAAGGACCTGTTCGGGTTGCCGGTGCAGCAGGTGCCAGCGGGTTTTCTGGAGAAGTGGGCGGTGCTCGCAAAGCACCTGCATCAGCTCGATCCCGTAACCACTGCCTTGGGTGTGGCTTCCCTGTTGCTTTCGCTGTTCCTGGCACGCTTTACCAAGCTGCTTCCAGGGCCCATGGCCGCCATTCTGGTATGCACGGCAGCGGTCTACTTCCTGAAGCTCCCCGTGGAAACCATTGGCAGCCGCTTTGGCGAGATTTCGGGCAAATTGCCTTCACCGGCGCTCCAACCGATCACGCTTGATACGATCCGTGAGCTGATCAATCCGGCCATCGCCATCGCGCTTCTGGGCAGCATCGAGTCACTGTTGTCCGCCATAGTTGCCGATGGCATGATCGGCGGGCGCCACCGCAGCAACATGGAATTGGTGGCGCAGGGAGGGGCCAACATGCTCAGCGCGTTGTTTGGCGGCATCCCTGTTACCGGGGCCATTGCCCGCACCGCCACCAATGTGAACAACGGGGGGCGGACACCCGTGAGCGGCATTGTGCATGCCCTCACATTGCTCGTGATCATGTTGGTGGCGGCGCCTTTGGCCGCGTTGATCCCCATGGCCTGCCTGGCGGGCATCCTGGTGGCCGTTGCTTGGAACATGGGCGAGTGGAGCTATTTCCGCAGTGCGTTCAAAGGCAACCGTTACGACCTGGCGGTGCTCCTGGTGACCTTCGTGCTCACGGTGGTCTTTGATCTGGTGCTGGCCATTGAAGTGGGCATGGTGCTGGCCGCGTTCATTTTCATGAAGCGGATGGCCGATGTCACCGACCTGCGGCCGGTGCTGGGCGAGGGTGAAGCTTCCACCACCCGTGAGGTGGACCTCGAACTAAAGGGCTTGCCCAAGGACATGCTGGTGTTCGAGATCACAGGCCCGCTTTTCTTCGGGGCCGCACTGCGGTTCCAGCACGTGATGAAAGAGGTCAGTGATGCCCATCGCGTGGTGGTATTGCGCATGAAGTATGTTCCGCTGATCGATGCCACGGGCATCAAGCGCCTGGAAGACATGGTGGGCGGCATCCGCAAGGGAAAGCGCACCGTGTTCATCACCGACATTGTACCGGAGGTGGCCCGGGAATTGGTGCAGCAGCCTTGGTTCACGCCTGAGGTGCATGCCGCTGACCTTGCGGAAGTAGTGCGCCGAACTTCGCGGTGATCGGTCCGTGCCCCCATGGGGATGGGCCTCTGGCCATGTGCACGCCGTGGCATGCCGGTAGGGCTTGGCCGAAGGGGTCAAGGACGGCCGCTGGCCACTGAGCGTGGGCACTCCGTGCAGCCAGTGATGATGAATTCCGTGCGCCGGTTCATTTGGTGTTCCGCCTCGGAGCACTCCACGCCATCTGCGCAACGGTTCACCAGCTGCCGTTCGCCGTAGCCCTTGCATGTGATGCGGTTTGCGCCAATGCCCTTGCCGATCAGATACTGCCTCGAACTTTCCGCGCGCCTCTGGCTTAGCACATCGTTGTATTCAGTGCTTGCACGGCTGTCGGTGTGCGACCTCAGGTCGATGGTAATGGAGGGGTTTGCCTGCATCATTTCGGCCACTTGGTCCAGTTCAAGTGCTGCATCCGGCCTGATCCTGGCGTCGCGGTAGTCGAAGTAGATGGGCCGCAAGTTCATGGCCTTGGCCATGTCCAGCCCGGTGGTTACGGGGCTCATCGCCGTGCCTTCCGGCCCCGTCAACGCTTGTTCCAGGAACATCAGCACGCGGAAGTCCACGTCCACTGTGCGGCTGAGGTAGCCGGGCTTGGTGAATTTCACCTCGTACGAAACATCGTCGCCATAACGTTGGTAGGGGATCTGGCCGCGCGTGATGCCTTGGCTGTCCGTGGTGCCCGTGAACAGCAGGGTGCCGCTTTGCTTGTCATGGATGGCGACGTCCACGCCTTCCAGCCATTCATCAGTTGCCGCATCGCGTATAATGGCGTTGACGGGCAAGTCCATCACGCTGTTCAGGTAGATGTCCGGCAGTTCGGTGTCACCGTACGGTGAGATGGTCAGTTCATCATAGTCCAATTCAGCTTGCGGCCCACCTTCCACGGAGATGGAGATGGAGGCAGCTTCCGCGGGTGCTTGCATTTCATAGGTGCCTTGCTCGGAGGTGGTGGTCCGGGCCAGCTCCTTGTGGCTGGCGTCCACAAGCTTCACAGGAAGGAAGGGCACGGGCCTGCCATCGGCCACGTCCAGCACACGGCCGCTCCAGATGCGCTTCTTCTCGGGCTTGCTGTGCATGTGGAACGTGTAGATGTTCTCAGTTGCCAAGGCCCCATCACGATCTGAAACGAACATGCCCAAGTCACCGTTTTCGTCAAGGCACAGGCCAAAATCGTCAGCAGGGCTGTTTACCGGGGCACCGACATTCTCTGCAATGCCATGGCCATTGGCCCGTATTGTGCACTGGAAAATGTCGAGGCCGCCCAATCCCAGGCGCCCGTCCGAAGCGAAGTAGAGCGTGTTCTTGTAAGCGAACGGGAAGAGCTCATCGCCCTCTGTATTGACTTCCGGCCCGGCATTGACGGGATCGCCCCATGGGGCGCCCACACCTTCGCGCTCACAGTACCAGATGTCCTTCCCTCCAAGGCCACCGGGCATGTCGCTGGTGAAGTACAGGCGACGTCCGTCCAAGGCCAGTGCCGGATGGCCCACGGAGTAGGCCGGGCTGTTGTGGATGAAAGGCCGTTCGCGGCCCCAGCCCTCCGCGGTGCGTTCGCGCACCATGATCTGGAGGTTGTTCACGCCATCCTCGCTAAGCACGCGTTTCCCTTCACTGACATTGTTCCGCGTGAAATACAATTCGCGTCCGTCCGGGCTGATCACTGCGTTGCTTTCATGGTAGGACGTATTGATCCCGTCGCCCATCGGCGCTGCGCCCGTCACATTGCCGTCGCCGTCCACACGGCCTTGGTAGAGGTCCAAGAAGGGCATGCCGTTGAGGCTGTGCACATGTTTCACCAGCAATTGTTCCGGCCTGTTGGAGGCAAAGTAGAGGATGCCGTCCTTGATGAACGGGGAGATTTCGCTGTAGGCGCTGTTGATGTTGCAGGGGGACACTTTATGGCTGATGCCTTCCCCGTCCATGATGGCGGCGAGTTTTTGGGCGGCATTGTCCTTCAGAAGGGCGCGGCTGTCGTTGGGGGCAAGCTTGCCGAACCGCTTCAGCCAGGTATCGGCGTCGGCATACTGCCCGCTGGCGCGCAACAGTTCGGCGTAACGGTACATGTCAATGGCGGTGGCTTGCGAGGAGGCAGCCACTATGGCGTACCAGCGTTCGGCGTTGGGCGCGTCGCGGAGCGTCCAGTAGCAATCGGCAAGCCGGCGTGCACCATCCATGCTGGTGGCTTCCTTCCGGAAGGCTTGCTCATAGCGCTCAATGGCGTCATGGTAGCTGTAGTTGGCATAGAGGCGGTCTGCCTGGCGCAGCAGGGCCTCCTGGGCCGGCAGAAGGGACCAGGAGGAAAGGAATGCCAGGAGCAGGAGCAACCGGGTGCGCATGTTAGAAGTATCGGGGTGAGCGCACGCGTTCACGGGTGAAAACAGGGGCATAGCTTACCATGATCTCATGGGCGCCGCCCGCGCGGCGGTTGAGCGCGCTGATGCCCATGTCGTAAGCATAACCCACGCGGATCTGGTCAGTGGCCTGCATGGCCAGGATGCCGGTAAAGCTGTCTCCATTCCGGTAGGCCGCGCCCAGGATGAATTTCTCCTGGAGGAAGAAATTCGCGGAGATGTCGCCCGAGAGCGGTGCTCCTTCGGTGGCGCGCAGCATGATCGCAGGCTTGAACATGACCGCGCCCAAGGGAAGCACATAGCCAGCGGTAATGAATACATGGGTGGCCTCCTGCATGAAACGTGAGCTCACGCCATCCTCTCCGGAGGTGCGGCCGAGGTAATTGCGCAGCAGCTTGGGCACGGCAATGCCTGCATAACCGTGCTGGGACCATAGATATGCGCCAAAACCGAAGTTGGGGCAGATCCGGCCGCTGATGTCCGAACGGAAGGTGGGGTCGTTCGGGTCCGTGTTTTCCACTTGTGTGTTGGCCATCACCGCGTGGTTGATGCCGGCATTTAGGCCCAGGGCCAAACGCGTGTTGTGGTTCACGTTCATCCGGTAGGCTATGTCGCCGTAGGCACTGGTGGTATAGGTTCGGCCGATGCGGTCGTGCACCAGGCTTCCACCGATGCCGAGCGACCGTGCGTTGAGCGGGCTGTGCGCTGAGAGGCTTTGGGTAATGGGAGCACCGTCTATGCCGGCCCATTGGATCCGCGAGAGGGCAGTCACGTTCAGCACGTCGGCGCTGCCGGCGTAGCCCGGCTGGATGGCCATCATGTTCCACATGTACATGCTGTACATGGGGTCTTGCTGCGCCGATGCCCAAAGCGTGCACAACGCGGCAACGAATGAGGTGAATGTGCGCATTACGGAGCGTTGTACGTGGCTCATCCTCATCGGTTCATTTGGAGGTATCCGGTACGGACGTCGCCGTTGCCGAGGGAGAGGCGGTAGAAATAGGTGCCGGCGGGCAGTTCACCGGGCATGGCACCGCCGGAGGTCACCTGGCCATGCCAATCGTTCAGGTAGGGCGCGGCTTTGTAAAGCAAGTTGCCCCAGCGGTTGAAGATCACCACTTCGTTTTCCGGATAGTATTCCAGGCCTTGGACCACCCAGTTGTCCGCAATGCCATCGCCGTTCGGGGAGAAGCCGGCGGGGATCACCAAGGGAGGCTGTGGCTTCACCGTGTTCACGATGGCCGTGCAAATGCTGGTGTTGCCGCTGGCATCGGTCACGGTGAGCACCACTTGGAACTGGCCTTCCCCTACAAAGTGGAGGGTGTCAAGTTGCAGGGTTAGCGGACCGCTTCCACAATTGTCGGTGCTGCTTCCGCCGATGTCCGCCGCACTGATCGTCACTTGCCCTGAAGGGTCCAGGTAAGCGGTGATGTCCTGGCAGATGGCCGTGGGCGCAAGGGTGTCCAGTACGGTCACGAGTGCTTCGCAAGTGGCCGTATTGCCCATGTTGTCGAACACGGTGAGCGATACGGGATTGGTGCCCAGGTCGGCGCAGCCGAACACGGTTTGGCTGGCGGTCATGGCGGTGATGCCCGCATTGTCAAAGCTGCCGCCGTCGATCTGTTGCGGCGTGATGCTGGCGTTGCCGTTTCCATCCAGGTAGATCGTTGTGTTCTGGCATTGGGCCACCGGTGGAGTGTTGTCGATCACCGTGACCGTGGAACTGCAAGTGCTGCTGTTCCCGCTGGCATCGGTTACGGTGAGCACCACGGTGTATGTGCCGGTGGCGTTGAAGTTGGATTGGCTCAGGCTGTAGCTGAGGCCGCCCGGGCAGTTGTCCGTGCTGTTGGCACCGATGGTCGCCCCGGTGATGGACACCTGGCCTTGGTTGTCCAGCACCACGGAGATGTCCTGGCACAAGGCCACGGGGGCAATGGTGTCCAGTACAGTGACCACGGCGATGCAGAAGGCCTGGTTGCCTGTATTGTCCGTCACGATCAAGGTGATGCTGTTCGGCCCCAGGTTGTTGCAGCCGAAATCAGTTTGGCTCGCGCCCAGCGTGATGGTGCCGCCCACGTCATGGCTGCCACCGTCGATCATTTCCGGCGTGATGCCCGCATGTCCGTCGGGGTCCAGGTAAATGGTGGTGTCCTGGCATACGGCAACGGGGGGCGCATCATCATTCACGGTAACGGTGGAGGTGCAGGTGCTGCTGTTGCCGCTGGCATCGGTCACGGTGAGCACCACGGTGTAGGCGCCGGTGGAATTGAAGGTGTACTGGCTGAGGCTGTATGTAAGGGCGTTGCCGCAGTTGTCGGTGCTGTTGCCACCGACCATCGCACCGGTGATGGTGGCGGTGCCATCGGGATCAAGTCCCACCGTGATGTTTTGGCAAGCTGCTGCCGGGGCAATGGTGTCCAGCACGGTAACCGTTGAGAGGCAGAAGGTCTGGTTGCCGGTATTGTCCGTAACGATCAGGGTGACGTTGTTCGCCCCCAGGTTGTTGCAGTTGAAATTGAGCTGGCTGGCGGAAAGGGTGATGGTGCCGCCGATGTCATAACTGCCGGCATCGATCATTTCGGGCGTAATGGTGGCGGCACCGCTGTTGTCCAAGTAAATGGTATCGTTCTGGCAAATGGCGATCGGAGGCGTATCGTCCGCTACGGTGACCGTGGAGGTGCACGAACTGCTGTTGCCGCTGGCATCCGTCACCGTGAACACCACAGAGTACGTGCCGGTGCCCGTAAAGGTGCTTTGGCTGATGGTGTAGTTCAATGCACTGCCGCAGTTGTCCGTGCTGTTCGCACCGATCATCGCGCCCGTAATGGTGGCGGTGCCATCCGGGCCCAGGCTCACCGTGATGTCTTGGCACGCGGCCACCGGGGCAATGGTGTCCAGTACGGTTACTTGTGCCAAACAGAATGATTGGCCCCCGCTGTTGTCCGTTACGATCAAGGTCACATTGTTCACCCCAAGCTGGTTGCAGCCGAATGAGCTTTGGCTTGTGGACAGTGTTACCGGACCTTGCAGGTCGTAACTGCCGGCATTGATCATTCCGGGGTAGAGGGCGGCACTGCCGTTTTGGTCGAGGTAGATCGTTGCATCCTGGCAAATGGCCACGGGTGGATCATTGTCGATCACCGTTACCGTTGAGGAGCAGGTGCTGGTATTGCCGCTGGCATCGGTTACGGTGAGCACCACGGTGTAGGTGCCCGTTGCATTGAAGGTCGTTTGGCTCAATGCGAGGTTGAGGCTTCCCCCGCAATTGTCCGTGCTGTTGGCCCCGACCATGGCGGGTGTAATGGTGACCGTTCCGCCGGCCCCCAGGTTCACCGTGATATCCTGGCAAACGGCTACGGGATCAAGGGTGTCCAGCACCGTGACGGTGGTGGCACAGAAGGCCATGTTGCCCGAGGCATCGGTGCCCAGCAAGTAAGTGGAGTTGCTTCCGAGCTGGCCGCAGTTGAAGGTGCTTGGGAGGGTGAACAGACTAAGCGTTCCACTGTTGTCCGAGCTGCCGGCGTCAATGTCGGTGGCATTGAGGATGGCGGTGCCGTTGTTGTCGATGTAAATGGTGGTGGGTTGGCAGAGGATCACGGGGGGCGTGTTGTCGATCACCGTCACGGTGGAGGTGCAGGTTGAGGTATTGCCGTTGATGTCGGTCACGGTGAGTGTTACAGGGAAGTTTCCTGCGGCAGTGAAGGTGGTGGGCGATGCAGTGATGCTTGCTATGCCGCAGTTGTCCGTGCTGCCGCCATTGATCATGGCCGCGGTGATGCTCGCCTGGCCACTGGCATCCATGATGACGGATACGTTCTGGCAGGAGATCACCGGAGCTTCCGCATCGATCACCGTTACGGTGAAGGAGCAGCTGTCTGAAAGGCCTGAAGGATCGGTTGCACGGTAGGAGACCGTTGTGGTGCCGGTGGGGAATACGTTGCCGCTTGGCAAGCCGGCTGTCAAGACCAGGTTGCTGCTGCAATTGTCGGATACCACGGGCATGGGGTAGTTCACGGTTGCCGAGCATAGGCCTGGGCCGTTGTTCACGATGAGGTTCGTGGGACAGATGATGGTGGGCGAAAGGGTGTCCGCAACGGTTACCGTGGATGTGCAGGTTGCGCTATTGCCGCTTGGGTCGGTTACGGTCAAGGCCACAGTGTTCATGCCTAGGTCGGTACAGTCGAAAGTGGTTTGACTGATGCTCATGCCTGCAATGCTGCAGTTGTCGGAGGAGCCACCGTCCAGATCTGCTGGAGAGATCGTGGCTTGGCCAGCGGCATCCAAGTACACGGTCAAGCTTTGGCAAACGGCATTTGGGGGTGTGTTGTCGGTCACGGTCACCGTGAAGGAGCAGATCGACGTGTTGCCCGCCGCATCGGTGGCGGTGTAGGTCACGGTGGTGGTGCCCAAGGGGAAGGTGTCGCCGCTGCCGTGGTCGCCGCTGATTGTGGCGCCGCTGCAGTTGTCGCTGACGGTGGGCGCGGTCCAGGTGGCCACGGCCGTGCAGGCGGCACCGGCGCTCAGGCTGATGTCGCCGGGGCATCCGCTGATCACGGGATCGGTGTTGTCCGTCACGGTCACGGTGAAGGAGCAGATCGACGTGTTGCCTGCCGCATCCGTGGCGGTGTAGGTCACGGTGGTGGTGCCCAGGGGGAAGCTGTCCCCGCTGTTGCGATCGCCGCTGAT
>JAFDZG010000097.1 GCA_018267065.1 Bacteroidota bacterium
GATGAAGCGCACGAAGGTGGCCTCCAGCACGCCCGCTTCCTGGAGCGCCGCCACGCCACCGCCCGTGAACACCACGGCCAGCAAGGCAAGCAGCCACCAGGGCCCCATTACTCTACCGACGGATCACTACCATCCGCTGTGCGCGCTCATTCGCAACTTTGATCACGTAGGTCCCATCGCTGAGACCCTGCGTTTCTATCAGTGGCTGCCCACTTCCCTGGAGCGACCCCTCCTTCACAATTCGGCCCAAGGCATCCATCACCACATACCGGTGCGGGCCCATGCTTAGGCCCGAGACCTGCCATTGACCATCGGCGGTCTGGGTCACGATAATGGGCGAATAATCTTCCTGCACTTCGACACCAGTCAACGATGCAGGTACACAAAGTGTCATGTCCCGCACCACCGCGCCGAGCATCACGCTGTTCCGCCACTCCGTGCAGCGGATCGCGATGTCAAAATACCCCGGCATTTGCGGATGGTCCCATTGGAACACACCAGTGTGCGGGTCGATCGCCATCGTACTGGACCCGGGCTGGACCTCATCCGGAAACAGGTAGTCCATAATGGGTTGGCAATCCTGCCCTTGGGGCACCACGAGATCGAACGAAAGACTGTCGCCATCGGAATCGTAGGCTTGGGGATCGTGGGTGAGGACCGTTCCATTGAAATAGGAACTGTAAGGTCCGTTCATGAAGATGGGCGAAGAATCATCAGGCCCGTTGACCACAAGCAGCGCAGGAACGCAAAGCGGAACGTTCACACTCCCCGGAATGTTTGAGATGGCGGGAATCCTGGTGCTGGTCTTGGCGGTCAATGAATAGGAACCAGGCCCTGAGTAGGTATGCTGGGTCATATAGGTCTTCACTTCCGTAAGGGAACAATTGCCTTGGATCATCGATGAGGAACTTGAACTGACCGTATCGGTCACGCCATCACCGAAATTGATAACGGCCCATGGTGGGCCCGCTACCTCATTTGGATTGCTGTATAGCTGAAGTTCGATGGAGTAGGTGAGGCCGGCTACTCGCGTAAATCGGAATTCCCCACCGTATTTGTCCCCGGCAACGGCCATGGAGGCGAAACCGAGGCATGGAAGCAGGAGAAGGGCGCGCAGGCCCGAATACCTTTTGCTCATCTTGATCCATTGGACTTGATGACCCGTTGGGCGGCATGCCCTTCAATGCACACCATGTACACACCCGCGCATAAGCCGCCCGTCGGGATGATAGACGGCCCGGCCCCGATTACTGAACCCTTTTCTATGATCCGGCCCAAGGCGTCCATCACCATGTACGGATGTTGGCCCGCACCCAGTCCCAAGACCTGCCATTGGCCATCGGCCGTCTGGATGATGGTCGGTGCGGGGGCCACCGGTTGTTCATGTTCAGCAATGCCGACTGGTGCGCCGCAGCTATCGATATAGCTTGTCCCGACGAATTTGGCGGCAAGGTTCACCGAATCGCCATCCGCGACGTAGCCACAGGTGATGAAGAGCGTATCGCGATAGAAGTCCATGCCGAACACGCCTTCATCCTGGTTGGGGTGGCCCGGCACACTGCACCAGCGGGATCCATCCCAAACGGCCACTCCGTGCGAGGGGATGCCCCCGGCATAGTTGCAGCCTCCGCCCACGAAGAGCAGGCCGTCATGCTCCACCATGGCCCGCACATCGCAAAAGGAGGTGGTGTTGTTCTCAGACCACTGCAGCCCCTGTCCCAAGCCCTCGAAGGCCGAACCGTTCCACTTCATGATCTCCTGGCCGGGATTGCCCGCTGGCAGCGAGATCTGCCCCCCTACGTAAAGATTGTTCTGATACACGGCCAAGCTATGCGCACCGGAGAGTCCACCCAGAATGCCGGGGCCAAGGAGTTTCCATTGGCCATCATGGTCCAAGAAGCCAATGTCCCGTCCCGTATCGAAATCCGGTCCGATCACGACCAGCGTATCGCGGTACTTCACAATATCAAGTACGGTCTCTTCCGGCTCGGTGAACAAACCTACCGGCACCCAGCTGCCCCCAACCCGCTTGGCCACGCCATTACTGGGCACCCCGTCAATGGAGGAAAAGGTGCCCACTGCGTAGAGGGTGTCCTCGATCACGCGCAAGCGGCGCACGTCCGCATCTATGTCGAATTCCCCATACGGTTGCCATCCTGAACCATCGTAGTACTCCACACCGTGCGTGGTTGCGCTGGCACCTACGTCGAAGCTGCCTCCCACAAAGAGCGTGTCGCGGTACTTCACCACGGTGGAGATCAGCCCATCCAAGGTATCCAGTGCATCCCAATGACCGTCCGTGTAGCACATCAGTGCGTTGTGATCTGTTTCAACACTTGGGGCCCCGGCATAGTAGATGGCGCCATCACCGTCCGCCCATACTTGTTGGAAATTGGCCGCATGGCCCGGAAGCCCTGCGGATGCCCAGGATATTTGGGCAATCAGGTTCGAGCCACACAGCGAGGCCATGGCCATCAAGGCTGCCAACCGCCAATGTCCCATGACTACCGGCAGATCAGTACCGCCCGCTGTGCGCGTTCATCAGCAATGTTGACCACATAGGTCCCATCGGTGAGACCATGCGTTTCAATCAGTGATTGCCCACCGCCATGGAGCACCCCCTCCTTCACAATACGGCCTAAGGCATCCGTCACGACGTACCGGTGTGGGCCTACGCCCAGGTTTGAAACCTGCCATTGACCATCAGCTGTTTCCGAAACGCCGGGGATGTGGCCAGCCAATGACAGTTCGGATATGCCGGTCAGAACGCCTTGAATGCAGAATGCAGAGACAAAGCCGTCCGCAGTCGGGTCAAAGGTCTGGTCCGGCCATGCCCCGCCCCCTTCGTCATGCAGGGGGAAGAACTGGCCTTGGTCATACGCTGCATCCGTATATCCCGCAGCGTAAAGCCGGTCGTTCCCCTTGAAGGTCAGTGTCCGGATGCAGTCCGCATGGGTGTTGGGGTCTTCATCACCGCCGAAATACGTGGCCCATGCCAAGTCATGCTCCTGGGTAAATGCCATGATGAATCCGTCCCCGGCGCCCATCATGTTCTGCTCCGTATAAAGGCCGTCGATCCATCGGGTCTCAAAGGAATTGTCAAACGTCAAGCCCGCAACGATGAACTGGCCGTCGGGAAGTACCACCACCGCTCGCGGTTCATCATATTCATCCGCGCTGATGTAGCTGGCATATTGGATCGTCTGGTCGCTTCCCGAGAATTGGAGGATGAATCCGTCATCATCGGTTCCGGAGTAGGTGTCATCATACCAAGGCGCACTCGAAGTGACCGGCAGCGTGCCCAATTGGATATAGCCGGTGAGGAACACATCGCCGTTGGACTGGTTCACGGCCAAGCCTTGGAAACCCATGGATGCGCCATAGCCTACGTAGGTGCCCCAAAGTTGCTGGCCATTCAAATCGAATTCCATGATGAAGGTATCCTGTGGGCCGTTCAGGTTGGTCACGTACTGTCCGCCATTGCCTGCATCATGGGTGGGGAGGCTGGGGCTGCTTGAGATGCCGGCCACCACGATCTTGTCGCCCCCATATCGCACCGAATAACCGGCATCAAAACTCGTCCCGCCGATGTAGGTGCTCCACAAGATCTGATGGTCAGGCCGGATGATGGCCACGAATGCGTCGGGTTGGGAACCGGAAGTGAAGGGCCACTGCTCTGCGTTCGGCGGCAGAGGCACCGTATGGTCGGGCAGGTCACCTGAATTGCTGCCGGTGAGCACCAGTCGGCCGTACTTGTCGATATCCATGTTGTAGACCACGGAACCGTAGCCTCCGAAATAGGTCGACCATTCTATGTGGCCATCGTTTTTCCTGAGTTCAGCAATGAATCCACATGATGGACCATCTTCCGTAAAGTCATGCCACGCCCCATCCGGAGCCGCTTGATACAGGTCGTTCCCGGAGACAACACCACCAATGAACAGCTTATCCCCGGGGAAATCATTAGGCTTCGCCGTCAGGGCGTATGCCACTTGGTCGCCGGGCCAAGTGGAGCAGCCATAGAGGTCCGACCATTCCAATCCATCGTTGGCATTGAACTTGGTCGCAAATACCCTGGGGCTGGCCTGTATCGTGACTTGGCCATTATGAACGGGGAAATTGATGTCTTGTGTGAACGTCTCCCCGGATACATAGTAATTGTTTTGCGCATCCACATCGCTGGCGAAGACCTGGTCTTCCCCATCACCGCCCAAATATGCCGCCCAGCACACCCCCGGCGTTTCTGCTGGCCCACCTCCCAAGGCTGGCGGTGGCCCCACTTGGAACACCAGCGGCAATGAGGGGTTGTACGAACTGTATTGGAAACTCACCACGCCAGTACCATTGTTCACATTGTAGCTCGGCACCCAGCTTACGGGGATGATCGTGTTGCCCGCACCGACCTGATAGGCCTGCGCGAAGGGCATCTCCATGAACTTGCCATCGTAGTAGATCTTCAACGCGCCCCATAGGTCCAGCTTGATACTGTCCTGTCCGGTGAAGGCGAGCTTCAGGTCGGCCGGGTCGCAGCCGGGCCTCATCACGAAGGCCATCTTCTGGCCCGCGCTTCCGCTGTAGAAGTGCATGTCGATCTTGGGAAAGATCTCGGGGTAGACCACCCGGCAATAGCCTTGAACGTCAGTCACGCCGCTGTCCCCGCACCAAGGGAGGTAGAAGTTCTGCGTCCAGTCCTTTTGTACGAAGCCTACCGGTGATGCCACCTGCGCATGCGGGCCATACGGGCGCATGTCCAAGCGCCAGAGCGTATCCATGGTGGCGATGATGGTGTCCACATGGGCCAGGGTGAAGGAAACCTGTGAACGTTCCCGGAGATAGGCTCGTGGCATGCCGCCTTCGGAATAGAAGCGCACGTCCTTTGCCGGATGGCCATCAGTGGTCACCACTTGGTTGTCGTTCTCCCAGAAGCCGATGGACTTCTTATAATCCTCGCCAAAATAATCCGGTGGGATGTAAATGGACTGTGCGGAAGCGGAAAGACCGGCGGCAAGGACCAATGAGCAGGTGACAATACGTTTCATGGTCATGGAAATTGAGGGTGTGCGGCAGGAACAGGTAACGAACGGCCCTGCGAGTTACCTCCATCTGCCGCCCTTTGCAAGAAAAAGTTTTGGACCGGTCCTTGCGTGCACATGCCTTGTCGTGGCATCGTACGATCGATCAACCACCAGTGAGTGCCCGACCTGAGCAGGGATATGCCCTGCACCGCAAAGCCCTGTTCACAGTTTAAACGGTCAGCCCGCGAACACCTCCGACCTGCGCTACGGAACCTCACTGCGCCGCCACGCGCGCCATCCGCATCCTCCCCCACAGCACCACGCCGAGCACCAACGCCAGCACGCAGGCTTGCGTTACCAAGCCCTGCACCGTGGGATGTATGCCCAGCACCGGCAGTGAGATGAAGCGCACGAAGGTGGCGTCGAACACGCCCGCTTCCTGCAAGGCGGCCACGCCGTTGCCGGCGAAGACCACGGCCATCAACGCCAGCATCCAGCCGGTGACGGCGAAGAAGGGGCCTATGGGCAGGCGCACACTGTACTTCAGGATGGCCCCGCCGATGACTACAAAAGCCATGGGGTCCATAACCTTATGGGTGGTTCGAAGTACCTCGCTCCGGCGGCACGATCGATAGGGAGGGTTCTTTTGGATGCTCGCCCTCGTTCGCTCATACTGCTCCCGCGAACGGGATGTGCCAGTTGCAGCTCAGTCGGATACTTCGTCCCAGTATCCTCCCTGCGCTGCGCCTTGTCTGAGCGAACGATTGCTTCGCGTGCCATCCGTTCGAGGTACTTCGAGCCACCCTTATGATGCGCCCGAATCCACAAATGAGGTTCCGTATAACTAAGCTACTACCCCACCAATTGCCTCCACAGCCCCCTCAAACCAATGAATCCTAAAGCCACTTTTGGTCATTACTCGAATCTATTTGAAATCCAATGACATCAATAATTATGCCAAAGTTATTTTGTAAATTATGTATATTTACCTTATAATAGAACCCTCCAACCCCCGGTCAACGGCTGCGGAACCTGCAACCTAACAACAACACCCCATAAATGATGAACTGCCCCCCCCCCCCCGGCACACACACCTACCCAAAATATTCTTTTAGCCTCAAGGCTCCTAAGATTTATTGCCAAGAGCATAAGAGTAGTTGCGCTTGTACTGTTATCGTATTTGGCTCCCTCCCTTTCGAAGGGCCAATTTGACTGTTTCACTCCTCCAACTCCGGCACAGGCGCAATACGAGGTTCCTCCTCCATTGTTCCCTATTCAATGTGTTCATCGATCAGCAAATAGTTCGGGGTTGGCTGTAGATTATTTACCACAACCCTCAGACCCGATCAAAACAATCCGGGTAGTTCTGCACGTCATGCAAAAAGGTGACGGATCGGGGAATTTCCAACCAAACAATCCTGCCCACATGGCATACTTGAACAGTATATTCCAACCGGTAGGAGGCCCTGGCGGGCCATCCGTTAATGACATCTACGGCAATGTACAGCCAGAGGCGCACAATGGCGTGGTTGATGCTCCTGAAATTACAGATACCCGGGTTCGCTTTGAAGTAGAAAGCATTCTATTCCATCAGGATGATGCTGGGTACTACGGCAACTCCCCATGCATGTCTTGTTGTCAACAATGCCCTGATGGTGGGATTGGCAGATGTGACAATTGCGCTGGCTGCTACACAGACGTAAATTACTTGCTAAATAATTACGCAGTTGATCGCTGCAAGTACTTGAACGTCTTTTTAATTGGTAGAACTTGTGATTTGTATGGCCTTGTTGGTGGTGAGGCTACCGGATCCTATGTTGTGATGCAGAATGTTTGGAGCAGCTATACCGGTCATCTGCCCAATACAATAACCACCACATACGGCGGTGTGAGTATGCCAAATGTTTACGGCGGAGATCCGGCCTCAGTTCATGAAATAATTGCCCATGAACTGGGACATTCACTTGGATTTGCTCATCCATGGTTACAATGCTCTGCTTTCCCTGATTTGACCTGCTCTGGCGAAGATGCCAACTGGTGCAATCCATACGAAAACAACAATATGAGTCCTGAATGCACCAATTCAGTAATGGGATATAGCCGAACAAAGACACATTGGAGTCCATTGCAAATGGGAAACATGCAACAAATACTTATGGCTACACTCCGTAGTGGATGGCTTACCTGGGAAACACGCGATCCGTCACTGGACAAGACCATCACAACGGATGAAACTTGGAGTAGGGCCAGGGTGATGGGAGGGAACATCACTGTGGAGCCAGGCGCTACGTTAACCATACAATGCTTGGTAGACATGCCAACAGATGGTAAGATCATCGTAAAACAAGGAGCGCGATTGATCATTGACGGCGGGTTGATCAATGCGACAAGTGCTTGCGATTTTTGGCGTGGGATTGAAGCCTGGGGCACGAGCAACCAGGACCAAGGCGGGTACCCGATTCCAAATCATCAAGCACTTGTGGTGCTGCAGAATGGCGGAGTGATCGCAAACGCACGGGAGGGAATACAAACGATGAACCCACAAGATTGGAACATGATCGGTGGAGTAGTCCAGGTGAAAGGCACCCCAGACCAAGTTGGTGGCACATTTTGGAACTGCAGGAGAGCAGTAAGCTACATTGCTTACCAAAACACGACACCTGGGGGCCAGCCCATTGCCAATCGAAGTTTCTTCGACTATTGCGACTTTATAATTGATGACAATTACAGGGGTGGTGATGATTTCTATGCGCATGTGAGCATGTGGAAAGTGGACGGCATCAGGTTCAGGGGTTGTAATTTCAAGAACCTGCAGCACACCATCACAGAAAGTAACAAGCTGGGTCAAGGGATTATAAGCATTGATGCACAATATTCCGTTACGGGTGCTTGTTCTTCCATCCAACCACTCGGAATGCCTTGCCCAGAAGAAAACCTTACCCGGTCCACCTTCAAAGGGCTGGACCATGGCATACAAGCCTCCGTCTCTTCCACGGACCGAGCTTTTTTAGTGTCAGACTGCGATTTCACGGACAATGTGGTCGGGGTGTATAGCCGCTCCGTGAATAGTTTTCAGGTTCTTAAAAGCAATTTCTCCGGTGGTGGAAAGGCGGTGGTTCCCGGTGGGTCCCTTGACCAGAACGTCTTGTCAGAAGGCGGACACCATGGCCTCTTCTCGACCTTCGGGCATGGCTTCCGCATTGAAGAAAACCACTTCACACGATCACCAGATGCGACCAATCCCTTCACCGGGGTCCGCATCAATTTCAGCGGGGAGTATAATAGCCAGGTGTACGGCAATGAAGCGCTGAACACGAACTTCGGCTTTGTGGGGGAAGGTGTTTGCAAGGCATCGGCATCCTCCGCCGCTTACATTGGGTTGCAATTCCTCTGTGACACCAACAGCAACCCTGCCGCCCAAGATATTTATGATCGAAAAATAGGTGATCCACACATACTAAGCGAACACGGGATACGTACCCAACAAGGATCGTATTCCAGGCCCGCCGGCAACATCTTCACCCAGGATGTGAATGTCCCCCAGGACGAAAGCGATTTTAAGAACAACACGGACTATGTGCTGAATTACTGGTACAATAATTCGTCCGAACCAGCCGCAAAGCCGCTGGACTTTACGCCGGGCTGGGTGGGCATTGCCTTAACCACCCACACCAATGGTTGCCCTTCCCATCTGGATGGTCGCCAACCGCAGCGATACACCGAAGCCGACATGGACGCAGTTCGAGCAGAATTTGTTGCCTCTAAAACTGCTTATGTAAACACAGCTTTTGTGTTCAACGCTCTACTGGACGGCGGCAATACGGATGCCCTTCTTCAAGAAGTGCAATTGACCTGGCCCCAGGATGCTTGGCTACTCCACGATGAGCTGATAGCCAAGAGTCCCTACCTCTCCACTGAAATTTTGCGAGAGGCAGTCTTGAAAAACATCATGCCGCAGGCCATGCTCTTGGAAGTACTTTTGGCCAATCCGGACGGGACAAAAAAAGAAGGCTTCATCAAATGGGTGCAATACGAAGCTCCGTGGCCCCTGCCCCAATACATGATCGACCTCATAGTAGGTTCCTGGAATCAAAGGACATTCCGCACCCAATTGGAAAGTGACATGGGCCAGCACCACGCGGACATGAGCTTCGCTGCCGACGAAATGATCAGCGAATGGAAAAATGACACCGTGAGCATCCGCACGGACAGTATTCTTGCGCGCTGGCAGCAAGTGCCCAGCCTAGGTGCCCGCTACAGCGAAGCCCTTACCCACTTAGAACGCGGGGAATACAATGCTGCCAATGAATTATTGGTCGGGCTGGAAACGCTGTACAAATTGACCACTGAGCAGGTGAAGGAACGCAATGATGCCGTGTCCTACATCACCCTCCTAGCCTCCGCAAACGAGGCAGGCCATGACCTGATGCATTTGGACAGTGCGGAAGTAACTGCCTTGCGGAACTTGGCAGCGGAAGGCTGTGAGCGACCCGCGCTCTGGGCCCAAAACATCCTCTGCTTCGGATATGGGGAATGCTATTCACCTTGTACAGGTGAAGGAGCTACACAAAAGTCACTGCGGCTGCCACAGTCCATCCCGCCACATGCAACACCAAGGTTTCTGTCCATCTATCCGAACCCGGCCACCTCGTATGCCACACTGGCATACAACCTAGCGGATGCCCCGAAGGATGCGATATTGGTGCTGCGCGACTTGAATGGCCGCGAACTACAACGGATGCCCCTGTCCGGAAAACAAGGCCAACAACTATTGGACACCCGGAGCTTTGTGCCCGGTACTTACAGCGTAGAACTCCTGAATGATGGCGTGCGCATTGCTGCGGAGCGATTAGTACTAAAGCCATGAAAGCCATGACCCTTGCGCTGCTGGCCGCATTTGCGGCCAGCAGCAGCGGGGCCCAGGCACCGCTCACCTTGGACACCACGTTCCGCTGCACCCGCTTTCTGAACGGTGGTTTTCACGATGCAATGCCCATGGCAGATGGAACTGTTTTGGCCTCCGGGTATGCAATAAGCGTTGATAATTGTTGCTCCAACCCTTTTTATTCCTTTTTCCGGATCATGCCCAACGGCGACCTGGATGAATCTTGGTCCACAAACTATGGCTATGGGAGCATTATTTCATCCGGGGATTATTACTATCTGAACATAGACGGTTTCCCGGTCCGCTATTTCCACGGAACCGGCGCGATAGACCAGAGTTTTCATCCACTCTTGGTAAATTTTGCGCATCCTGGGCTTTTGCACGGCGATGGTGGCGACGTGTATGTACAACCGGACGGTAAGGTGCTTTGCACGGGGGACCATCATGTTGCCGAACAATGGGGAATCAACGCACCCGGCTCCTATTCCCTGCTGCGCGTTGACACGAACGGCATACTGGACAGCACCTATCAATGGCGGAAAACTGACGGAGTAATCTGGACACTTGTGCCCACCACGCAGGAGCGTTTCCTGATCAGCGGGGTGTATAACACCTACGAAGGACTGCCCGAGGGGCGGATTCTCCGCATTTGGCCGGACGGCAGCTTGGACAGCACGTTCCATACGGACATCATCAAGGGTATTGCGGTCAACCTTGTAGAGCAGCCCAACGGCCGCATTCTCGCCTGTGGCCAGTTCGTCTTCCCAAATGAACCAGATACCATGCACCTGATCCGGCTGATGCCGGACGGCAGCTTGGATACCACCTTCAACAACCATGCGGAGTATGGCAAATTTAGCTTTACTCCGGAGGGAAATGAAGTTTGGTACGGGGCTAATTCGGTCAGTACTTCTGATGTGGGCCAGTTGGGGAATGGAACAATGCTCGTGTCCGGAAACTTCACACACATTGACGGGCAACAGCGGCGGGGCATTGCCCTGCTAGACACCACTGGTCACCTGTTGAACACGGCCCTGAGCGGAGAAGGAGCCCTGCTGACCCACAATGTCAACTCATGGTACATGACCAGCTGGATCAGTGCAATCACGCAGGCCCCGGATGGCAGCATTTTCCTGTCAGGCTTCTTCAAAGGATTTGATGATGGCATTGTAAGGGACACCAACTTGACCTTCCTCGTGAAGCTGCACGGCCTCAGCACAGGCATTCACGAAGTATCGGGTCCTGCATGGCAAGCACAACTATGGCCCAATCCGGGAATGGACGAGCTTCACATCGAATCCACCACAAAAGGCAAGATGGATGTGCGCGTGTACGATGTCACGGGGCGCGTAGTGTTGATGGCAACGAGTTCGAGCAATGTGCTTGAGCTGAACAGCGCGAACCTAGGGAATGGTGTGTATTGGGTGCAAGTCAGTGTTTCATCAGGGCGTAAAACCGTAAAATGGGTAAAAGAATGAGACCCTATCGCATCTTGTTGGCCATAACCCTGTTTGCGCATTGGACCGGTTTGTCCGCGCAGACATGGTGCCCGCCCGGCGCCACTTGGTGGTTCGGCTTCAATTACGGCCAATCCTACGGGTACAAGATGTACACCTACACCGGGGATTCCTTGTTAGATGGTTACACCGCACAGAAGATCACCGCAGAAGTACACGCCCACTACCTGAACCCGCCGCAGGACGTGGTGTACATGGAAGATCCATTTCTGACCCGCGTGGAGGACGGCGTTTTGTACCGCTGGCAAACCTTGTTTATGCAGACCCCCAACGAATGGGATACGCTGATTTGGTTCTCCGCTTCACCTGGAGACCATTGGGATGGGCTCCAGCCCGACGATTTTGAATGTTACTCCCGGTATCAGGTGACGGACACCGGACATGTGGCCATAAACGGGCTGAACTTGAGGTATGTGCGAACCTATTATCCGGACGAATATGGCGACACGTGGTACTACCCCGTGTTCATAGAGCGGATCGGCTGTGTTTACGGCACCTTTTTGGATGCATGCGGCCTACCTGTTGCCGATTTAGCAGACACCACACTGCGCTGCTACCAGGATGCGGACTTTGCCTACTCGGTGCCCAATGCACCGCCCTGCGACCTTGTCACCGGTATCGGCATGGAACCCCAACCAGCTGCTGTGGCTGTTTTTCCCAATCCCGGCACATCGGGCTTTACCATGGACGCACCGGCTGGACTTGGGGATTGGCTGGAACTCACTAATGCAACAGGCCGCGTTGTACTTGCGACCCGGTTTACCGGCACGCGAAAACTGATCCCGGCAGCCCACTTGGCCGCCGGCACCTACGTGTGGACCCTGCGCAACGGCCATAACGCACCGGTATCACGTGGCCGGTGGATGAAGGAATAGCAGGCTCGTTGGCCCTTGCAGGTCCATTGAGTTCTACCACCAGCCACAAGAGGCACTACAGCGCGAAGTTTGCGGGAATCACTGCGCCGCCACGCGCGCCATCCGCATCCTCCCCCACAGCACCACGCCGAGCACCAACGCCAGCACGCAGGCTTGCGTTACCAAGCCCTGTACGGTGGGGTGTATGCCCAGCACCGGCAAGGAGATGAAGCGCACGAAGGTGGCATCGAACACGCCCGCTTCCTGCAAGGCGGCCACGCCGTTACCGGCGAAGACCACGGCCATCAACGCCAGCATCCAGCCGGTGACCGCGAAGAAGGGGCCGATGGGCAGGCGCACGCTGTACTTCAGGATGGCCCCGCCGATCACCACCAGCAGCAGGGCCGCAGCGCCGATGCCGGCCAATACGGCCTGTGAGCTGGCCGGGCCCGCCTGGCTGAAGAGCGTCTCGTAAAAGAGGATGATCTCGAAGAGTTCGCGGTACACCGCCAGGAAGGAGATGCCCGCCAGCGCCCACAAGGTCTTCTTGCCCAAGGCCGCGCCCACTTTGTCCTTCACGAAGCGCTGCCAGGCACGGGCGTTGGATTTGTTGTGGAGCCACCAGCCCACGTAGAGCAGCATGGCCCCGGCCAGCAGTGCCGTGACGCCTTCGGTCAGTTCCCGGTTGGCGCCGGAAATGCTGATGACGTACCGGGCGATGAGCCAGGTGGCCACGCCGAGGCCAAGCGCCGCGATCCAGCCCGCATGGATGTATGGAAGTGCGTCGCGGCGGCCGGTCTTGAGCACGAAGGCGATGATGGCCGCCAGCACCAGGATGGCCTCCAGGCCCTCGCGCAGCAGGATGATCAAGGAGCTGAAGAAGGCCGCCGTCCAAGAGAGGCCGTCGCCGGAAAGTTTGTCGGTGGCGCGCTCCAGCAGCACGTTGATGCGGCCGATGCCGGCGGCGACGGAATCCACGGGCGCCTTTTGGGAGATCTGTGCACGCAACGCCATCATCTCCCGCTCGGTCTGCTTGCGCAGCGGGGCGTCCACGTTGTCCAAGGCGGACTCGATCAGCTCAAAGCCTTCCAGGTACGCGCTGATGGAGAGGCGGCGTGCTTCTTCATTCTGGCCTGCTTTGTAGGCATCCAGTGTCTGTGCCAGGCGTTCGCGCGTCAGGTTCAAGGGCGAAGGACCGCTATTTCCCAATGCTTCCGGATGGGCGGTGAGCCAGGCCAGCACGGCGGCGAGGTCCGCGCCGCCTTTCTTGGCCGCATCCTCAGGTGTGGTGGTCACCACGGCGGTGAGGTTGGGGAAGTCCTCCTTGCCCACACCGTTCTTCCAAAGTGCTTCGCCGCGCCTCAGTTCATCCGCAGGCACGCGCAAGTCCGCCACATGGAAGGCCAGCGCCCAGCGCTCCTCTTCCGTCAGGCCGGTGAACGGCGTCATGGACGTGCCGTTCACGCCGAGGGTAATGGTGTTGTACAGGCCGAAGGGGCTGCGCACGGACATGGCCTCCGCGTCGTGGAAGTTGCGTGGCGCAGGTTCCAGGCTGGCGGCCTGCGGGCCGTCGCCATGGCCGGTTGCCCCGTGGCAACTGGCGCAGTGGGCCGTGTACAGCGCGGCCGCGCCGGCGAGGTCCGGCGCTTTGCGCGGGGCCACGGCCACGTTGTAGGCCATGATCACTTCCTGCCGCAAGGCATTGGCCAGCGCGGTGATCTCCGTGCCGTCCGCCTTGGCCAGGATGCGTTCCTGCAGCTTGTGTGCATGGGCCAGCAGGTCCGGGGCCTGGTCCACCTTGGGCAGTGCTTCCAGAATGGCGATGCTCTGCTTGGCGAACTCCAACTGCTCGGCGTACTCGGCGGTGTCCAGCACCTGGCCGTTCTTCACGAAGGCCGGATAGTCCACGCCCACGTATTCCAGCATGTGGACCACGGTGCGGGCCTGCTCTTCCACACCTGATTCAGCCCGGGATGCATGGCCGACGCCCAGCACCAACACGAAAAAGGCAAGGATCCGGAGGGTGCGCATCACACGTTGAAGAGGAAGTGCATCACGTCGCCGTCCTTCACCGCGTACTCCTTGCCTTCCACGCGCAGCTTCCCGGCCGCCTTGGCCCCCGCTTCGCCCTTCAGTTGGATATAGTCGTCGTAGCCGATCACTTCGGCACGGATGAAGCCTTTCTCAAAATCGCTGTGGATGACGCCCGCGGCCTGCGGGGCCGTCATGCCTTGGTGGATGGTCCACGCGCGCACCTCCTGCACCCCGGCGGTGAAGTAGGTGGCCAGCTTCAGCAGGTGGTACGCGGCATGGATCAACTTGTTCACGCCCGGCTCCTTCAGGCCGAGGTCCTCCAGGAACATGTCGCGTTCCTCGGCGGTGTCCATGCTGGCGATCTCCGCCTCGATGGCCGCCGTGACAAAGATCACTTCGGCATTCTCGCCAGCCACGGCCTTGCGCACGGCCTCCACGTGGGCGTTGCCGGTCACGGCGCTTGCTTCCTCCACGTTGCACACGTAGAGCACGGGCTTGGTGGTGAGCAGCTGGAATTCGTTCAACAAGGCCGGGTCGTCATTGGCGGTGATCACGCTGCGGGCACTTTGGCCCTTGAGCAGGGCCTCCTTGATGCGGCTGAGCAACTCAAACCGGCGCTTGGCTTCCTTCTCGCCGATCTGCGCCTGCTTCTCCACCTTCTTGATCCGTGCCTCCACGGTCTCCAGGTCCTTCAACTGCAGCTCGATGTCGATGATCTCCTTGTCGCGCACGGGGTCCACGCTGCCGTCCACGTGCACCACGTTGGGGTCGTCGAAGCAGCGCAGCACGTGCAGGATGGCGTCGCACTCGCGGATGTTGGCCAGGAACTGGTTGCCTAAGCCCTCACCCTTGCTGGCGCCCTTCACCAGGCCGGCGATGTCCACGATCTCCACCGTGGTGGGCAGGATGCGCTGCGGGCTTACGATGGCCGCCAGCGCCTGCAGGCGCGCATCGGGCACGGTGATGGTGCCCGTGTTGGGCTCGATGGTGCAGAACGGGAAGTTGGCCGCCTGGGCCTTCGCGCTGCTGACACAGTTGAACAAGGTGCTCTTGCCCACGTTGGGCAGGCCCACAATACCGCACTTCAAACCCATGTTTTACTTGGCGAGACCGGTTTCAATCCGGCTTTCGGGCCGCAAAAGTACGGCTATCCCCGCTGATGTTTGGAACCGTTCCAAGATCCCCTGCAAGGCACGGGGCACCCTGCCATGAATGCACCATTTTATACACGTCTGTTCCTGTTACCCTGTCCTGCTTTTCTCCGGCATTCGCCGCTACCGGGGAGATTTCGCCTACCTGGGTTTCAGTCCATGCCTCCTGGTGCACCCCCCATTTCCCCGCCGTTCCCCAAGTTTTCTGCCGGGCTTTCTATATTGGCCGCTCAAATCCGGCCCGCGTCCAAGGCGGGTGCATCCTTTCAACGCTTCCCCACAACGGCATTTCCTACCTTTCGCCCCGATCCAATCCTTCGATCCATGATGCTTCGTTCCTCCGCTCTTTCCCTTGCAACGGCTTCCGTCCTGCTTATCGGGAACAGCCTTCATGCCCAACAGCGCCCGTGCTACACGGACGAGATGCGCCTACGCATGATCGCCGAGAACCCCGGACTGCTCCACCAGGAGCAACAATATGAGCACGGTTTGCAGGAATACCTGCAGGCACGGGCAGGCATGCGGGACAGCGACACCACCACGTACGTGCTGCCGATAGTGTTCCACATTTTGTACGACCCCACGCTGGGAAGCGACGCGCACAACATCAGTGATGCGCAGATCTACGATGCGGTGAACATCATGAACCGCGACTATGCCAAGCTCAATGCCGACCTCAGCGACGTGTGCTGCGGGTTTGACAACATTGCGGCCAACATCCACGTGAAATTCCAGCTGGCCACCAAGGACCCGCTGGGGAACTGCACCAACGGCATCGACCGGATCACCAGCCTGCGCTCCACCAATGGCAGCAATTTTTCCAAGTTGAAGCCCTGGTTCCGCGACCACTACATCAACATCTGGGTGGTGAGCACGTTGGCCAGCGATGATGACTTCTCCCCCGCCGGGTTCTCCCAACTGCCGCCGGACGTGGCCGATGCCAGCGGCGCCCTGCGCGATGGCGTGATCTTGCTGCATGACTACACCGGAAGCATCGGCACCAGCAGCGTTTTCACTTCCCGCACCCTGACCCACGAGGTGGGCCACTACCTCAACCTGAAGCACACTTGGGGGGGCACCAATGCCCCGGAAGTATCCTGCGGGGACGACAATGTGGACGATACCCCGGTAACCAAGGGGCACCTGAGCTGCAACCTGTATGACTCCTTCTGCAGCCTGCAGCCCACGGACACCTCTTACACCTTTAATGATGTGACCCTGACATCGGGCACCACCGACCCCTCTCCCGCACCTACCGTCCATTGGAATGACACCTTGGAAACAACGCTCACCTTCAGCCCCTTCCACGCGGTGGGCGTGTCGGCGAACTCTTCGGAGGCCGGGAACTTCTCCTTCTCCCAATGGGATGGCGGCGCGCATCAATCGGACAGCTTGTACACGCAGCTTACCGGCTCGCTCAACCTGAACCGCTATTATGAATTCACGGTAACGCCGGAGGTGGGCAAGTCCATGTCGCCCACGGCGGTCACCTTCCGCGTAAACCGCTCGGCCACGGGCCCGCGCACCTTCGCCATTCGTTCCAGTGTTGGCAACTCCCCGTTCCAGAACAACCTCACGGGCTCGGTGATCCCCAGCAGCCCCTACTTGGGCATGGCGGCATCCAACACCGTGTTCTTCTTCAAGCGCGACACCACCGTGATGGTTACGAACGGCAAGGTGGCCCTCTCCGGCGCCGGCTACGTGAATGTGCCGGGCCCCATCACCTTCCGCATCTATGCGTGGAACGCGGAGGATTCCAATGGCTACTTCACGGTTGATTCCGTGGGCGTGAAGGGTGATGCCGGGATCATTGAGAACGTGCAGAACTACATGGAGTATTCCTACTGCAGCCGGATGTTCACCGATGGACAGCGCGACCGCATGCGCGCCACCTTGAACAGCGACGTAAGCGGGCGCAACAACTTGTGGACCGGCGCCAACCACCAGCTAACCGGAACGGACGGTTACGAAACGACCTGCGGCCCCCAGGCCGGCTTCTACAGCCTCACTGCTTTCGCCTGCCCGGGGGTTGGCATCCAGTTCAAGGACAATTCCACCCGCGCCACGCCCACCTCTTGGGCATGGAGCTTTGAGGGCGGGAATCCCGCCACCTCCACGGACCCGAACCCCATTGTTTCATTTGACCAGCCCGGCCCGCACAATGTGACGCTCACGGTGGGCAACGATTACGGATCTAACACCCTCAGCAAGGACGCTGCCGTAATGATCGGTGCCAATTATTCGGAGACGAACGGGCTGCTGAACGAACCGTTTGATACGGAACAGGCCTTCAGCAAATGGCCGGTGATCAACTACGAGAACAACGAATCCCGCTGGCTCTACAGCAACAACGTGGGGCACAATGCCGTGGGCTGCACCAAGCTGAACGCCTCGGACACCTACACGCTGATCCAGGACATCTTCAACAGCCCGGACGCCTACTTCGCGGACAAGGATGAACTGGTGACCCCTTCGCTGGACCTCCAGCACACGAGCAACATCACCTTGAACTTCTGGTTTGCCTATGCCGCCCGCACCACGGTGATGACGGACATCACGGAATCGCTGAAGGTGTATTCCTCCACCAACTGCGGTGAATCCTGGTTGCTGCGCAAAACCATCACCGGCGGCGACCTGGTGACGGCTGGCATCCAAACCCCGGGTTACCTCCCCGGCCCGAGCGATTGGCGCGAGGTGAACGTCTCCCTGCCGCCGATCCTTTCCTCCGGCCATGTGCGTTTCAAGTTCGTTTACACCTCCGGCCTCAACTCCAACGACATCTACATCGATGACATCAACATGGCCGGCACCATCGTGGGCATTGATGAACTGGCACAGAGCGGAAGCCTGAGCCTGATGCCCAATCCCGCCACCAACCGCCTCACGGTGGATATGGACCTTGCCGGTGCCTCCAATGGCACGCTCTCTTTCCTGGACATGACCGGCAGAACTGTGCATACCCAAGCCGTGAACGCAGGTGAAAAGACCTTGAACTTCGACCTGGGCCGGATGGGGATCACCAGCGGCGTATACCTGGTGCAGCTCAAGCATGAAAAGGGACAGCGCGTGGAGCGCCTGGTGGTGCAGTAAACCACACCACGCCTGAAAGCGGAAGGGGCCGCCTCGTGGATCGAAGCGGCCCCTTCCGCTTGCTGTCGTTCGCCCGCGGACTACAACCGCTCGTTCGCCAAGTTGGCCAAGCCGCTGCGCTCACCCTTCGCCAAGGTGATGTGTGCAAAGAGTGGATCACCCTTGGCCTTGTCGATCAGATAGCTCAGTCCGTTGCTTTCGGAATCCAGGTAGGGCGTGTCGATCTGGTGCACATCACCGGTGAACACGATCTTGGTGCCCTCGCCCGCACGGCTGATCACGGTCTTCACCTCCAGCGGCGTCAGGTTCTGTGCTTCATCCACGATGAAGAAGATGTTGCTGAGGCTGCGCCCGCGGATGTAGGCCAGCGGCGCCACGGCGATCTTCTCGTTCTCCACCATTTCATCCAGCCGCTTCAGCGTATTGTCATTCTTCTCAAAATTGCCGCGGATCAACTTCAGGTTGTCCCATATCGGCTGCATGTAGGGATCCATCTTGCTCTGGATGTCGCCCGGCAAGTAACCGATGTCCTTGTTGCTGAGCGGAACCACGGGCCGCGTGATGAAGATCTGCCTGTAATCCCTGCGCTGCTCCAGCGCACAGGCCAATGCCAGCAACGTTTTGCCCGTGCCCGCTGCACCTTGCATGGTTACCAGCTTGATCTCCGGATCGAGCAGCGCGCTCATGGCCAGGGCTTGTTCCGCGTTTTTCGGCCCGATGCCGAACACGGTTTGCTTCTCCACCCTTGACACTTGCTCGGTGCGTGGATCAAATTTCGCCAGCACGCTCTTCTTTCCCTGCTTGAGGATGAAGAAGTGGTTGCCCTTGGGCTGCTGGCCCAACTTTTTCGCAGGAAGGGTTCCGTGCATGAAGAGTTCATCAATGGCGCTCTCCTCCATGTCCTCATCCACGGTAAGGCCGGTGAAGAGGTTGCGGCTGAGGTCGCGAACCTTCCCGGTCAGGAAATCCTCCGCCACGATGTTCAGGCTCTTGGCCTTCAGGCGCAATGCAATGTCCTTGCTCACAAGCACCACCTTGCGGTCCTTGTTCTGGCGTTGCAGCGTGAGCGCCGCATTGATGATCTGATGGTCGTTCTTGCCGTCCTGGAACACCTTGGTGGCATCCACGCCATTGAGGTCGTGCTTGGCCACCACCTTGAACTTGCCCTTGGTGGGGCCGTTCAGCGGTACCCAGTCGGTGAGCAGGTCGCCGTGCCCGATGCCGTCGAGGTGGCGAATGAATTCGCGCGCCTCGAAGTTGATGGTGTCGTTTCCTTTTTTGAACGTGTCGAGTTCTTCAAGCACTTGTATCGGTATGGCCACGTCATGCTCCTGGAAGCTTTCGATGGCGGAATGGTCGTAGAGGATCACCGAGGTGTCCAACACAAAGATCTTGCGGTCTTTCTTCTTCATGCGATCAATGAACGGGTTGACCAAATGTGGGGACCCATCGCTTCCGTTGGAAGAGCGGACGCACGCACTTATGCACGATCGATCGTGTCCTTCACCCAACTTCATGCTGTTAAAACGATCAACGGGGCCCCTACCCGCCTGGGGCCGGCATAACCTTGTCTGCCTTCGGAAAAACAACGCTCCCGTGAGCGAACAAACAGGAGGTGATAGTTGTACCGAAAGGGCCATCACCGGCCATAAACAAAACGACCATGAAAGAGCAACAACCCCAAGCAAACCTGATGGCGACCGGCGCGCCATGGCGCACGGCGCTGGCATGCGCTGCACTGGTGGCCTGTGCCACTGCTTCGGCGCAAGAGGTGTTCAACGAAACGTTCGCCGGCGGTGCAAGCACGGCAGGTTTCACGATCGCCCAAACAGCGGGCACCTGCACGTGGGCATACAACAACCCCGGCGGGCGCCAGATCAACGGCAGCGGTTTTGATGCCGACTTCGCCATCTTCGACAGTGACAATTGCGGAGATGAGGCGGACAGCGCCGGGGCCGACCTGCTTTCACCTTTCTTCGATGCATCGGGACCGGGCAACTTTATCCTCTCCTTCAGCCAGCAGTACCGAGACATTGATGGCACCGTTGCCATGGTGGAGGTATGGGACGGAACGAACTGGAACGAGGTGTACAATCCTGTGGGGGCCGATGCGGGCTACCCCAACCCCGCGGTGAACGAAACCATTAACATCACCGCAGCCGCCGGGGGCAGCACCGCAGCGCAACTGCGTTTCCATTATGCCGGCGATTGGCGCTGGTGGTGGGCCATTGACAATGTCAACCTGTCCGTGGTGGCATGTGCCGCGCCAGGAGGCTTGGCGGTTTCGGCCGTTACCACTTCCGGCGGCACCATTGGCTGGACCGACAACGGCAGCGCCGCTTACCAATGGGTGGTCACCACGGGCGCCATCCCCAATGGCTCGAACACCATTGCCAGCGGTGACGGCAGCAACCTTTCCATTTCAGGGCTTAACAGCGGAACGCCCTACATGGCGTGGGTGCGGGCGGATTGCGGTGACGGGACCTTCAGCAATTGGAGCAATGGCTTCCCCTTCACCACGGGCATCACCAATGATGAGTGCAGCGGCGCCATTGCCCTTACGGTAAACCAGAACCACAGTTGCGCCAACATGACCCCGGGCACGGTGGCCGGCGCCACTGATTCCGGGGTTACCAATGATTGCGGCGGAACACCGGATGATGACGTGTGGTACTCCTTCACGGCCACCGACACCCTGCACCGCATCAGCCTGGAAAACATCACCGGTTCCACCACGGACATGTACATGGTGCTTTGGGCGGGCACCTGCGGCAACCTGACCATGGTGCCCAATGGCTGCAGCGACCCCGAATCCATGGACGTAGGCGGGCTCACCATTGGGGCCACCTATTACCTTCAAGTCTTTTCTTGGACAAGCACGCCCGGCCAAACATCTGCATTTGACGTATGCGTGGGCACCGAACCGTTCTGCCAACCTCCGCCGGACCTGGCCGTGGACAGCGTCAATTCCCCGAATGCATGGATCAGCTGGACGGATAACGGCGCCATGCAATACCAATATGAATTGCGCGCCAGCGGGGCCCCAGGCTCCGGCGCCAATGGACTGGTGCAAACGGGCACGGTGGCCGGAAGCCCGCTCACCATCACCGGGATCGTGCCGGACAGCCTCTACGCCGTATATGTCCGAAGCATTTGCTCCGTGGGAGATACCAGCGAATGGAGCGAGGGCCTGGTGCTCTTCGACGGCTACTGCAACACCATTGATTTCACCGTTGCCGTGGAACCCATCTGCAACGTCACCTTCGCCGGCATCGACCACGACTCCCCCGCCGATGTGGACGGCAGCCCGGCACTGGAGAACTTCACCATCTTCACGGCATTCGTGGGGCAGGGCGGCAGCTACCCGATCACCGTATCGGGAAACACCAACGGGGACTACACCACCTATGTAACCGCTTTCTTTGATTGGGACCAGAACCAAACGTTTGAGACGGCGGTGCCCATCGGCAGCTTCACCAACACCGTGTGCGGAACACCCATCACGGCCACGGTGAACGTGCCCGCCGATGCGTTGATCGGCACCACCCGGATGCGCGTGGTGAAAAATTACAACTCCGCGCCGGAAGATCCCTGTGGCACCTACAGCTTCGGCCAGGCGGAGGATTACTCCGTGGTGGTGGGCACTGTGGGCATTGCTGAAGGCGGGCCTGAAAACGAGGTTACCGTTTTCCCAAACCCGGCCAGCACCGAACTCTACATCAATGGCCGCGCCGGGAAACCGGCCAATGTGCAGGTGTACGACATGGTGGGCCACTTGGTGATGGACCAAACATCCACCGGACGATTGGACATTACCCCGCTTGCCCCCGGCAGCTACAGCCTGCAGATCACCAATTTGGATGGCAGCGGCATCGCCCACGCCCGCTTCATGAAGCAGTGACCTGATCCAACCGTCCATGAAAAAGGCCTCCCTGCCGGGAGGCCTTTTTCATGGACGGTTAAGCCAATCCGAACGCCGGGATCGGGAGCTACCTTCGACACGTGTTTCCCAATTCGCATCCACGGCGCGCCGCAGACCATTCAACCTCCATGGCCCACCAAATACCTTTTCCGCTGACCACTGCCTTCCGTCAAGGACTGTTTCTGCTTGCAGCAGTGCTTTGCCTCAATCCGTCCCAAGCACAAACCGGCACCATCGCCGTTGGCTACGGCAATGCCACCAGCCCCTATTTCCCGCTCCATTCCTGCTACACGTACAACTATTCGCAGCAGATCTACACCGCCGATGAACTTACCGCTGCCGGTGGGCTGGCCGGAAATATTACCGCTCTCCGTTTCTTCCATGTTGCGGGAGCGGATGATGAAGGCACAGGTTGGAACAACTGGACCGTATACCTGGGCGGCACCGCCCAAGCCAGCTTTGGCGGCACATCGGACTGGGTGCCCGCTTCCGGGCTGCAACAAGTGTTCAACGGCACTGTGGCGCCGGTGATCGGTGATTGGATGGAGATCACGCTTGACACACCGTTTGCGTGGGACGGGGTGCAGAACGTGGTGGTGGCCGTGCATGAAAACAGCCCGGGCTTCGGTTGCACGGCAGTTTGGAAGGCCTATGATGCAACGGTAAACAGGGCCATGCTTTTCCGAAGCGACCTGCTGGATCCCGACCCCGCCGCACCTCCGGCAGCAAGCACCATGCCTTCTTCCCAGCTGGCCCAAGTGGAATTCATCGGCACCACGGCGGCCTGCATGCCGCCTGCTGCCATCACCGCCACCGGCATCACGCCCGCTTCCTTTCAGTTGGCATGGACGGACAACGGAGCAACCAACTATACCTACGAGGTGCGCAGCAGTGGCGCGCCGGGATCGGGGCCAAGCGGCTTGTTTGCCACGGGTGACGCAACCTCCGGAACTCCCCCCACCGACATTGCCGGCCTGGTGGCGAACACCCTGTTCTCCGCTTATGTGCGCAGCAATTGTGGCGGCTCCAGCTCCAATTGGGGCTTTCCGCTCATGGTGCAAACGCCCTGCGATCCGGTAACGGTGCCCTATGCGGAGGATTTCAGCGCGGTGACGGCCCCTTCCCTTCCTTCCTGTTTTGTAGCGCAGCAGGTTACAGGTGTGCCATGGAACACGGTGGCATCACCCATGCCCGGGATGGACGGCAACTGCGCGCATGCCGCATACAACCTCATCACCTTGCCCGACCAGTGGATGTTCACAGCGGGGATCAACCTGCAGGCCAGTACCTCATACAGGATCAATTACCTCTATGGGAACGGCAATACGGATGCCAGCGACCGGCTCAACATCTACCTCAGCACAGGGCGATCTGCCAGCGACACGGTGATGCTCCTTGCCCAACACCCTGACATTGCAACAGCCATTGCACTTGCAGGGCAAGCGGATTTTTCACCATCTACCTCCGGCACGTATTACCTCGCGTTCCGGTACTACGCACTTCCAGGCGGAAATCCCTCGCAGATCTTCGTGGACAACATCCAAGTTGACAGCTTGCCTGCGTGCCAACCGGTGACCCAGGTGAACGCCAGTTCCACCGGGCCTGCCAGTGGAACCGTAAGCTGGACGGCTCCGGCCAATGCACCGGACGGAGGCTATGACCTGTACTACAGCACCGACCCTGCCGCACCCACCGAAGCCACCCTGCCCAGCATTACCGGCATCCTCGGAACCAGCCAGGACCTCTCCGCCCTGAACCCCGGGCAACCTGTTTACTGTTGGGTGCGAAGCCATTGTTCCGATCAAAACACAAGCACCTGGGCCGGACCAGCAGTCCTTATTCCCGGCCTTTACCAGATCGGCACCGGTGCCGGAACCGATGGCTCCTATCCCATCAGCTCCTGCCACAACTACAGCTATTCCCAACAACTGTACCTCGCCAGTGAATACAGCGGGGGCACGGTGATCACGCACATCCGGTTCAAATACCTGGGCGGCTCCAGCGATCCCTCCGCATGGGCGCAATGGACCGTGTACATGGGCAACACTTCACTGAGTGCATTTGCGGGAACCTCGGACTGGGTGCCTTCCAGCCAATTGCAGCAAGTGTATGCCGGCACCGTGGCGCCTGTTACGGGCGAGTGGATGGACCTGGCTTTTTCGGCACCCTTCGTGTGGAACGGCAGTGACAACATGGTGATCGCCGTGGATGAAAACTCAGACGGTGCAAGCTGCACGGCCCAGTGGGCCTCCTTCATGCCGGGCGGCGCGCGCGGCCTGCTCTATGCCAGCGATTTTTCAAACCCCGACCCCGCCTCGCCGCCGGCAGCCAGCCAAGGCCCCGACTTTTCCATTGCGCAATTGCAACTGTTCGCTGAGGAACCCACGCCATGCAACGGGATGCCGGCGCCCGGCGCCACCACCGGGCCGGCAAGCATTTGCCCCGGCGCGGCATTTACCGTGGCGTTGGAGAACAACACCGCGGAATCGGGGATCACCTACCAATGGCAGACCTCCACTGACGGAACAAACTGGAACAATGCACCCGGCAACAGCACTGCCCAAGCCTACGCCGCAACGCAGGCCACCGACACGTGGTACAGGGCGGAAGTAACTTGCAATGCCGCAGGGTCCACAACCAGCGCGCCGCTGCTGGTTACTACCACGCCATACACCGAATGCTACTGCCAAACGATCACGTTCAGCGCGCAAGTGGAACCCATCTGCAACGTAACCTTCGCGGGCATTGACCACAGCAGCCCGGGCACCGTGGACGGCTCGCCCGCACTGGAGGACTTTACTGCGGAAGCACCCGCGGAAGTGGATGCTGGCGGCACCTACCCACTCTCCGTGACCGGAAACACCAACGGGAATTTCACGGACCAGATCGCCGCATTCTTTGATTGGGACCATGATGGCGTGTTTGAGGCAACGGTGAACCTGGCCGCGATCACAAACGACAATTGCATTTCCGGTTCCAGCGGCACCGTCGCCGTACCGTCCACGGCCATTGCCGGCCTTTCACGCATGCGCGTGGTGAAAAACGCCGGAACAGCGCCTGCCGACCCGTGCTCGCCATACAGCTACGGGCAAGCGGAGGACTACTTCGTGAACGTAACCGTGCCGCAACCCTGCGATGCGCTGCCCGTGCCCGGCAGCACCAATGGCCCCTCCAGCATCTGCCCGGATGCCGCTTTCACGCTCACTGTACAGAACCCTTCCGCGCAACCCGGCATCAGTTTCCTCTGGGAAACATCCGCCGACGGGCTGACCTGGGCAAACGCGCCCGGCATCGCCAACCAAGCCACCTATGCCGCCACCCAGACCACCCCCACTTGGTACCGGGCACAAGTTTCCTGCGCCAACGCCGGCACTGCGGCAAGTTCCCCGCTGCTCGTTGGCATCAACCCGCCAACGGATTGCTACTGCACCACGCTCGCGTTCACTTACCAGGTGCAACCCATCTGCCACGTGGATTTCGGTGGCATCAGCAACAGCAGCAATGGCACGCCCGGCAACCTTCCCGCCTTGGAGGATTTCACCGCGCTTGCCCCCGCACAGGTCACCGCAGGCTTCACCTATCCGCTCTCGGTAAGCGGTTACTCGGACATCACCACCTCGCAAGTGGCGGCCTTCTTCGACTGGGACCAGGACGGCGTATTTGAAACTTCCGTGCCGTTGGGCAGCATTACCGATGCAGCTTGCACCACCACCCTCACGGCTGATATAGCCGTACCCGCCTCCGCATTGCCGGGCCTTTCGCGCATGCGGATCCTCCTGGGCGATTTCCAGGTCCCCACCGATCCGTGCGGCACTTACATCTCCGGACAGGGCGAAGACTATTGGGTGAACGTGCTGGTGCCAGCCGCCTGCGACGGGCAACCGGAACCCGGCAGCACCACCGGCCCAACGAGCAGCTGCCCGTCCGTGCCTTTCACTTTGGGCATTTCCAACACCTTGCAGGAAACCGGGATCAGCTACCAATGGCAAAGCAGCCTGGACGGCAACACCTGGGCCGATGCACCCGGCAACAGCGATGAAGCCACCTTCAACACCTCCGCCTCTGCGGACACATGGTTCCGTGCGGAAGTGAACTGCGATGCCGGCGGAACGGCCTATAGCACGCCATTGCAGGTGGCCATGGCCCCGCCTTCGGAATGCTATTGCACGGGCATTGCGTTCACCAGCATGGTGCAGCCCATTTGCCATGTCACCTTTGCCGGGCTGGACCACCTCTCCAGCGGCACCTTGAACAGCAGTCCCGGACTGCAGGACTTCACGGCCTTCGCGGCATCGGTATACCAAGGGCATAACTATCCGATCTCGGTAAGCGGAAATACCGGTGGTGGTGCAGGCTATGTATCCGTCTTCTTTGATTGGGACGGCAACGGCGTTTTTGAAACAGCGTTGAACGTAGGAACCCTTGGCGACACTGCCTGTGCCAGCCCGGCCGTGACGAACATCGTTGTGCCGCCCGCCGCACTGCCCGGCCTGTTCCACATGCGCGTGGTGCTGAACGCGAACAACTATGCCACGGACGCTTGTGCGCAATATGCGCAGGGACAAGCAGAAGACTATTCCATCCAGGTGCTCAGCGCCATTGGCATCACTGAGCTTGGTCAACACCCCATCCGCGTGTCCCCCAACCCGGCACATACGGTGCTGTTCCTGGAAAACCGGAACGGACAACCCATGGATGTGCAGGTGCACGACCTCTCCGGAAAGTTGGTGTTGTGGCAAAGCCAGGTGCGGCAGGTGGACGTATCCCGCTTGGCGCCGGGGCTGTACATGCTTTCCATTGCTGACAGGAAAGGCATGCCTGAAGCGTATGTGCGCTTTGTGAAGGAGTGAGCCGCAGCATGGCGCAGGTGGGAAGTTCCGGCTCCCCCATCAAACCATTGTGCGGAACGCCGACTTTCAGCCGGAAAGCAACGTGCATTCAGGTTGTTCCAACCTCCATTTCTTGGGTGAACAACATTTTCTCACAGCTCAACCGAATCCACTTGCAAACCCGGCGGGATCGAATACCTTTCGGGTTCCAACCCGCCCAATCCAACATCAACAAGGCTAGTGCCGCCACATGAAGCCAGGCCACATACACCCAAACACCACTGCATGAACAATAACCTGGCACGCTGAAGAACCTTGCCAAAGTGCAAGTCCAATTTCTTACCCCCGGATTGGCTTTTCGTGGTCGTACTACCGATCAATTGGAGCAAGATCGAAAGCAGTCCGCTTCCTCTGTTCAACTCATCACCCTGGAAAAAACCCAACCTTCAATGAAAACAAACTTTCCTCACATGGCCAGGCGACTTGCCTGGTGCGGTGGCCTGGTGCTGGCCACCGCGACGGCCTTCCCGCAGATCGCGGCATGGCAGTTCGGCACTCCGGCTTCCACTGGAAGCGAAGCCACTTATGCTGCCACCACTTTGGATGCCAACTTGGCAACAGGCACGACGCTGAGCCGAGGAACCGGCGTCTTGGCCACAGCACTCGCCCGGGGCTTTTCAGCGAACACCTGGGGTGCGGCCGATCAAGCAGGCGCGATCACCAATGATGAATATTTCCAGTTTGCCGTTGAGGCGGCTGCCGGATACCAAGTTTCCCTCTCCACCGTGGATTTGAAGATCAGGCGTTCCAGTTCTGGACCCAATGCATACATCTGGCGCTACAGCTTGGATGGCACTAACTTCACGGATATTGGAACGTCCGCTTCCTACACCGGTACCGAATCGGATGGTTTGGTCCAACCCCAAGTGGACCTCAGTGGCATTTCCGCACTGCAGTCCGTGCAAGCAGGCACTACCATCACTTTCAGGCTCTATGCTTGGGGAGCCTCCAGCTCCGGCGGCACCTTTGCCATCGGCCGTTATGGAACCGGTATTACCACGAACAGCTTGGCCATTGGCGGCACGGTAACCTTGGGTTCCGGACCCGCGAACACCTCCATCGAATTCCAAGGCACCAACGCTTCCGTGGCCGAAAACGCCGGCTCCACCACGCTCACGCTGTCCATCACCGACCCCGATCCCGTGAACGCCACCAGCGTGGACGTGGTGTTGGTCAGCGGGGATGCGGCACGCATCAACAACTACACCACTCAGACCGTCACCTTCCCCGGGGGGAGCAGTGCCGACCAAACCGTGACCATCACCGTGGCCGACAACATCGATTGCGACAATGACGAAGTGCTCACCCTCGAACTGCAGAACATCACCGGCGGGCAGGGCACTCCGTTCATCGGCGGCAATGACACCTTCACACTCACCGTTGTGAACAATGAAACACCAGCCGACCCGGTGACCATTGCGGCCTCCGGCATTTCGGAAAGTGATTTTACCGCCAATTGGGATGCTGTAACCGGTGC
>JAFDZG010000098.1 GCA_018267065.1 Bacteroidota bacterium
CGCCGCGAAGTGCCCAAGGCCGAGGCCATCAAGTACTTCACGGAGAAGGGTGACGAATACAAGCTGGAACTGATCGATGGCCTGGAGGACGGCAGCATCAGCTTCTACAGCCAGGGCAACTTTACCGACCTGTGCCGCGGGCCGCACCTGCCGGACACGAGCCCCATCAAGGCCATCAAGGTGATGAGCGTGGCCGGGGCCTACTGGCGCGGCGACGAAAAGCGCAAGCAGCTCACACGCCTCTACGCCATCACCTTCCCCAAGCAAAAGGAACTGGAAGAATACCTGGCCCTGCTGGAGGAAGCCAAGAAGCGCGACCACCGCAAGCTGGGCAAGGAACTGGACCTGTTCACCTTCAGCGAAAAGGTGGGCGCGGGCCTGCCCCTGTGGCTGCCCAAGGGCACAGCCCTGCGCGAGCGCCTGGTGAACTTCCTGAAGACCGCGCAGGAAAAAGCCGGTTACGTGCAGGTGGCCACGCCCCACATCGGCGGCAAAGCCCTGTATGAAACCAGCGGCCACTGGGAGAAATACGGCAAGGACAGCTTCCAGCCCATCCAGACCCCGCAGGAAGGCGAGATGTTCATGCTGAAGCCCATGAACTGCCCGCACCACTGCGAGATCTTCGCCAGCCGCCCGCGGAGCTACAAGGACCTGCCCTTGCGCTTGGCCGAGTTCGGCACGGTATACCGCTACGAGCAAAGCGGCGAGCTGCACGGCCTCACCCGGGTGCGCGGCTTCACGCAGGACGACGCCCACCTCTTCTGCATGCCGGACCAGGTGAAGGAAGAGTTCAAGAAGGTAATCGACCTGGTGCTGCTGGTGTTCCGCGCGCTGGACTTCAAGGAGTATGAGGTGCAGATCAGCCTGCGCGACAAGGAGGACCGCAGCAAATACATCGGCAGCGAGGAAAACTGGGAGAAGGCCGAACGCGCCATCACCGAGGCCGTGGCCGAGAAAGGCATGAAAGCCGTGGTGGAATACGGCGAGGCCGCGTTCTACGGCCCCAAGCTGGACTTCATGGTGAAGGATGCCCTGGGCCGCAAATGGCAGCTTGGCACCATCCAGGTGGACTACAACCTGCCCGAACGCTTTGAACTGGAATACGTGGGCGCGGACAACCAGAAGCACCGCCCCGTGATGATCCACCGTGCGCCGTTCGGCTCCTTGGAACGGTTTACCGCCGTGCTGATCGAGCACACCGCAGGCCGGTTCCCGCTTTGGCTTGCCCCGGAACAGGCCATCATCCTGCCGATCAGTGAAAAATTCAACGAACAAGCCAAGCAAGCGGCAGAATTGTTGAAAGATCGCGATATTCGCACCATCATCGACGAGCGGAACGAAAAAATCGGTCGCAAGATCCGCGACGCGGAAATGGCCAAAACGCCGTTCATGCTCATCATTGGCGAAAAGGAAGCCGGGGCTGGCACCCTCTCCGTAAGGGAACATGGGCAAGGCGACCTCGGCACGATGACGGCACAGCAATTCCAAGCATTGGTGCAGGAGCGCATCCAAGCGAGCTTCTCCGGCCAATAAACCCCGATCCGTAACACTTACCGACAGCAAGTTTGGCAACACGTCCCCCCTTCCGTCCTGCGGGTCCCCGCCCGCCCCGTCCCTCCGGCCCACGCCCGCGTGGAGGCCGTGTAGTCCGCGAGGATCCACACCGCATCAACGAACGCATCTACGGCGTGCCCCAAGTGCGTGTAGTCGGGGAAGGCATCGAACAAGGCATCTATCCCTTTGAACAGGCCCTGCGCATGGCGCATGACCTGCAACTGGACCTGGTGGAGATCAGCCCCACGGCCGATCCGCCCGTGTGCCGCATCATTGACTACAAGAAGTTCCTGTACGACCTCAAGAAGAAGCAGAAGGAGATCAAGGCCAAGCAGGCCGTGATCGAGATGAAGGAGATCCGCTTCGGGCCGAACACCGACGAGCACGACCTCAATTTCAAGCTCAAGCACGCCCGCCGCTTCCTGGAGGAAGGCCACAAAGTGAAAGCCTTCGTGTTCTTCAAGGGCCGTACCATCGTGTTCAAGGAACGGGGCGAGATCCTGCTGCTGAAGTTCGCCCAGGAACTGGAGGACATCGGCGTGGTGGAAAGCATGCCCAAGCTGGAAGGCAAGCGGATGATGATGTACCTCATCCCGAAGAAGAAGAAATAGGGCCTTGGAACCCTTTCGGAAGAAAAAAGACCGGATTTCGGGGAAAATTGCGAAATTCGCGCCCCCGAACGTTCGATCAACACAGACGAGGCCATGCCGAAGATGAAGTCGAAAGCCGGTGCCAAAAAGCGTTTTGCGCTTACGGGCACGGGCAAAGTGAAGCGCAAGCACGCGTTCCACAACCACATTCTTACCAAGAAGCACAAGAAGCGCAAGCGCAACCTGCAAAAGACGGGGTTGATCGCCAGCGTGGATGAAAAGGCCATCCTGGACCTGCTGAAGTAAGACCGTTTCCCGCCGGGTACACAGGCGGGGTTAACCAGGGCATGCAGGCACAAAAGAGCCGCCACCGCGCGGACGCCCACGCCCGAAAACCGAAGAAAGAATGCCACGCTCAAGGAACAAAGTAGCCAGCCGTGCACGCCGCAAAAAAGTGCTGGACCGCGCCAAAGGGAATTTTGGCCGCAGGAAGAACGTCTGGACGGTAGCCGTCAACACCGTTGAAAAAGGCTACAGCCACGCCTACACGGGCCGCAAGCTGAAGAAGCGCGAGTTCCGCGCCCTCTGGATCCAGCGCATCAACGCCGCCACCCGCGCAAACGGGATGAGCTACAGCGTTTTCATGAACAAGCTGAAAGCCGCCAACATCACCTTGGACCGCAAGGCCCTTGCCGAGATCGCCTACAGCGATGCGGCTGCCTTCACCGCCATCGTGGACAAGGTGAAGTAACTCATCCAAGTTCGGGACCGAAAAGCCATTCCGGGAGGGGTGGCTTTTTTGTTGTCAGTTGTCAGTTGTCAGTTGTCAGGTCCGGACAACCAATAACCAACAACTGACTACTGCGGCTAACCCAACATCGTCACCTTCCCGCCAGGGGTGCGGTGCTCCTGCGGGCTCAATCCCCCGCACTTGAGGCGACTGCGCTTCAGCAGTTCCTCCGTCGTGGCAGTTTCGGTAGCCATCCCCGCCAGCAGCACCAGCCTTGCGGCAGCCTCGGCATCGTTTCCCGCGCGGTGGTGGGTGAAGCCAATGTTGTGCGCGGCACACATCGGCCCCAAGCCATAGCCCTTGCGGCCCGGCCACACCCGGCGGCAGAGGCTCACGCTACAGAAGTAGCGGAACGTGGGCAATGGTAACCGGTGGCTGATCAGGGTGCTGCGCAGCACGTTCATGTCGAATGCGGCATTGTGGGCCACCACGGTTGCGCCATGCAGGAGGGGAAATGCCTCTTCCCACACTTCGGCAAAGGCCGGGGCATCCGCCACCTGCTCCGGCCGGATGCCGTGCACGGCCATGGTGAACGGCGAGAAGAACGGCCATTGGCGCGGCTTGATCAACCAGTTGCGCACCTCGCGCACCTCCCCGTTCCGCACAATGGCCAAGCCCATTTCGCACGGGCTGTCCGCCTCGTTGGTGGCGGTCTCGAAGTCGAGCGCGAGGAAATCCATGGGGGAACGGTTGTTGGAGAATAGTTGTCAGTTGTTAGCTGGGTTAACGGGATTGAACGTCATCGCGGCCATGCCTGGCAACTGACAACTAACAACCAGCACCTTCCTCCCCCACCATCACAACTTCACCATATCCGCATCGGCCAAGGCCTGGTACAACTTTTTAGCGGTCCCCTCGCCCACCGGCACCAGCGGCAAGCGCAAATGGTTCTCGCAAAGTCCCAGTGCCTTCAACACTTCCTTGATGCCGCCGGGATTGCCTTCCACGAAGAGCAGGGAGATCAGCTCGATCAGGTTGAGATGCTCGTGGCGTGCGGTATCCATATCGTCCTTCATGGCCGCATGCACCAAGCGTGCAAACTGCTCCGGCAGGGCATTGCCCACCACGCTGATCACGCCGTCGCCGCCCATGGCCAGGATCGGAAGGGTAAGCGCATCATCGCCGCTGATCACCAAAAAGTCCTGGGGGCGGTGTTTCAGGAGCAGGCCGATCTGGTCCAGGTTGCCGCTGGCTTCCTTGATGCCGATGATGTTCTTGAAATCACGGGCCAGGCGCAGGGTGGTTTCCGCCGCGATGTTGCTCATGGTGCGGCCCGGCACGTTGTACAGGATGATGGGCCGCAGGCTGGCCTGCGCGATCGCCTTATAGTGCTGGTAGATCCCTTCCTGGGTGGGCTTGTTGTAGTAGGGGCTCACGCTAAGGATGGCGTCCACGCCGTCCATGTCGAACGCGCGCAGCTGCTCCACCACGGCGGCGGTGTTGTTGCCGCCGATCCCCAACACCACGGGCACCCGGTTGTGCACCACTTCGATCACCTGCGCCAACACTTGCTTTTTCTCCTCCGTTGTCAGCGTGGCGCTCTCGCCGGTGGTGCCCATCACCACAATAAAATCAATGCCACCGACCACTTGGTGCTCCACCACTTTGGCCAAGGCTGCATGATCTACTGCGCCATTGGCGCGGAAAGGCGTTATCAGGGCCACGCCGAGGCCGCGGAATCGTTCGTCCATTTTCAGTTCATGTTCGCCAGTTCCGGCGAGTTGATCATCATCAGGTAGCGGTCCAGGTTGGCGATGAGCTGCGGCAGGCTGTCGGCCCCGGCCGTATCGATCATCATGTCCAGGAAGTGCGCATTGGTATCGCTTTGACGGCCCACTTTGAAGCGTGATCTGCTCTTGGCAAGGATGTACTGCAGCGGCAGCAGGTCATGCACGGTGAGATCGATCAGGACATCATATTCCTCGGCCATGAAGTTCTGCACCACATTGCCGTGCGGGATGCGGTACCAGTTGAGGTCCTTGGCACTGAAGACGTCGAAATTGAGCTTGGCGTGCAGGTAGTGGGGCAGCACCTTCCCATCGAAGTAGCCCAAGGCCATGATCTTGGTGAGGCCCAGTTCCTCCTTGATCTTCTTGACATAGTTCCGCACCTGGTTGTGCGCGGTTTCATCGGCCACCAGGTAGATGATGCCCACCTTCACGGACATGGCCAGGTTCTTGGCCACGGGCTTGCGGTCGGGCTGCGTTTCCCGCACCAGGGCACGCCTGCCCATCCACTCCTTGATCTGGTCGAGCAATTTCATTCTTCGATCATCCGCCTGAATTCCGCTTCTCCGATCACCGGCACGCCCAGTTCATCCGCTTTGGCCTTTTTCGCGGGCCCCATGTCGTCACCGGCCACTACAAAGTTCGTTTTCCTGCTGATCGATCCGCCCACTTTTCCGCCATGGGCCTCAATGGTCTCTTTAATGCCGTCCCGCGTAAAGGTCTTGAACACGCCGGAAACCACGAAAGACAAGCCCTTGAGCTTGTCGCTTTCCGGGCCTTTGGCGGCTGCATCCGCCACCAGCACCAACCCCGCATTGCGCAACCGTTCAACAATGCGCCGGTTGCCTTCCACCGTAAAGAAATCCCGGATGCTGGCGGCGATCACCTCCCCCACTTCCCCGATGCCGGTGAGCTCTTCAGGTGACATTTCGGCGAGCCGATCAATGCTCCCCGTGGACCGGGCGATCTTCTTGGCCACGGTTTCGCCCACATGGCGGATGCCCAGCGCAAAGAGCACCCGTTCAAAGGGAACGGTGCGGCTGGCGGCAATGCCGTCGATGATGAGCTGCGTGCTGCGCTCGCCCCATCCCTTGCCGAGGGCAAGCAACTGCTCCTGCCTCAGGTCGTACAGGTCGGCCACGTTGTGGATCAGCCCGGCCTTGTACAGCGCCTCCACGGTTTCACCGCCAAGACCGCCAATGTCCATGGCCTTGCGGCCCACGAAATGTTCAATGCGGCGGGTGATCTGCGGCGGACAACCGTGTTCATTGGGGCAGTAGTGCTGGGCTTCGCCCTCATCGCGCACCAGCGGCGTTCCACATTCCGGGCACAGCGCCGGATAATGCACGGGGCGGGCATCTTGGGGCCTGCGTGCCAGGTCCACGCCGGTGATCTTGGGGATGATCTCGCCGCCTTTTTCCACCAGCACCATGTCGCCGATGTGCAGGTCCAGCTTGGCGATCTGGTCCGCGTTGTGGATGCTGGCACGTTTCACGGTGGTGCCAGCCAATTCCACCGGCTCCAGCAGGGCCACGGGCGTGATGGCCCCGGTGCGGCCCACATTGAACTCCACGCCGTTCAACCGCGTGGCCTTGTTCTCCGCAGGGAATTTGTAGGCGATGGCCCAGCGGGGGCTTTTGGCGCGCAGGCCGAGCTCCTCGCGGATTCCGAGGTCGTCCACTTTGATCACCACGCCGTCCATGGCGATGGGCAATTGGTGGCGGGCACCGTCCCAGTAGGAGATGAAGGCCATGATGTCCTCCACCCCGTTGGCACGTGCGATGAAGCGTTCCTTGGGGTCAGGGGTCCGGAAGCCCCACTCGCCGCACCGTCGGATGTTTTCGAAGTGGCTACTGGAGGGCATCTCCACCGTGTACAGGTCGTAGATGTAATTCTGCAGGTGGCGCTTGGCAACGACCTTGGGGTCCTGCAATTTAAGCGTGCCAGCCGTGGTGTTGCGCGGGTTTGCAAATCGCTCCTCTCCTTCCTTCCCACGCAGGTCGTTCAGCGCTTCAAACTCGCGGAAGCCCATCAAGATCTCCCCGCGCGCCTCCAATTCCGCAGGCGGATTGCCCCGCAAGCGCAGGGGAATGGTGCGCACCGTGCGCACGTTCGCGGTGATGTCCTCGCCTTGTTCACCATCGCCGCGGGTAACGCCACGCATCAGTTCGCCGTTCCGGTAGGTAAGGCTGATGGCCACGCCGTCGTACTTGAGTTCCATGACGAAGGTGGTTGGTCCGGCCTCCTTTTCCACGCGCCGCACAAACTCCGCCACTTCTTCCCGGCTGTAACTGTTCTCTAAGGAAAGCATGGGCCAGCGATGGGCCACGGTGGGAAACTCCTTGGTGAGGTCGCCGCCCACGCGCTGCGTGGGGCTGTTGGGCGATGCCAGGTCCGGAAATTGCTTTTCCAAGGCTTCCAGTTCCTTCATCAGGAAATCGAATTCCTGGTCGGAGATCACCGGCTTGGCCTCCACGTAGTACAAGTGGTTGTGGCGCTCCAATTGTTCGGTCAGTTCCCTAACACGCTTGGCGGCCTGCTCGCGGTCCATGCGTGCAAAGATCACATCCAGGCGTGAATGAAGCGCGGGTTGCCGCTGAGGTCTGCGATCAATTCCGCATGCGGGATTCCGGTTTGTTTCACCACCCGTACCGATTCCAGGGCGTGGCGATAGTGCCCTTCGAACCAAACGGAATCCCCCGGGTGCAACGCTGGTGCGGCAGCATGTGCAATGGCGCGGAAGAATTGCTGGGGGTCGGCATTGTCCACAAATAGCGCCAAGTGCGGCTCATGCCCAAGCACCTGCGCTTGCATGGTGTTGCTGTCGCTGAGCGGCACGTAGGGCGGGTTACTCACCAACAAGTTGCCGGGGCCGTTCAGCATGGACCGCATCCACTGTGGCAGTGCTTCGCCTAAGGCATCGGTATTGGACCATTGCACCTCCAGGTGATTTGCGCGGGCATTTTCCGCAGCCAGTTCCAGCGCGCCGGCGCTGATGTCCAGCCCGAAGACTTGCGCGGCGGGAAATGCTTTCTTCAGGGCCAAGGCAATGCACCCGCTGCCGGTGCCCACGTCCACGATGCGTGCAGGTGCCTTGGAACAGGAACGGATGATGAGGTCGACCAATTCCTCCGTTTCCGGGCGCGGGATCAGCACGCGGGGATCCACGGCGATGCGCAAGCCATGGAATTCAACAAAGCCGAGGGCATATTGCACAGGTTCACCCGCAACAATGCGCCCAAAAACTTGCTGCATCTGCTCCGCCTGTGCGGTTGAAAGCAATTTTTCCGGCTCCAGTTCCGGCAACCGTACGCCAATGAGCCCGGCACAAACGGCACGCAGTATTGCCTTGGCTTCCGAAGCGCCGTGGGAGGCAAGAAGCGCACTCCTGTAGCGGTCCAGCAGGGTGCGGAGATCCAAAGGTGCCGCGGGCATGCCCGCAAAGTTGGGAGCCGCACCGGAATGCGTGTGCAGCAAATGCGATCCTTGCGATATTTGCGGCCCGGGGCAGTAGCTCAGCTGGCTAGAGCGCCGCGTTCGCAATGCGGAGGTCGAGAGTTCGAATCTCTTTTGCTCCACCGGGAAAGGCCCTGCGCAAGCGGGGCTTTTTCTTTGGCTTCCGCCGGGTACCTTCGCGACCCATTGGCCAAGCGCACCCCGGAGAGGTGGCAGAGCGGTCGAATGCGGCGGTCTTGAAAACCGCTTTACCTTCACGGGTAACGGGGGTTCGAATCCCTCCCTCTCCGCCAACGCGGCCCGCGCAGCGGGCAGCTCCTTCAGCAGCCATGCTGCCGAGCTTGCTCGAAGCAGCAAGGCTGTTGAAGGAGCCAAAGACCGCGAAGCGGGATTTCCGCGTTGAAGCCTCCCCCCTCAGGGAAAGCCCGCCTCGGGCAATCCCTCCCTCTCCGCCAACGCGGCCCGCGCAGCGGGCGATGGCGCAAGCCTGATCGGTGCGGAGCTTGCTCCAAGCGCCGATCAGGCTTGTGGCATCACAGACCGCGAAGCGAGATTTCCGCGTTGAAGCCGCCCGTCTCAGGAATGGCGCCGCTGAGTAGCCGAAGCGCGCGTCATCCCGAAGAAAATCGCTGAGTCCCGAAGCGGTGACCCTGCTGGGACGGAAAACCTCAGGGTCAGCTTCGCGAAACCCTGAGGGCAAGGATGAGCAGGCCTCACAAGCCCACACCCATCCTGTACATCCTCTTCATCCTGTCAAGAAACCCAGGCACCCATGCCCTGATCACTTGATCGGATAGTAGATGTTCGTGACCCATTTGGCCGTATCCGGCTCCTGGCCCGGATCGGTGACGTACTCATCGATCACGGGACCGTTCATCTCCAAGCCATTGGCCTTCATCATGTCATGCGCGGCCTCATGGGCATCGCCGCTCTTGTCATAAGCCCCGTGGTACACCACCTTGAGCGCTTTGCCCGCCGGCACCTCCTGGAGCACAAGGCCATCCAGCTTGGTGCCGGGTGCCACTTCCACGGGAATGCCGGCAAATACGTCCGTTTGCATGCCTGCCGTGTCCCATTCAAAGTAGAGGCCGGAAGGTGCTCCGTTCATTTTGATGCCTGCCTTACCCGCGGCTTGGGCCACCATGGGGAAGGTTTGGCCGAAGAACTCGGAGAGCTTCGCCCACTTCACCTTTTGGCGCTTTCCCAAATAGCTCACGGCGGGCCGATCAACTGTCTCGATCGTGTAGCCCCGGAAAGTCTTGGCCTTGGCCTCAGCAACTTGCTTTGCCACGTCGGCCTCGCACATCTTTTTCAGTTCGCTCAAGCCGCTGGCAAACACGGGGCCCATCATGGCATCCATGTCCTTGAACACATAGATGATGCGTGACAGGAAGCCGTTCTCGCCATCGAATGACCAGCTCACCTCGGTGCTGTCGCCCTTGGGCACCAAGTTGATCGCACCTTTCGCCATGGCATCGAAGGGCTCCATGAAGTGAAGGTCCACGCCGATCTGCTTACCGGGTTCCACCACGGTGATGGTCTGCTCGCCCTTGCCCATCTTTTCCCCTTGCCATGCACTCTTGGAGCCTACCTCCCCGTCCGTTCCCTCATAGGTCACCTTCATGTTCGGTTCCATGGCAATGAAGGGGCTCCATTCGTTTTCGGCTTTCAACGACTTCACATGGTCCCACACCATGGCAGATGGTGCAGCGATCACCGTTTTGCGCTCCAGATGGGAATGTTTCGGCCCCAGAAGGCCGAGCAGGACCGCCAGCACCACCACCGCCAGCAGGATGATCAAGAGTGTTTTCAGTGCTCTCATGGCTTGTTATTTTCCGAAAGATGGGAGATCCCGACGCCATTCCACCCTGCTGACGAAATAAATTCGGCACGATATTTCTTTGCGTAACAAAAAAGGACCACCATGCGCATGTCATACACCCGTTTCCACCTGCCGATGACCGTAATGGCATTGGCCTTGTTCACATTATCCGCCTGCAAAAGCACCAGCCCCGCCGGGGATAAGGTGAAAATGCCCTTCACCGGCGGCAAGTATGAAAGCAACAACCGCTTTTTCCGGGGCACCGGCAGCGGTGTGAGCGTGAAGCAGAACATCGCGCGCGGCAAGGCCGACCTGGATGCAAAGAACCAATTGGCGGCCCAAGTGAAAACCAACATCCGCGCGGTAACAGACCAGTATTTGGGCCAAACGGAAAATGCGGAAGCCGCCGATGTGGCGGACAAATTCCAAAGCCTGGTGCGTGAGGTGATGAACACCGAAATGGCCGATCTGCGCAAGATCGGCGAGGAAACACGCTATAACGGGACCACCAAGGAATACACCCAGTACGTGGCCTACGAGATCAAGAAGAACGCCATGTTCCGCTTCATGAAGAAGCAGGCCAAGACGGACGAGAAGATCGCGGAGACGACCCGCAAGAAGATCGATGAGATCCTGGACGAGGAGATCAAGAAAGCCGACCTGGAGGACCATGATTAGGCGTGGTGGACCTGCATGCGCAGGGGCCCGTAGTACAGAAGAGCGCACGATCTTCTTGCGGTGATCCTGCGGCAGCAGTTGACCCGTTCAAGTCGAAGTCCCCTTTCGTTATTGAAACCACGCCACCACGGGCAGATGGTCGCTGAAGCCGCCTTTGTAGTGGCCGCCACTGTATGTTTTGTCCGGTGAAGGCCCAAACTTCGGATGGTGGAACAGCAAGCGCGGATCATGGCAAGCTGCAGCCTTTTCCAGCTTGATGCCGGGACTTTTCAGCAAGGCTTTGGAAACGATCATCTGGTCCAGGTACTCCCAATTACCGCCGTATTGGAAACTGCCACTGCCTGGCGCCTGGTCCATGCACATCAGGTCGAAAAGGTCGGCAGATGAAGCCGTGGCACAGGCAGCACGGAGACCTTTTTGGATGCTCGTGTCATCAGGGATGTCGTTGAAATCTCCCATGATGAAGACCTTGGCTTGAGGGTCATCCTTCAGGAGTGCATCCACCTTGCGCCGCACCACCCGCGCTGCGGCCATGCGCTTGGGCGCGGATTTGCTCACGCCTTCGCCCCTGCTGGGCCAATGGTTCATGAATACATGGAGCGTTTCGCCATCGGCCAGCTTCAGTACGGCATGGAGCACATCCCGTGTGCGGTCCCGGCCCAGGTCAACGGTAAGCGGCTCTTTGTCCACTACGGAAGCCAGGTCCTTGCGCACCAGCAAGGCCACGTCAATGCCGCGTTCATCCGGCGAATCGAAGTGGACCACTTCGTAGGCCGCATCCCGTAGCGGCGGTGTATGGATCAAGTCGTTCACCACGCCGGCGTTCTCCACCTCTGCAAGGCCGATCACCGCAGGCATCCCCTCACCTGCCCATGAAATTGCGTGGGCCAGTTGGTCCAGCTTGTGCCGATACCGGTCCATGTCCCAATGCAGTTCCCCTCCGGGAAGAAAATCCTCATCGTGCGTGGCGGGATCATCCTTGGTGTCGAAGAGGTTCTCCACGTTGTAGCTCACGATGGCGGTGCCTTTCAGCGAAGCAGGCGCGGCATTCACCGGGGCTGGGACCGACTGTTCCGGCAATTCCTCCTGAACGGGTGTTGAGCATCCGGTGATCAAGATGGCCACTGTGATCCCTGCAAGCACTTGCCTCATCGGCGCGACTTCACGCCCAGCACGCCCAGCAGGCCGCGCGTCAATTCGCGCAGCGCGGTGCGCCCCAGTTGGCGCACCATGGTGTTCTTGCTGATCTCCTCGATCATGCTCGGCTCTTCCTTGGCCGGTTTTGCCGGCTTGCCGGGCTGTACGGGCGCCGGACCCACCTCCTGGTGTTCCTTCAAGCGCTTGTCCAGGATCTCGCTTGCGCTGTCCCGGTCGATCACTTCGTTGTACTTCGGCGCCAGTTGGGACTTGGCCACCAAGGCTTGCAGTTCCACAGGCGTAAGGATGTCCATGCGCGTGCCGGGGGCGCGAAGCATGGTGTGGGCCAACGGCGTGGGAGCGCCTTTCTCGTTCAGTGCGGACACCAGGGCCTCGCCAATGCCCATGGAGGTGATCAGTTCTTCCGTATCGTAGAACTCAGTGATGGGGTAGTTCTGTGCGGTCTTCTTGATGGTGGTGCGGTCCTTGGCGGTGAAGGCGCGCAGGGAGTGCTGCACTTTGAGGCCCAGTTGGCCCAGCACACTGTTCGGCACGTCACTGGGGTCCTGCGTGCAGAAGTGGATGCCCACGCCCTTGGAGCGGATCAGCTTGATGATGCTTTCGATCTGGTCCAACAAGGCCTTGGTGGCATTGTCGAAGATCAGGTGCGCCTCATCGATGAAGATGATGAGCTTGGGCTTTTCCGGATCGCCCACCTCGGGGAAGGTGCCGTAGATCTCCGCCAGCAGGCACAGCATGAAGGTGCTGAAAAGCCGCGGCTTGTCCTGGATGTCGGTGAGGCGCACAATGTGGATCACGCCCTTGCCATCGCGCTGTTGCAGCAGGTCTTGCGTGTCGAAACTGCGCTCCCCGAAGAAACTGTCGGCGCCCTGCTGCTCCAGCTCGATCAGTTTGCGCAAGATGGTGTTCACGGTGGCCGGGCTCACTTGGCCGTACTCCTTGGTGATCTGGTCCTTGCCTTCCTGGGTGGTGAACTGCAGCACGCGGCGCAGGTCCTTGATGTCTAACAGCGGCAGGCCATTGTCGTCGCAATACTTGAAGACGAGTGAGAGCACGCTGCCTTGCGTGTCGTTCAATTCCAGGATGCGGCTCAGGAGCACGGGGCCGAATTCACTGGTGGTGGCGCGCAACTGGGCACCAGGTTCCTTGCTCAAGCTCAGCAATTCCACCGGCAGGTCCAACGGGGACCACGGCAGGCCGATCTTCTGCTGGCGTGCATCGATCTTGGGATTGGCAACGGCCGGTGCCGCAATGCCGCTGAGGTCACCCTTGATGTCCATGAGCAGCGTGGGCACGCCTTGCAGGGAAAGCTGTTCAGCGATCACTTGAAGCGTTTTCGTTTTGCCCGTTCCCGTGGCGCCGGCGATCAACCCGTGTCGGTTGAGCGTGCGCAGGGGAATGCGCACCGTGCAGCCGGGCGGGCATTCGCCATTGAAGACAGCTCCCCCCATGTCGATGGAGGAACCCTTAAAGATGTATCCGGCCTGCATGGCCGCGGTAAAATCGGCGACGTTTGCCATGGTACGCTATTGTGGTTCGGGAGAGAAGGAAATGGAAATCGGAAAAAGTGGAAAGGGGCCGTGGCCCCCTTCCTGGACTTGAAATGCGAAACGCCGTTCCAGCTTAGTTGAACAGCTTGCCGAGAAGGCCTTTGGCAGCCCCTGCCAAGCCCGCGTTTCCGCCCAAGCCTTGCAGCAGGCCGCTGAGCTTGTTGCTGTCGCCGCCCACATGCTGGGTGATCAGGTTGGTGATCATCGGGAGGATCATGTCCTTCACGCTTCCCGCCTGGCCCGCGTTCAGGCCCACCTGTCCCGTGAGCTTGCCGTGCAGTGCATCGCCCACTTTGGACAGGATGCCGTCCGCGCCGGCGTTGTTCCGGGCGTTACTGAAGAGGTTCAACACATCGTCCATGCCGAAGCCGTCGCCTCCGCCAAGCACATCCGTAACGCTGCTTGCAGCGGCCTGCACGGAACCTGAAGCCTGTTGCTGGTTGAGGCCGAGCTTGGACATCAAGGCCGGTGCGGCTTCTTTCTCCAAGGTTGAAATGATCTGGTCGAACATCGTTTTGGGGGGATTATGGGTGGCAAGGCCACCGGGTGAACGTAAAGAGCGCTTCGTCAATGAACCGGCCAAATGTCTTTCATCAACGATCGCTAAAGTACCCCGATGATGGCGGATGCCCGTGGGGCTTAGGAAATTTGGCGATTAACCCGGCCAGGTATCAACAAGCCGGACAGTGGATCGTTCAAAAGTATCCGGAACCCACTTCCGGAACACGCGGCCGGGTCCCTCTACCTTCGCCACCGGTGATTCGTTGACCCAACGGCTGCCAAGTACCTCTGATCCGGCTGAAGAACACGCCATGAAACTTACCTACTACGGCCAAAGCTGCATCGGCGTGGAATTTGGGGATGCACGGCTGCTCTTCGACCCGTTCATCAGCGGAAATCCTTTGGCCAAGCACGTGGACATCGCCAAGGTGCCTGCCACGCACGTGCTGCTCACCCACGGCCACGGCGACCATGTGGCCGATGCGGAGGCCATCCTGAAACGCACCGGTGCCCGGCTGATCAGCAATTTCGAGATCTGCAACTGGTACGGGGCCAAGGGCATCAAGGACGGCATTGGCCTGAACATCGGCGGGCAGGAAGACCTGGGCAGCTTCCGGGTAAAGAGCACGGTGGCCCAGCACAGCAGCACCCTGCCGGACGGCACGCCCGGCGGCAATCCCGGCGGCTTCGTCATCTTCACCAAGGAAGGCAACTTCCACCATGCGGGCGACACCGCCCTGATGCTGGACATGCAATTGCTGAAGCGCCACCAGCTGCGCTTCGCCTGCCTGCCCATCGGCGACCACTTTACCATGGGCATGGACGATGCGGCGGAAGCGGCGCAGTACATGGGCGTTAAAACCGTGGTGGGCATGCACTACGACACCTTCCCGCCCATCGCCATTGACAAATCCAAGGCACTCTCCACCTTCAAGCAGGCGGGCGTCACCCTGCTGCTACCCACCATCGGTGAAACCATTGACATCTGAACAGCAACAACACAAAAGCACACATGGCCAAGATCATTGCCATTGTAAACCAGAAAGGCGGCGTGGGAAAGACCACCACCGCCATCAACCTCGCGGCCTGCCTCGGCATTCTGGAGCGGCGCACACTGATCGTGGACGCCGATCCGCAGGCCAACGCCACCAGCGGCACCGGCCTGGACCCGCGCGAAACCAAGGCGAGCATCTATGAGAGCATCGTGAACGGCACGCCGGCGCAAGAGGTGGTCCAGAAAACGGACAACCCCAACTTGGACATCCTGCCGGGCAGCATCGACCTGGTGGGCGCCGAGATCGAAATGATCGACATGCCCGAACGCGAGCGGCAAATGAAGAAGGTGCTGGACCCGCTGCGCGAGCTTTACGATTTCATCATCATTGACTGCTCACCCTCGCTGGGCCTTGTAACGGTGAACGCACTGGTGGCGGCGGACAGCGTGATCGTGCCCGTGCAATGCGAATACTTCGCATTGGAAGGCTTGGGCAAATTGCTCAACACCATCAAGATCATCCAGCAGCGGCTCAACCCCGAGCTGCTCATTGAAGGCATGCTGCTCACCATGTACGACAGCCGCCTGCGCTTGGCCAACCAAGTGGTGGAGGAAGTAAAGACGCACTTCCAGCAATTGGTCTTCGACACGGTGATCCACCGCAACGTGGCCTTGGGCGAAGCGCCCAGCCACGGGCAAACCATCATCATGCACGATGCCAGCAGCAAAGGCGCCACGAACTACTTGAACCTGGCGCGGGAGATCCTGCAGAAAAACGACCTGACCCGCATCAAGGAGAACGAGCGGACCATCGTGATCGCTGAAGAGCAATGACCAAGAAACGAGGACTGGGGCGCGGCTTGAGCGCCCTGCTGGAAGACCCCGGAACGGACATCACCGCGCACCATCCACCGGTGGAAGCCGGAAGCCAGCGCGTGGCGGGCACCACGGCCTTCATTCCAGTGGCGCACATCGAGCCCAACCCGTTCCAGCCGCGCACCACCTTTGCGCCGGAAGCCATTTTGGAACTGGCCCAAAGCATCAAGGAACTCGGCATCATCCAGCCGGTCACGGTGCGCAGGCTGGGCTATGACCGCTACCAGCTGATCAGTGGTGAGCGCCGTTTCCGCGCCAGCCAGGTGGCGGGCCTGGAGGAGATCCCGGCCTACATCCGGATCGCCAATGACGAGGCCATGCTGGAAATGGCGCTGGTGGAGAACATCCAGCGTGAGGAACTCGACGCCATCGAAGTGGCCATCAGCTTCCAGCGCCTGCTGGAAGAAGTGAACCTGACGCAGGAGGCCCTCAGCGAAAAAGTGGGCAAGGACCGCGCCACCGTGGCCAATTACTTGCGCCTGTTGAAGCTTCCCCCGGAGATCCAACTGGGGCTGCGGCAGCGGCAGATCGGCATGGGCCACGCCCGGGCCCTGCTTGCGGTTCCAGATCCCGCCAAACAGGAAGAACTGTACCGCCGCATCATTGAAAGCCAGCTGTCCGTGCGGCAGGTGGAGGACATGGCACGCGGCGAGAAGCATGCTGCCGCAGCTCGCCCTGCCGCTTTGGGCAAGAAGTTGAGCGCAGCGCGCTACAAGGAGCTCGGCAAGGAACTTTCCAACATGTTCGGCAGCCGCGTGCTTGTGAAACAAGGCGATTCCGGCAAGGGCCGCATTGAGATCGTCTTCCGCAACGACGAAGACCTGGAGCGGATCAAGCGGTTGTTGGAAAGCAGGTGAGCTTGGGGGCGTAGGGCGTAGGCAATGGCCTGCGCACGTCAACAGCACTTCTTGGTCCGAATGGGCGAAGCCTTCGTAATGTGCATCCTGTCCGGATAGCTTGGCCTGTCCGAATGGACGAGGCCTTCATCCTGTACATCTTGTTCATCCTGTCCAAATCGCTTGGCCTGCCCGAATGGGCGAAGCCTTCATCCTGTGCATCTTGTCCATCCTGTCCGGATAGCTTGGCCTGTCCGAATGGACGAGGCCTTCATCCTGTACATCTTGTTCATCCTGTCCGGATGGCTAGGCCAGTCCGAATGGACGAAGTCTTCATCCTGTACATCTTGTTCATCCTGTCCAAATCGCTTGGCCTGTCCGAATGGATGAAGCCTTCATCCTGTACATCTTGTTCATCCTGTCCGGATAGCTTGGCCTGTCCGAATGGACGAGGCCTTCATCCTGTACATCTTGTTCATCCTGTCCGGATGGCTAGGCCAGTCCGAATGGACGAAGTCTTCATCCTGTACA
>JAFDZG010000099.1 GCA_018267065.1 Bacteroidota bacterium
CACTCTATCACTCTATCACTCTATCACTCTATCACTCTTTCCCCCACTTTGTTCCTGCCGCCGTCTTCACGCAGTGGGCCTTTCGGCGCAGCGGCATTTTTTGGCAAATTGCCATAGCGTAGCTTCGGCGCACAATGTCCAGCCAAACCACTTACCGGGAACTCAACGGTGTTGAATGCGGCAAGGCCGTGCGTGCACGTATTTCAGCAGCAGCAGCGCAAGTGCATGCGAAGCGGGGTCATGCCCCTCATTTGGTGGCCGTGCTGGTGGGGGAGGATCCGGCCAGCCAGACGTATGTGGCCAGCAAGGTGAAGGCCTGTGGTGAGGTCGGTTTCAGGAGCACGCTGCTGAAGGAACCGGCGGATACCACGGAGGCCGCGCTGCTCGCCTTGGTGGACAAGCTCAACAACGACCCCAGTGTTGACGGCTTCATTGTGCAACTGCCCTTGCCCGGGCACATCAATGAAGAGCGCGTTACACTGGCCATTGCGCCCGGCAAGGACGTGGACGGCTTCCACCCGCAGAACCTCGGCCGCATGATGCTGGGCCTGCCCGGCTACCTGCCCGCCACGCCCAACGGCATCGTGGAACTGCTGAAGCACTACGAGGTGGCCACGGAAGGAAAGCACTGCGTGGTGGTGGGCCGCAGCAACATCGTGGGCACGCCCATGGGCATCCTCATGAGCCGCAACACTTATCCGGGCAATTGCACCGTCACCATAGCGCACAGCCGCACCAAGGACCTGCCGTCCATCACGCGCCAGGCCGACATCCTCGTGGTGGCCATCGGCAAGCCCAACTTCATCACCGCCGACAGGGTGAAACAAGGGGCCGTGGTGGTGGACGTGGGCATCCACCGCCTGGCGGATGCTTCGCGCAAAAGCGGCTTCCGCCTGTGCGGCGACGTGGATTTCGATGGCGTTGCACCCAAATGCAGCTGGATCACGCCAGTGCCGGGCGGTGTGGGCCCGATGACCGTGACGAGCCTGTTGATGAACACGCTCAAGGCCGCCCAAGGATAACCCGCGGAAAAGCCTGGCCGTTGGCAAAGCGGCCGCTGGAATTGCAGAACACAGAACCGGAACGACGGATCATGGCCAAACAGGAAAACAACTTTTACGCGCAAGTCTTCGCCAACAACCGCAAATGGATCGCGGACAAGCTGGCGGGCGACAAAGACTATTTCAAGAGGCTGGCCCTGGGGCAAAATCCGGAGATCCTTTTCATCGGGTGCAGCGACAGCCGCGTGGCAGCGGAGGAACTGATGGGAGCCCAGCCCGGGGAAGTGTTTGTGCACCGCAACATTTCAAATGTGGTGGGAAGCACCGACCTGAACGCGCTCAGCGTAGTGGAGTATGCAATAGGCACGCTTCAAGTGAAGCACGTGGTGGTGTGTGGCCACTACGGCTGCGGAGGTGTAAAGGCCGCCCTGGAGCCCCAGGACTTGGGCCTGCTGAACCCGTGGCTCCGCCAGATCCGTGATGTTTACCGCCTGCACCGCGCCGAGCTCGATGCCATTGCTGATGCGCAGAAGCGCTACGACCGCCTGGTGGAGCTCAATGTGGAGGAGCAGTGCATCAATGTGATCAAAACCGCTGTCTTTCAGAAGTCATTCCTAAAGGACCGCACGCCTTCCGTGCAGGCCTGGGTGTTCGACATGGCCACCGGCCAATTGGTGGACCTGCATTTCAACTTTGAGCAAAGACTGGAGGAGATCCGCCAGATCTACGACCTCCGGCCGCGGCATTAGGAGTTGATCGGAAGGCCATTCGCAAGGCCATTCTTAGCCCTTGCAGGAGCGCCATGCACGATGCCGGAGCATCCACTTTTTAGTTGCCTTTGCCCGGCCCCTTCTTAATTGCCGCCCAATGCAAAAAATGCTTAATTCGCCAACTTAATTCCAAACCCGCCTTAATGAAGAAGTTGTTCTTGGCCGTGCCACTGCTCATGGCAATGGCCAGCCCTGCATTTGCACAAACCAAAACGAACAAGGCCCAAGTGAAGTGGGGCCCCGACCAGACCGACAAGGAGAATGGGCAGTTCAACCTGGTGATCGGCGACATCGGCAACTCCTCCTTCCTGCTGATACAACGCAAAAAGGACTGGTTTGCCCAGCGCATGGACGGCCTGAAGACGGCTTGGCAGAAACCCATTGAACTGGAGCTGGACAAGCATGAGCTGAACCTGCATACGCTATTGTTGGTAAAGGACGAAATACTCGTGTTCACTTCCTTCTATGACAAGAAGGCCAACGAGAACAGGCTGTACGTGAGCAGCTATGCCCAGGCTGACTTCAGCCTCCACAAGCGATTCGAGCAGGTGGCCATGATCCCGGCCGAAAAATCGTCCAACATCGGCTCCTTCAGCATTTCAGCATCCCCGGACAGGGCCAAGGTGCTGGTCCAGGTGTATCCCCCGAATGAAAAGAATGCCGACCAGGAATCCCGCATCAGCATCTATGATGCCGCAATGGGGCAGCCCCTATGGTCCAAAGACTTCAAACTTCCGTACAGCGACATGGAGTTCAAGGCAGAGACCCAGCGCGTGGACAACGATGGAAGCGTGGTGGTGCTGGGCGTGAAATACGCCCAGAAACAGGAGAAGCGGGAATTGAAGCGCGCCAACAAGTCCACCTACGAATACCACTTGTTGGTGTACACCGGGGAATCAGCCACGGCACAGGACTATCCCATCGCCGTATCGGACGAATTCCTTCAGGACATGACCTTGTCCATGGGCAAGGAAGGTGACATCATTTGCGCGGGGCTTTACGGCAACAAGAACAGCTTCAGCGTGCGCGGGGCATTCTTTCTCCGGCTGGACCGCTCCACCAAACAGGTGGTCCATTCCAGTTTCAAGGACTTCAGCGATGATTTCATCACCATGTACATGACCGAGAAGGAGGCGGCGAAAGCAAAGAAAAAGGCGGAGCGCAAGGACGAGGAACTGGAAATGCCGGAATTCGACCTGCACGACATCATCCACCGCGATGATGGAGGCGCCGTATTGCTGGCGGAGCAGTATACCGTAAAGGCCGTCACTTCCTCCTATATGTCCAACGGCCAGACCTACACGCGGACGGATTACCACTATTACTACAACGACGTGCTGGTGGTGAACATTGATCCGGAGGGCAACATCGAGTGGGCCACCAAGGTGCCCAAGCGCCAACACAGCGTAAATGACGGGGGGCTTTACAGTGGCTTCGCGGTGGACGTGAAAGGCAGCAACATCTACCTGGTGTTCAATGACAGCGGTGAGAACCTCTTCCTGAAGCCCGGCGACAAGGTGAAGCAGTTCAGCCTTACCGGCAAGGACGCGCTGGTGGTGCTGGCCACCATCAACAAAGAAGGTGACGTGAGCCGCGAGGCCCTCTTCTCCCCGGAGCGCCGCGATGTGATCCTGCGGCCCAAGGATTGCACCGAGCTGAAGGATGAATCCATGTTCATCTACGCCAGCCGCAAGAAAGACTACCGCTATGGCCTGATCGAGTTCAAATAGGGCACGGCCCGGGATTCCTTCCTTGCAGGAACGCCTGCTCCGATGGTCGGGGCAGGCGTCCTTCTTTCAGCACATGCATCAAAGATCAGGTCGCTGGAACAATCTGACTGTTCGCATTGTTGGTCCAATTGAACCCTGAAGTACAACCGGCCGATCACCATTTGCCACAATGAACGTATCCGACCAGCTCCTGCAGATCCTTGTCAATGCAGGCGTCCGCCGCGTCTTCGGGCTTACCGGGGATGCATTGAACCATTTTGTGGACGCCATCCGCAGGCAGGACAAGGTGGTTTGGACCACGGTGCGGCATGAAGAAACTGCTGCCTATGCGGCTTACGCGCAAGCCGCCCTCAACGGCAGGCTGGCGGTGTGCGCCGGCACGGTGGGTCCCGGCGCGCTCCATTTGATCAACGGCCTGTACAACGCAAAGAAGGAAAAATCCCCGGTGCTGGCCATTACCGGCCAAGTGCCCACCGTGCAGCAGGGCACCAACTACTTCCAGGAGGTGGACCTGAAGAAGATGTTTGATGATGTTTGTTCCTACCAGGCCATCATCCGCACACCGCAGGAAGCGCCGCGGCTGATCCAGCGGGCCATCAAGATCGCCCTTGCGGAGGGAGCGGTATGCCGCATTGAACTATCATCGGACGTGGCGGCCATGCCGGCATCCGGGGAGAAGTACCTTTCAACGATCCCCCTGTCCGATGCCGTGCTCATGCCCGGCGATGGATCGCTCAAGCAGGCTGCGGCCTTGATCAATGCCAGCAAGCGCACCACCATCCTGGCCGGGGCAGGGTGCAGGGAGGCCAAGGGCGAAGTGCTGCAACTGGCGGAGAAGCTCAAGGCCCCCATCGTGCACACCTTCCGCGCAGCGGACATCTTCGACCGGGATACGCCTGGCGTGGTGGGGCTTACCGGTTTGATCGGGGATCCCGCAGGCTACCACGCCATCATGAAGGCCGACCTGCTGCTGATGCTGGGCACGGATTTCCCGTATGACAGCTTCCTCCCGTTCGGCACCAAAGTGGTGCAGGTGGACACCCGGTTGGAAAACATCGGCAACCGGATCCCCGTGGATGCGGCCGTGCACGGCGACGTGAAAGTGGCTGCTAAAAAGTTCAGTGCCTTGGTGGCGGCCAGGGCGGACAACTCCTTCCGGGCCACTTTGCAGGAAGCCTTTGCCAAATGGAAGGACAACATGCGCCAGGATGCCGATCCCAGCCAACCGCATGAACCCTTGCACCCGCAGATCTTTGCACGCGCCATCGACCAGCGCGCCGCCGCCGATGCCATCTTCACCATTGAAACAGGCACATCCGCCATCTGGGCCGTGCGCAACATCTCCTTCCATGGGGAACGCCGCATCCTCGGGTCCTTCAACCATGGCTCCATGGGCGTGGGATTGCCTTCAGCCATTGGGGCGCAGGCCCTTTATCCGCAGCGCGAAGTGTGGGCCTTGGTGGGCGATGGCTCGTTCACCATGGGCATGCAGGATTTTCTCACCGCCGTGGAACAGCAGTGGCCCATCAAAGTCATTGTGTTCAACAACGGTGAGCTCGGCTTTGTAAAGCTGGAAATGGAGGAGGCGGGGCTGGCACCGCAGTACGGGGCCCTCAAGCAGTTCAACCCGAATTTCGCCGACTACGCCAAGCTATGCGGCGGGGAAGGCGTTCGCGTGGAGCACGCCAAGGATATTGACGCTGCCATTGCCCGGGCAAAATCCTCGAAAAAGCCGTTCATCATCGATGCCGTGGTGAGCGGGGGCGAGCTTTCCTTCCCGCCTCACATCAGCCTGAAGCAGGTACTGGGCTTCGGCCGGTCCAAGGTGCACGAGGCCGCCTTGGCGGCATCCGGCAACACGGAGCAGTGGAAGAACCTCTCGGAAGAGATTGAAACGGCCATTGACCAACTGGCCTGACCCCCAAGGTCAACCGCACTTCGAGTTGTCCACCTTCTCCAGCACAATGGTCTCCTCGCCCTTGGGCAACTGCCACTTGATGGTGGTGCCTTGGCGGTAACCGATCAGCGCCGAGCCCATCACCGAGAACACGGAAAGCTTGTTGGCCTTCAGGTCCGCATGTTCGGGCAGCACCAATTGCAGGCCTTCCTTCCGTGCGGTGGGCGAGTTCACCGTCACAATGCTGTTCACGCGCACCACATCGCCCGGAAGGTCCTTTTCCGCGCGGACATCGGCATGTTCCAGTTCTTCCAACAATTGTTGCAGGCTGTTCTTCACGCTGATGTCGGCCGGTGAAAAACCGTTGATCCAGGACACGATGAGGTCGCGCTCTTTTGCGGTGATGATCAGTTTGGGGTTGCTCATGGCAAGTGGGTTGTGAAAGGCATCGGGGCGCTGCCGGACAAGGTCCTGCAACGCCCCAACGCATGGTTATTTGTTTTGGTGAAGCTCCTCGGCCTATGGGAAAATGCCGCGGTCCATGTAAGTATCCTCCAGGCGGCGCAGTGCCACAATGTACGCACCGGTGCGCCAGTCCACCTTGTGCTCCTTCGCTGCGGCCACCACCTTTCCGAACGAGGTGTCCACCTTGTCCTGGATCATCTCCAGCACTTGCTCGATCTTCCAGATCTCGGCGCGCTTGTTCTGCAGCCATTCATAGTAGCTGCCGATCACTCCGCCGGAATTGCACAGGATGTCCGGAATAATGTCCACGCCCTTCTTCTTCAGGATGGCCTCGCCCTCAATGTTGGTGGGCCCGTTGGCGCCTTCGGCCACCACCTTGGCGGTGATCGCACCGGCATTGTCACCGGTGATCTGGTTGCCCAAAGCAGCGGGGACCAGGATGTCGCACTTCAGGCCCCAGAATTCCTTGGGGTCGATCTCCTGTGCGCCGGGGAAGCCCTTCACATTGCGGCCGTTCGCGTCGCTGTACGCTTGCAGCGCTTCCGGATCGATGCCTTTCTCGTTCTTGAACGTGGCGGATGCATCCTGTACGGCGATGAGCGTAGCGCCTTCCTTGATCAGGAAGTGGGCCGTCCAATAGCCCACGTTGCCAAAGCCCTGTACCAGGAAGCGCATGCCCTTGAGCGGCTGTCCGGTGAGCTTGGACCACGACTTCAGGTTGGCCACCACGCCGAAGCCGGTGGCACGGTCACGGCCTGCAAGGCCACCGGCACCAACGGGCTTGCCCGTCACCACGTGCAGGTTCACAAAGCGCGTGCTGGGCGACTTGGTGGAGGAGAAGGTGTCCGCGATCCAAGCCATGATCTGCGGGTTGGTGTTCACGTCCGGTGCCGGAATGTCCAGGTCGGGCCCGATGTTGTCACCCAGCGCGTAGGTGAAGCGGCGGGTAATGCGCTCCAGTTCGCCCTTGGAATAGTTTTTCGGGTTGATGTGGATGCCACCCTTGGCGCCACCGAAGGGCAGGCCGGCCAGTGCGGTCTTCCAGGTCATCCAAATGGCCAGGGCGCGCGCGGCGTCCAGGTCCACCGTGTCGTGGTAGCGCAGCCCGCCCTTGTAGGGCCCGAGCGCATTGTTGTGCTGCACGCGATAGCCGGTGAACACCTCGATCTTGCCGTTGTCCAGGCGCACCGGGAAGTTCACTTCGATCTCGGTATTGGTCTTGCTCAGGATCTTGCGTACGCCCGGATCCAGGCCCATCACATCAGCGGCATGGGCGAATTGCTCCATGACCACTTCGTACATGCCTTGCTTGCGCACAGGCTGCTCGACATCCTTGGTTGCCATTGCAGTGTTTAAAGAAGTTGTTTTTGGTTTTTCGCCGGGGAACCGGCAAACAGGGCGCGAAGGTACCATGGTTGCCGCACAAAACGGCTTCATGAAAATATCAACCGGGCGGTATTGATCACCGTTGCATGGCTGTAATTCACAGAAAGCCGTGATCTCTTGGCTGCAAAATGATCTTTATCAGTTCCGGGAGGGGCCCCACCGGGCGCAAGTGTTGCACGGCGTAGTGTTTTCTCCCCATACTTACCCTTCGGCAAGGTAACCGGGCAACCGCCGATTGCCTTGCCCACAAGGCGCCCGGGCCGGTTTGGCAACATCGGGCACATGATCTGAGCAAGGGCCTGCATCATGAAAACCACCGAACAACCAAAAGCAGCGCAAACCAAGAAGATCTTGGTGCCCACGGATTTTACCAGCGTGATAGACTACGCCATGGACCACGCGATGAAGTTGGCGAGAACGATGGGGGCGGAGGTTTGGCTGCTGCACATGGTGCCGGAGATGGGCGAAAAGGAAGTGGTGATGCGCCGGTTGGAAGGTGAAAAGGAACGCGCCCGGGCGATCGATGCCAATGTGCCCGTGTTCACCATGGTCCGGAAAGGGAAGCCCTACGCGGGCATTGGGGATGCGGCCAAGGAGATCGGAGCGGAGCTGATCGTGATGGGCACGCACGGCATGCGGGGCATGCAGTTCATTACAGGGAGCCGGGCACTGCGCGTGATCACCAGCAGCGAGGTGCCCTTCATCGTGGTGCAGGAACGCGGCCTGAAGACAGGCGGGTACCGGCACATTGTGGTTCCCATGGACCTGCAACGCGAAACGCGCCAGAACATCGGGCTGGTGGCCCACCTGGCTTCCTACTTCAACGGGATGGCCCACGTGATCGTGCCGAGGGAATCGGATGAGTTCCTGCACCACAAATTGCAGGACAACATCCTGTTTGCAAAGAAATACTTTGAGGAACGCGGCATAGCGATGGAGGCCATGGTGGCGGATACCGGCAGCAATGGCTTCGTGAAGGCGGTGTTGGAACATGCCCAGAAGATCGATGCCGACCTGATCGCCGTGATGAACATGGCCGGAACCAATATCTTCGGCACCTTGGGCGTGCCCTACGAGGAAGATATGATCACCAACAGGGCCATGATCCCAGTGATGCTGCTCAACCCCGTGAACAACACGGCAGGCACCACGGGATGGACGTTCCAATAGAGCCAAGCAACACACACTTATTCATGGCGAACAAACAGGAAGCAGGACCCAAGCCCGGCACGGCGCTGCAATATGTGGTGAAACCGGCCTGCCCCTCGGTGCGGACCCAAGGCGTGGAGGGGTACCATTACGTGGCCGAGGCCAGCGGTGCATTGCTGGCGCCGATGAAAATGGACGCGGACGTGAAAGGGCGTGCGCGCTGTGCCACCGGTGACGGGCCGAACAACAAGCACTCGCGCTTCGGGACCACCTGCGAGAGCGACTGAAGGATGAACGACAAAGGGCCACCTGTGGCGGTGGCCCTTTATCTCATGGCTCCCAGTGGGAGGGGGCGTGGTCGCTTACTTGGCAGTGCCCTTCAGCACGATCTTCAGCACGATGTCATTGGAAAGCACCATGTCCTTCATGGGTGAATTCCAGGACACGCCGTATTTCTGGCGGTTGAAGGTGAGATCGCCCGTTGCGCTGAGGGTTTTGCCGTCGGCGGTGATGTTGATGTTCTCCACCTTCTCCGTGCTCTTGTGCCCGCGGATGGTCATGTCGCCCGTGGCGGTGTTGCCGCTCACTGAAGTGATGGTGAACTGGGCGGTGGGGAAGCTGTCCACTGCGAAGAACTCGGGGGACATCAGGTGGCCCATGAGGTTCTGCTTGGTGCCTTGCTTTGAACCCGGCTTGGCATAGTTGGTGTCCGTGAATGTGTAGGAACGCATGTCCACGGTGAACGAACCGCCTGTGAGCGCGCCGCCCTTCTCCTTCAGTTCGCCGCTGGTGAAATGCAGGGTTCCGGTGTGGCTCTTCACGCCCACCATGGTGCCCTTCCAATCCACCGCGCTGGTGGCGGTGTCCACGGAATAGGTCACTTCCACCGCTTCGGGGGCAGCAGGGGGAGCGGGAGCGGGGGCTTCAGGGCTTCCGCAGGAAGCCAGGGCGATCATCGCCGTTGCGGTGCCGATGAGCAAGGAGCGGTTCAAAGTCGTCATGTTTTGTGTTGTGAATTGGGGGGCAAAGGTAACCAATTCTTTACATGGAAAATATAAGTATGGTAAAACATTTCCCCATCCTTGGAAAGCTCAGCGGAAGCGCCCTCCCGTTCGGGCCATTCGCCGCAGCAGGGGGGAAGGCCGGTAGCGGTCCTCGCCATATTCCGCCTGCAAGTTTTCCAGCACGCCCAGCCAATGTGCAGCGCCGCGCTCATCGGCCCAAGCCAGCAGGCCCTTGGGGTAGTTCACGCCCTTTGTCATCGCCAAGTCCATGTCGGCAGCGCTGGCCACGCGCAGGAACAGGGCATCCACGGCTTCATTGATCAGCATGGCAAGCACACGCTCCACAATGCACATTGCCAACTGTTCCTCCACTTCCACGGGCTGCGGCGTGGAAGCAGTGCCATAGTCATAATACCCCCGGCCTGTTTTCCGGCCCAGATGGCCGCTTTCCACTTGGCGTTGCTGCGTGAGGCTGGGCGTATAGCGCGGATCATGGAAGAAAGCCCGCCACACGCTGTTTGTAACCGCGAAGTTCACGTCATTGCCGATCAGGTCCATCAGCTCGAAAGGCCCCATGCGGAAGCCGCCGGCGGTTTTCAGCGCATGGTCGATCTGCGCCATGCCCGCGATGCCTTCCTCGAAGATGCGGATGCTTTCACCGTAGTACGGGCGTGCCACGCGGTTCACAATGAAGCCGGGCGTGTCCTTGCACGTTACAGGCACCTTGCCCCAGGCTTGCATGAGCAGGGAGCATTGTGCGGCGGGCCCGTTGGCGGTCATCATGCCGGGCACCACTTCCACCAGCGGCATCAATGGTGCGGGGTTGAAGAAGTGTAGGCCGATCACGCGCTCCGGCTTGCTGCACGCGGCGGCTATGGCCGTAATGGCCAGGGAAGAGGTGTTGCTGGCCAGGATCGCATCAGCGGCCAGGCAGTGGTCCAGTTCCGCGAACACCCGCTTCTTCACCTCCAAGTCTTCCACAATGGCCTCTATCACCAAGCCACAGTCCTTCATGGCGGCCAGTGCGGCGCAAGGTGAAATTCGCTGCAAGGTCCCGTCCGCTTGGGCGCGGTCCAGTTTTCCTTTTGCCACCAACTTGTCCATGGTGGCGGAAAGGTTCTTGACCGCGGCACCGGCAGCCTCCGGCCGGGCATCAAAGAGCAACACTGCATGGCCGGCCTGTGCCGCCACTTGCGCAATTCCGGCGCCCATGGTGCCAGCGCCGATCACACCTACCTTGATCTTGGGTTCCATGCGCCAAAGATGGCGCTGTTGGCGCGGATCACTGCCCGGTGAACACCGGCTTTCGTTTTTCCAGGAAGGCCGCCACGCCCTCCTTGCTGTCCTTGCTGGCCCCTGCAATGGCCTGCAATTCCCTTTCCACCTGCAATTGCTGCTCCAGGGTGGCGCCTTGGGAACGTTCCAAGGCCTGCTTGGTCAGGGCGATCCCCAGGGTAGGCATGCTAGCCAATTTTTCAGCCGTGGCAGCCACCTCGCTGGCAAGGTTGCCGTCGGGCACCGCTTTCCAGATCAAGCCCAGTTCCTCGGCGCGCTTGGCTGGGAGCTTGTCCGCCAGGATCATTTGCCCGAACGCACGCTGCATGCCCACCAGGCGGGGCAGGGTGTAGGTGCCGCCGCTGTCGGGGATCAGGCCGATGTGGATGAAGCTTTGCACGAACACCGCGCTCTCCGCGGCAAAAGCGAGGTCACAGGCATAAGCGATGTTGGCGCCGGCGCCGGCGGCAATGCCGTTCACCGCCACCAGCACCGGCTTGGGCATGGTACGGATGGCGCGGATAATGGCGTTGTATTGCTTCTCCACCAGATGCTCAATGCGAACATTCGGCGCCGTGGCTTCGGCAAGGTCCTGCCCCGCACAGAATGCGCGTCCGGCGCCTGTGAGCACAATGGCGCGCACGGCGGGGGCCTCCTTCGCGGCCGCGAGCGCATGCAGTGTTTCCTCCGCCATGCGGGCCGTGAAGCTGTTCAGCTTTTCGGGGCGGTTCAGGGTGATGGTGGCCACACCGCCCTGGATGGCATGAAGGATCTGTTCGTATTTCATTCAAGTGGTTTGTTTGCTGCGGCCAATGCGGCGGTGCCGTGTTTCAGATCAACGCACGAACCGCTTCACGGTGCGGCCCTTCGGTGTTACCACTTCCGCAATGTAGGTCCCGGCGGCCCCGGTGAAAGCGAGGTCGCTTTGCATGCCGTTGATCGGCGCGCTGAACACCTGGCGGCCCATCAGGTCCAGCACCAGGAGCATGCCTGCATCACCGCTCTGCCGTTTGACATGCAAGCCGCTGCCATCCGCGAACAACCGCATCCCTCCGCCTTGCTGTTCAGCCACGGAAGCGGTGCCGCCCCAGATGGCATGCACCCATTCAGGCCTATCGATGAAGGGGTTCCGGTTTTCTTGAAGCCCATACACCGCGTTGTTGCGCGCGATCTCCTTGGGGCTTACCGGGTCCAGGTCGTTCCATTGGAGCATCACGGCCAGGTTCCACGGAATGAGGTCGCCGTTTTGCACCACCGGCGAGTTCCAGCCGGACATTTGGCTGTAGTAGCGTGTCATCATATAGAAGTAGGTGCGGGCCAGGTCACCTTTGTACGCATCAATGGGCTCAAACACGGTGGAGTTGTATCCCGGGTCCACGCAGAGGCCCTTTTTGGACCCGTTGGTGCTGGTCCAGTCCGCGCTGCCCACGTCGCCATAAGGCAAGTTGCCGCGCATGTTGTTCACGTAGCCATCCGTGGGGTAGAGGTGGAAGAGGTCGGTGTTCATGGGCATCTGGCCATTGAACCAGCTCTGCGGAAAGCTGTGCTCGCGGTTGTAACAGTCTCCTTCGGAGTTGTACGTGCCGCATTGGTCGCTCCCGAAGCTGTACAAATAGGCGGGTGTTCCGCCGGGCACATCGCTGTAGATGTCCCACACCTTGTTGGCGGGGGTGGCGTCCGTAGTGCTGAACGCGGTCCAAAGACCGCTGTAGGTGAGCGGGTCCTGGTTGTCGATGATGTTGTGCAAGGCTTGCTTCAAGGCCAAGCCTGAAAGGCCTTCGGCACTATCATAGTAGCCGGCCGGGGGCTGTGCTGCAGCCAGGGATCCAACAAGGGCAAGTGCAACCAGGATGCAGGTTCGGAGATCTGTGCGGAACATGGGGGCAAAGATCATTCATTTGCACGGTGGAGCAGATGCAAGTGCATGGCACAAACTGCCGGTCACGGAATGCAAAACTCTTTTGATGCACCTAAAAACACCGGGAACATCCTACATTTGAGATCCAGCCCGTTGCATCCGGGCCTGAAATTCCGCAACTCCCTTCCAACCCAACCGCCTTCATGAACAAGTTCATCCGCTGCACCGCCATCCTGGGCTGTTTGCTGCTGGCCACGGCCAGCTTTGCACAAGGCAAGCCCACGCATCAGCAAACCACCGTGAGAAAGGCACCTGACAAGTCTGCGAACGGCATCATTTTCAGCGCGGACAAAATGACCAGGGACTTGGGCTTGAGCCCGGACCAGTCGGAGAAGCTCAAGAGCATTGAACTGGATATGAACCAGCGCCTGCGCGACCTGGAAACACTGGACCCCAAGGAACGCGACCCGAAGCAGGCTGAGGTGCGGACCCAGTACCAAAAAATGATCGCAAGTGTGCTAACGCCCGATCAGAACCGGAAGTTGGCCGCGATCACCGCGAAGGCTGAAAAGGACCACGAAACTGAAAAGATGCGGACCAACAACCCCAAGAAATAAGCTGGCTTCAGGCAAAAGAAAAGGGTCCCGGCCGGGGCCCTTTTTCATTTCAGCTTTCGGGAGTTCAGCCGTTGAGGGATCCTTAGGGCTTTCCCAAGTCGTCAAAATCCACGTTGCCAAAGGATTCAGGCGTTCTGGGGTGATCATTGCCTTCTGCGCTCGGGTCCCGCTCTTCCCTGTGGGGTGCACCGTGTTCACGGATGCGCTCCAGTTCGTCCAGGGTGTGCTGCAGGCCGTCCATGAATTTCTCAAAATCCTCCTTGTAGAGGAAGATCTTGTGCTTCTCATAACTGGTGCCGCCGTCCTCGTGCAGCCGTTTCTTGCTTTCGGTAATGGTGAGGAACAGATCATTTCCCCGCGTGCTGCGCACATCAAAAAAGTAGGTGCGCTTACCGGCGCGTACCACTTTTGAGTACACGTCCTCCCGTTCATCCGCCATGGTGCGTCCGTACTTTGATATTCAAATATAGGAGCTTCCGGAAAATGGCCGGGCGGCGGCCGTCAGGTTCCCCTGGCCTCCTCCAGCAGCTGCTCTTCGTGCATGCTGGCATAGGTGCCTCCCATTTCCACCAGTTCGGCGTGGCGGCCCTCCTCAATGATCCGGCCATGTTCCAGCACCAGGATATGGTCTGCCCCGCGCACGGCGCTGATCCGGTGGCTGATGATCACCGTGGTGCTGCCTTTCATCACGCCGCGCAATCCGCTGAGTATCGCTTCTTCCGTGGCTGTGTCCACTGCGCTCAGCGGATCATCGAAGAGCAGGATGCGCGGTTTACGGACCACGGCCCTTGCAATGCTGACGCGTTGCTTTTGCCCACCGCTCAGGGTTACCCCGCGTTCGCCGAGCATGGTATCATATCCCTTGGGGAAATGCACAATGTCCCGGTGCACCTGTGCCGTGCGCGCGGCCTTTTCCACACGTTCCTGCACATCGGGGGCCGGGTCCAGGCTGAAGGCAATGTTGCTGGTGATCGTGTCGCTGAACAGAAATACATCCTGCGGCACAATGCCGAGCTGGCTGCGCAGCTTCTCCAAGGCCACGTCCGTCAACGGTACGCCATCCACCAGCACTTGGCCTTCGGAGGGGTCATACAGCCTGCCAATAAGGTCCGCAATGGTGCTTTTCCCGCTTCCGGTATGGCCCACAATGGCCAAGGTTCCGCCCATTGGGACCTTGAAGCTCACGTTCTTCAAGGCCTCAATGCCGGTTTCCGGATAGGTGAAGCTGACATTCCTGAATTCGATGGCCCCGGCCACTTCGGGCAGCAGGTCGCGCTGCGAGGTGATGGCCGGCCTGGTGTCCAGGAACTCGTTGATGCGCTGCATGCTCACCGCGGCCTGCTGCACTTGCGAGGTGATGACGCCCAAACTGGCGAAAGGCCACGTGAGCTTGGTGACATAGAGGGAGAATTCCGCCAGGTTCCCCACCGTAATGCTGCTTCCGCCGTGCATGAGGAGCTCGCAACCCACAAAGATCACCAGGGCCGTGCTCAGGCCCACCAGCAGCATGATGGCCGGCATGAAAAGGGAGTCCACCTTGGCCTCGGCCAGGCTGGTCTTGCGGTAGTCGCGTGCGGCCAGGCGGAAGCGGCCCACGGTCTGTTCCTCCTTGGCATACGCCTTGATCACCCGGATGCCGCTGAAGGATTCCTGGGCCAGCGAGCTCAGGCGGCTCTGCTGCTGCTGGGTGGCCATGCTGCGCTTGTTGATGGTTTCGCTCACCAGGTAAATGGCCAGGCTCAGCAGGGGCAACGGGGCCAGGGACCACAGGGTGAGCTCCTTGTTCACGTCCAGCATCACCCAAACGATCATGATGGTGAGCACCACCAAATTCAGGATGTACATCACCGCGGGGCCGATGAACTGGCGCACCCGGCTCACATCCTCGCTGATCCGGTTCATCAGGTCGCCCGTGCTGTGGTGCTTGTAGAAAGCACGGTCCAAGCGCTGGTAGTGGGCATGCACGGAATTCTTCAGGTCGTACTCCATCAGCCGGCTCATCACGATGATGGTTTGCCGGGTGAGGAAGAGGAAGATGCCACTGATCACCGTGAAGGCCAGGAACAGCCCGGCATGGAAAAGGGCAAACCACATCACTTTCCTTTTCAGCGTGGCATCGTCCAACGGGCCTTGCAGCTTGGCCTGCAGGTCCAGCCCGGTCCAAGCGGTCCAGTCATGCAATTCCTTGGAGACTTCCAGGTGGCGCTGCTCCACGGGAAGCTTCAACTGGGCAATGCCATCGCCGATCAGGTTAAAAGCCTCGCGCACCACTTGCGGCGTGTACACGGCGAAGAGGCCTGTAAGGAAAATGAACAACACGCCCAAGGCCAAGCGGCCCCAATAACGCCCGAAATAAGGAAGCAGGGGAAGGAGTGAACGCATGGAACGGCTTGCTACCTTTGCGCGCCCTCAACAAGGGCCGTGCAGCACCGCCTGCAAAAGTAGCCCGGCACGGCCGGGGAGAAACATGATGACCCGAAAGACCGGCGCCCCGCACGCCCCGTTCATGCCGGCACCCTGCAAGGTGCGTTGGCAAGCGTGGCAGGCGGTCCCCGGCGGTCCCAACCAAAATTCAACCAATCCATGACTTTGCTTACGGAAAGGCCGGTGAAAGCCGGAACGGTATTGGAACGCATGAAGGAACACGAGCACGAGCAGATCCTCTTCTGCAACGACCCGGTCACAGGGCTTCGCGCCATCATTGCCGTGCACGACACCACGCTGGGCCCCGCATTGGGCGGAACGCGCATGTGGCCCTATGCCAATGAGATCGAAGCCTTGGAGGATGTGCTGCGCCTGAGCCGGGGCATGACCTACAAGAGCGCGTTGGCCGGCCTGGACCTTGGGGGTGGCAAAGCCGTGATCATCGGTGATGCCCGCACGCAAAAAACGGAAGCCATGTTCCGCCGCTTCGGCCGGTTCGTGGACAGCCTGAACGGGCGGTACATCACGGCCGAGGACGTGGGCATGAGCGTAGCGGAAATGGTGAACATCCGCAAGGAGACCACCAATGTGGTGGGCCTGCCCGTAAGCATGGGCGGCAGCGGGGACCCTTCGCCGGTAACGGCCTTTGGCGTGTTCTGCGGGCTGAAGGCCGCCGCCAAAACCGCTTACGGAACGGACGACCTGCGCAAGCGCAAAGTGGCCGTGCAGGGCGCGGGCAACGTGGGGCGCAACCTCATTGGCCACCTGCTGAAGGAAGGCGCCACGGTGTACCTCACCGACATTCACGACGACAAGCTGGCCGCGATCAAGGCGGAGCACCCGGCGGTGAACCTGGTGAAGCCTGACGAAGTGATCGGACTGGACGTGGACATCTATTCGCCCTGCGCATTGGGCGCCACCGTGAACGACAGGACCATTCCCCAATTGAAATGCAGCGTGATCGCCGGCGCGGCCAACAACCAGCTCGCCGATGAACAGGTGCACGGCAAGGCATTGATGGAAAAGGGCATCCTCTATGCCCCGGATTTCCTCATCAATGCGGGCGGCATCATCAACTGCGCCTGGGAACGGCTCGGGTACAACAGGGATGCGGCCTTGGCGCAGACTGAGGAGATCTACAACACGGCCCTGCGCATTTTCAAGCGCAGCCAAGAAGAAAACATCCCCACCTACCTGGCGGCCAACCAAGCCGCCGAGCAACGCGTGCGCAGCGTGCGCCAAGCCGGGCTCAGCTTCTGACCGCCGACATGCTGAACCGCCGTTTTCTCCGCATCAAAGCCTACCAGGCACTCTATGCCCAAGCACAGAGCGCCGGGGGCAGCGAGGCCAAGATCGAGAAGGAGATGCTCTCAGGCGTGGAGCGCACCTACGATCTCTTCATTCACCTGCTGCTGCTCTTCGGTGAAATGAGGCACCTGGCGGAGGCGCGGATCGAGGAACGCAAGGGCAAGCGCATGCCAACGGCGGAAGACCTGGCGCCCAACCGGCGCTTCGTGGACAACCCGGTGCTGGTGATACTGGGCGAAAGCAGGCAACTCCTGGCCGAAAGCGAAAAGCGCAAGGCCGGTTGGGTGGGCGAGCGCGACCTGCTTTCGCGCATGTTCAAGCTGATCACCACCAGTGCCGAATACACGGCCTACATGGCGGCGCAAAGCACCACCCTGGCGCAGGACCGCACATTCATCGTGGACCTGTTCGTGGAACACATCGCACAGTTCGACGGGTTGCATGAACACGTGGAGGCAAGATCGATCCATTGGCTGGAAGACCTGGACCTGGCCTGCACGATGGTGAAACGCACCGTGGAACAGATCAAGCCGGATGCATTGGACCTTCAATTGCCGGACGGCGGCCCGGAGATCGTGGAGGAACGCGAATTCCTCACCACCCTGTACCGCACCACGCTGGCCAACCGCGAACAGGACGAAAAGCTGATCGCGGAACGTTCCAGCAATTGGGAGGCCGAGCGCATTGCCCTGAGCGACATGCTGCTGATGCGCATGGCATTGAACGAGGCACGCAGCTTCGACCAGATCCCGGTGAAAGTGACGATGAACGAATACATCGAGATCGCCAAGGCATACAGCACCCCGAAGAGCAAGAACTTCATCAACGGCATCCTGGACAAGCTCTTTGCCGAGCTCAAGCAGAGCGGTGCCATTCGCAAGGTGGGCCGCGGCCTGCTGGAAAGTTAGCCGGATGAAAGACCCTACCGCCCACCGTCCATTTCAAATTGCGCCGCGCACCGGGCGCCTTGCAGGCATCGTGGTGCTGCTTGCCGTTGCGCTGGCATCCTGCCGCATTACCGACCACAGCGAGAACGGGCCGGACCAGATCACGCCGAACGACATGCACATCCCGGCCTCCGGCTACAAGGCCATCGACAAGGCCAGCCTGCCGGTGATGACCTTTGACAGCACCGCGCGCAACATGGGCCGCATTGCCGAGGGCGTGCAGGTGGAGAAGACCTATGGTTTCAGGAACACCGGCAAAACCGACCTGGTGATCACGGACGTGCGGGCCTCCTGCGGATGCACCGTGGCAAAGGGCTGGCCCCGCATGCCGGTGCAACCCGGCCAGAGCGGCGTCATCACCGTGCAGTTCAACAGCGAAGGCAGGCCGGGCAAGCAACACAAGACCATCACCGTGGTGGCCAACACCGATCCACCGACATCCGTGCTCACGCTGAACGGCGAAGTGATGAGCCCCGCAAGCGAAACCAAGTAACAACCACCCAACAACCGGCGGGCATGCCCCGCACCGACCTGCATGAACACCCTTTCCATCCTGCTCCAAGCCGCACCCGGCCCCCAGTCCAGCATGCCCACCATCATCATGATGGTGCTGCTCTTCGTTGTGTTCTACTTTTTCATGATCAGGCCCCAGCAAAAGAAAGCGAAGGACGCGCGCAAATTCCGCGAAAGCCTCCAGAAGGGCACGCGGGTGGTGACCATCGGCGGCATTCACGGCAAGGTGGCCGAAGTGAATGACAAGACCGTACTGCTTGATGTTGCCGATGGCGTGAAAATCCGCTTTGAGAAGAGCGCCGTTGCCATGGACAACACCATGCAGCTCACCGAAGAGACGGCCAAGACCGCCTGAGCGGCCCAACGGGCAATGTGGAAGGTGGGGCTCACCGGCGGCATCGGCAGCGGGAAAACCACCGTGGCCAAGGTGTTCGCCGTGCTGGGCGTGCCCGTGTTCAGTTCTGATGAAGCGGGCCGCAGGTTGCTCGCGGAAGACCGGCACGTGCAGCAGGAAGTGCTGCGCACCTTCGGCCCTGCCGTGATCAAGGAGGGTATTCCCGACCGGAAAGCCTTGGCAGCCCTGGTATTCAGCGATCAGGAAGCCCTGGCCAGCCTGAACAGGATCATCCATCCCGCCGTGCGGGCATCCTTCGCCGCATGGGCCGCGCTCCGGAAAGCACCGTACGTGATCAACGAAGCCGCCATCCTGGTGGAAACCGGCATCCACCTGCAACTGGACCATTTGGTGGTGGTGAAAGCTCCGGAAGATGAACGGATCCGGAGGGTGGTGCTGCGCGATGGAACCACGGAGAACGCCGTTCGGTCGCGCATGGGGAACCAGGCAACCGAAGCGGCACGCACGCGGGCCGCTGGCAGCGTGATCAACAACGACGGCACTTGTTTGGTGATCCCGCAAGTGCTGGCGGTGCACCGGAAGATCCTTCAATTGGCAACGGCATGAAAACCGGGGGCGAGCTGCCATTGAACGTGGTGACGCTTGTGTTCGGCGGCTTGAGCATCCCGCTGGCCTTTGCCCGCCAATTGTGCGTTCCGGCCCTGATCATGGGCCTGCTTGCCATCGCATTCCACATGTGGGGGCGGGGCAAGCAGAAACAAGGCACCTGGTCGGAAGGAAGCGTGAAGCGCTCCCGCTTGGGCTTCAAACTGGCCATGGCGGGCGGCATTTGCGCTTTGGCCATGTGGGTGCTTTGGGCAACAGGCGTCCTGCTCTGACCCTGCCACTTTATTTTCTGATCGTCTGATTTTCTGATCGCCTGATCATCTGATCCACTGATCCCGCCCCATCTCCATTCCCATCACGCTTTCCGCATGGCATCCCGGCTTCCCGGTTATCTTCGCCGCGGCATGCAGGCGCTCAGCATCCTGGAGACCGGGGCATTCGACCTAACGGTGAAGCGGCTTTGCCTCCAATTGATCGAAGACCGCGGGCACTTGGGCGACACCGCCTTGGTAGGCCTTCAACCGCGCGGCATCTTTTTCGCCCGCCGCCTGCGGAACGAACTGCTTCGGATCACCGGCGAGAAAACCGTTACCTACGGGGAGCTGGACATCACCTTCCACCGCGATGATTTCAGGCAGCGCCCGGTAACGGCCATTCCCGGCACTACCGCACTGGATTTTAGCTTGGACAACAGGCGGGTGGTGCTCATCGATGACGTGCTGTACACCGGCCGCACCATCCGCGCCGGCCTTGACGCGTTGTTGGCCTTTGGCCGCCCGCGCTCCGTGGAGCTCATGGTGCTCATTGACCGCCGGTTCAGCCGTGAACTGCCCATCCAGCCGGACTATACAGGAATTGCCGTGGACAGCATTGATGGCCAGCACGTTTCGGTGGAATGGCGGGAAAGCGAGGGCGTGGACCGCGTATTGCTTAAACAGGTACAGCGATGAGCGACGTACTGGGCACCACGCACCTCCTGGGGATCGACGCGCTTGGCACGGCGGACATCGAGTTGATCTTCCGCACCGCGGACGGGTTCAAGGAAGTGCTTTCGCGCCCCATCAAAAAAGTGCCCTCCCTGCGGGACGTCACCATTGCCAACCTCTTCTTCGAGAACAGCACGCGCACACGCGTCAGCTTTGAACTGGCCGAAAAACGGCTCAGCGCCGACGTGGTGAACTTCAGCAGCAGCAGCAGCAGCACCAAGAAAGGGGAGACCCTGGTGGACACCGTGAACAACATCCTCGCCATGAAAGTGGACATGGTGGTGATGCGCCACCCGGACCCCGGCGCGGCGGTGTTCCTGAGCCGGCATGCAAACGCCCGCATCATCAATGCCGGCGACGGCACGCACGCCCATCCCACGCAAGCCTTGCTGGATGCCTACAGCATCCGGGAAAAGCTCGGCAAGGTGAACGGGGTGAAAGTGGCCATCGTGGGCGACATCCTGCATTCGCGCGTAGCCTTGAGCAACATCCAGTGCCTGCAAAAGCTCGGTGCCGAAGTGATGCTCTGCGGCCCCTCCACGCTGATGCCCAAGTACGTGGAGCATCTCGGCGTGCGCGTTACGAACAATTTGGACGAAGCATTGAAATGGTGCGACGTGGCCAACATGCTGCGGATCCAATTGGAGCGGCAGGGAGGCGACGGCATTGCCAACTTCCCGTCGCTGCGGGAATATGCCATGCTCTACGGCCTGGACGGCAACCGCTACAGGCAGATCGGAAAAGAGGTGGTCATCATGCACCCGGGACCCATTAACCGGGGTGTGGAGATCACCAGCGAAGTGGCGGACGGGGCAAACAGCATTATCCTGGACCAGGTGGAAAATGGCGTGGCGATACGCATGGCCGTTTTATTCCTCTTGGCAAGCGGCCTGGAACGGGGTTCGGCAAACAAATAGTTTTGCCTTCACGGGGCCTTGCGCAGCCCTGATTATCTTTGACCGCAAGGCTTGCAAAAAAGCAACGGACATGAACTTCACCATAGACAGCAAGGACAAATACACGCTTGTTACGGCCCACGTGGACAAGTTGGACACCACCTGTGCGCCGGAGCTGAAAAGTGAACTCGTCTATTTGAACAAGACGGGCGTGCGCAACGTGATCATCAACATGGCAAAAACCCGTTACTGCGACAGTTCGGGCCTGAGTTCCCTGTTGGTGGCCAACCGCCTTTGCAAGGGCGTGAACGGCACGTTGGTGATCTGCGGGCTGCAGGAACCCGTGATGAAGCTGGTCCAGATCAGCCAGTTGGAAAGCGTGCTCTCCATAACGCCCACGGAGGCTGAAGCCGTGGACCTGCTTTACATGGAGGAAATGGAGAAGGACGTAAAAAAAGAAGACTGACCACATGGTAAGAACCCTACTCGTGGCGGCATGCGCAGCCGCAACCTTCAGTGCCTCGGCCCAGTGCGTGCCCAACCAGTTGTACGCGGACAGCGTTTACGGCGTGTGGCCCGATACGCTTGAGAACTTCGCCGGGGGCATGGTGGGCGTGTTCTATTCAGACACGCTTCAGATCTTGGTTCCCTCAAGCGCGTCCGCGATCGACCCCAGCTACCCTTCTTTCGTGAGCATTGATTCCGTGCGCATGGACCAGCTTAGCGGACTCCCGCCGGGCATCTCGGTGAACTGCAATTCGCAAACAGCCGGCGCATGCACCTACTTGCCCAACCAAGTAGGTTGCGGCCTGCTGGAAGGAACGCCCACCCAAGAGGGCACCTTTCCCATCACCATCGATGTGACCGTGTACTTGAACGTCTTTGGTTCTGCACAGGCAGTGCCACGCTCCTTTACGGGATACTCCATCACTGTTCTGCCGAACACGGTGGGCATTGGCGATATCCAGGCCGTTGATGCCGGAAAGGCGCGCAACGTGCCCAATCCCTTTGCCGGGCGCACCAGCATTGAGTTCCATTTGCAGCGCGCTTCCCCGGCCTCCATCACCGTGTTCAACCTCGTGGGCAAGCAGATCTGGAAGCAAACCTTGCAGGGCAAGGCCGGCAATAACCGGGTGCCCTTCTCCGCCGAAACACTGGAAAACGGCATTTACTTGTTCCATGTGGAAGCCGCAGGCCAAACGTCCACCGGGCGCATGGTGGTGAACCGTTGAGATGGACATTGAACGATCGCAAAAGGCCTCCGGTACCGCGGGGGCTTTTTTGCTGGCAGGCCCATGCGCTTTGAAGTAACCACCTTGGGAACCGGCGCGGCTTTGCCGGCGCGCGGCAGGTATCCTTCCGCGCAGTTGCTCAATGTGAACGGGAAACTGTACCTGGTGGATTGCGGGGAAGGCACGCAGGAGCGCTTGCGCATGGCGGAAGTGAACATGGGCCGGATCGCGGCGGTCTTCATCAGCCACCTCCACGGCGACCACTATCTGGGCCTCATGGGCCTCATCAGCAGCATGCACCTCATGGGCCGCCTTGCGCCCCTGGACGTATTCGGCCCGGCACCGCTTCGCGAGGTGATCGACCTGCAACTGCGCATCTCCGGCACCTACCTGCGATTTCCATTGCGGTTCCAAGCCACGGAGCACCGGAGCGGCGCACCGGTGTTCCGCGACGACCGCATGGAAGTGACCACCTTGGCGCTGCGCCACCGCATTGAATGCACCGGCTTCCTGTTCCGTGAGGTACCGCATCCGCGCCGTTTGGCCAAGGAAACGGTGGACATGATACCCCACTATGCCCGCAACGCCGTGAAAATGGGCGAGGACCTTGTGTTGCCGGACGGTCGCATCATTCCCAACGCCGAACTAACCGGGCCGCCGCCGCCCCGGCGTTCCTACGCCTACTGCTCGGACACGGCCTACACGCCGGAATTGGTGCCCTTTTTGGAAGGCGTGGACTTGCTGTACCACGAAGCCACGTTCACCGAAACGCTCAAGGCCCGGGCGAAGGAAACCATGCACAGCACCGCCTTGCAGGCAGCCACCATGGCACGGGACGCCCGCGTGGGCCAATTATTGCTGGGACATTTCAGCTCGCGCTACAAGGACCCCCATGTGCTGCTGGCCGAAGCAAGCGAAGTATTCCCCAACAGCCTGCTTGCGGAAGAAGGCCGCACCTTCCCAGTTGGCCCGGAGGCCGGAAGTGACCCCGCCAAGCACATCTGAATAGAGGATGCTTGTGCATCGTGCCTGGCGTTGATTCCTGGACTTGGGAAGGGCCTTCGATCCGACACCCATGCGCAACGGTCGGGGATCAGCTATTTTGATGCATTTGCCCGGATGCAGCCTGTGCTTTGATGTACATTCGCAGCCGATTTAGGATCATTCTAAACAAGTGATGCGCATTAAAACCCTCCTTGCCGACCGCAGCGAACTGGCCCTGGCCGGGCTTCGCACCATTTTGGGCCCCATTGGCCGCATTGACATCGTGGGCGAGGCAAAGACGGCATCCAGCATGCATGCGCTCATTGCCAAGCTCCGCCCGGACGTGGTGCTGATCGACCATACGGCCGAAGGCTTCGGCGCAGATGCCATCCGGGACGGCCTCAAGCGCAACAAGAGGATCCGCTTCATCGCCATTACGCCGGATCCCTCGCAATTGGCGCTGATGAGCGCGCTGCGCGCCGGTGTTACCAGCTACATCAAGAAGGATTGCAGCCGCGATGAGATCATTGATGCCGTGCTGCACACGGGGGAGGGGCAGAAATTCTTCTGCGGCAAGATCCTGCGTGCGATCCAAGCATCGGCCTTGGACGTGGATGCCTTGCATGAATTGCCGAATGATTGCGCACCGGTAACGGTAAGCGAACGCGAATCGGAGATCATTTCCTTGATCGCCGAGGGTTGTTCGTACACGCGCATCGCGGAGCGCCTGTGCCTGAGCGCGCACACCGTTTCCACGCACCGCAAGAACATCATGCAGAAGCTGGGCGTGAACAATACGGCCGCCTTGGTCCTTTATGCGGTGAAGAACGGGTTGGTGAGCCCCAACAAGTTCCTTTTCAACTCGTAGTTCCACGCGGCTTTCGGCCGCATCTTCGCGGCAGCATGCACCGTTTGATCGGCGACATTGGGGGCACCACTTCACGGTGGGCCTTTGTTCCGCTGGCCGGTGAACCGCCCTTGTTCCACAGGTTTCCAGGCTTCAACCCGGCAACAGGCCAGCCTGCACCGTTGCAAGAAGCCCTCCGCGCCGCCAAGCTGGGCCTGGATGGTGGCGCAGCCCCTGCCCATGTTACGGTGTACGGTGCTGGATGCGGTGCAAAGGCCCGGGCGGACCGCATGCGTGCCGCGTTGGCTGAAGTTTGGCCCGATGCCGCCGTGGAAGTGGAAAGCGACCTGCTCGGCGCGGCCCGGGCGCTGTATGGCCATGAAGCAGGACTGGTGCTCATCTTGGGCACCGGCATGAATGCGGGCTATTTCAACGGCAAGGACCTCCACTTGCCCATGCCGTCGCTGGGCTACATATTGGGCGACGAGGGCAGCGGCGCAGACATTGGCAAGCATTTGCTCCGCGACGCGCTTTACGGGGCACTGCCGGGATCCTTGTTCAAGGCGCTTTTTCCCGATGGGGCCGACCTGCCCGCGATCTTGGAGGCTGTTCACCGCTCACCGGTGCCGCAAGCTTTCCTGGCATCATTCGCGGCACCGCTGGCCGCCGTTACGCACGATTTGCACGCGCACGATCTGGTTGCATCCCGTTTCGATGCATTGGCACGCCTGTTGTCACGGTTCTTCGTGCCGGAAGAAAGAAGCTCCATTCGTGCCTGTGGATCGGTGGCCTTCGGTTTCCGCGAGATCCTAAAGGAGGCATTGGCCCAGCGCGGCATGCGGCTCACGGCCGCTGAAGCAGACCCGATGCAGGGCTTGTTGCGCTATCATGCGGCATTGAAGTAACGGCGCTTCCGCCCACCACTAACCGTTGCAGGGAATCAAAGGCTGCTTGATTTTCCGGCGACCGGACCGTGGCCAGCACCAACTGTTTTTCCACGGCGGTCAGGTGCCAGCTCAAGCTGATCTCATCATCATCATCGTGCCGCAATTGCAGGTCCACCACGTGCAGCGGCACCGGCATCCAGGCTTCCGCCGTCTTAAGCGCCAGGTCATAGTCCTGGTCCTGTGCCCGCACAAAGTTGCCGTAGATGCTGCCCACGGGCGCCACCAAGCGCCCCAATACCGATCCGCCCACCGGCTTCACTTGCAGCTCGCGCTGTTTGTCCCGCACTTGGATGATCACCACGCTCCCCACGTTGTCCTTGATCCAATCGCGGAATGTTTCCAGGAAGGACATGGTGGTGCGGTAGCCGTAGTTGTCCCTGGCCCCCGCATCCATCACGCGCATCTTGGGCTCGCTGGGCAGGGTGATCACCGGGGTGATGTAGGGAAAGGTGGCGTTCATGCGCAGCGCACTCGAGAGCTTCAAGTTCGCGGCGTTCTGGTCCTTGAAGAGGCGCTGGAATTCAATGCTCTCCGGTTCCGTTGCGGCAGCTACCGGGGCATGCGGTGCAATATCCGTGAGGAAGGCCACGGGCAGCGCGGAGATGATCACCCTGCGCCCGTCGTTCACGCTGGTGGGGCTGATCACCAGCATCGGGGTTTCAGCCTTGCGCTCCGCTGCAGCCATGTCGCCGATCCGCAGGTTGAACAGGTTGCCCGTCAATGAATCCAGCCGCTGCTCAAAGGCGTATCCGCGGTCCAGCGTGTAGCTGTAAGGCCCATCATGCACCTTGCGGTAGCGGATGAACATGTCGTTGGTCACCAGATTGAACATCACCGGGTTCAGGACGTCGGATGCCATTTGCCCCAAATGCCGGGGATCGGCAGGGTTCACGTTGGCGCCCGCCTTGGCATCATAAGCCAATTGGCGGTAGTAGGCCGCACCGATCAGTCCGCCGCTGCTTCCGGTCATCAGCATGGTGCGTCCCATCAGGTTGCCGTGGAACAGGCTGTCCGTCACTTGCAGGCAGCGGTAGGTCCACAGCATGGCACGCGACCCGCCACCGCTGGTGTTGATGAACACCAATGGCGGTTTTTCACCGGCGTGGGGAAGTGCCTTGTTCCGTTGCAACCAGCGGTCCAGCGTAGGCAACAAGGCGGCGGCATCCCGGTTTGCGGCCGCCGTGTCCGTGGCCATGGCCTCGATGTTGTCCCGGGTATATGCTGCGGGCTTGGTTTGATAGTTCAGGCCGAATGCCTGTGCATCGTAGAGGAAACTGTCGGACCAAAGGCTGGCCACGTTCAGCAGCACCAGGATCACCAGCACCAGGGATGTCATCCAGTCCTTCACCCAGCTGGTAAGCGCGCTGAAGAGCATCATCAGCATGGTGAACAGCAGAAAGACGCTGGCCCCGGCGGGTATGGCGAATAAGGAGGTATTGCTGAACGCACCGAGGGCGATGAAGGTGATCACCACCGCGATCTCGAAAATGCTCCCGTTGATGTGGTTCTGCCAGAGCACTTCGCGCAGCACCGACTTGTCATAGTGCTTGCTGCTGCGGGCCAAACGAATGCCAAAGGGCCAGGTGAGGTAGGTTTCCACGCGCCATTTCCGCAGGCGCTGTTCGTGCCGGAGCCAGCGGCTGGCCTTGCGTTGCTGGCGGCGCACGGGCGGTATCGGCGCCATGATGTCCTCCATCACCGGCTCGGGGCCGAAGGCATCGGCATCCTTGGCCAGGATCTTGTGCAGGTCGGTGTTGGTGCGGGTGAAGTAGACCAGTGCCAGCATCAGGAACAGCCCGATCCCCAGCAGAAAGCCAAACAGGTGCAGGGCCGTATCCCCCGGGGGAACAAGCTCCTTGTGCATCTGCAGCTTGGCCGAGTTCCACAGGTAGGTCAGCACGAACACCACGGGGATCAGGCCGTTGTTGATATTGAATTTCAGGAAGGGCCTTGCCAGCGTGGCCACAAATGGAAACCGGTAGGCGTGGGCGGTGTAGGTGAACAGGTTGAAGCCGGTGATGAACCCGCCAAGGGCGAACCCAAGCAGGAGGAACGACCAAATGTTGGCGGTTCCGAAATACTCCGGATACAGGAAGATGTAGGGGATGCCGTATTTCAGCCCGATGGTCTGGGTGATGTAGCCGAAGAAGATCAACCAGCACAAGAGCGTCAGGTGGCTCTTCTTGATGTGCAGCAACAGCAGTTGGAACGGGAAGAAGAACAAGACGCGGGCCAACACCCGCCGGAGCCGGGCCCTGAGCATCATGATCGGTTCGCCTTGTTGGGCATGGAGGCAAGATAGCCGGGAAAGGGCATCCCTTCCCAAGCCTCTATACGCGATCCATCAAAGTTTGGCCAAGGTGGCGGCCATCACCTCCGCCTCCATGCGCTCGGCCTTCGCCTTCAGTTCATCGGCTTCCTGCATCACCTTGTCCTTGAACGCGGCATCTTCGAAGCCCATGAAATTGGTGCGCACATTGAGGTAGGCGGCCAGCGCCCCGGTGCGCGCGCACATCACGCCCACGCCGGCATCGCTCACGCTGCTGGGCATGCCGATCTGCGCCATGGCCTGCGCCACCTCCATGCTGTCCACGCACACGCGCAAGGTTTCCAGCGGCACCAGGATGGCTCCTTTGGTGGCCTCATGGAGGGCGGCTTTGCGCGCAGCCTGCTGTTCGGGGCCGGCCTTGGGCAATTGCAGGGCCTGCATGATGGCCTCATAGGCGCGCGTGTCGGCGTCCACCAGTTCCAGCAAACGGGTGCGGTAGCCTTCCGCCTTCACCGCCCAGCCGCTGAATTCCCCCCAGCGTTCGTCCCAGCCGCGCTTGTTTGCGCTGAGGTTGGCCACCATGGCACCCAAAGCCGCGCCCATGGCCCCGGTTATGGCCGCCACGGAACCGCCGCCCGGGGCAGGGGTTTCGCGCGCCGTTTCCTCCGTGAAGCGTACCAGGCTCATGTTCACCAAGCGCGACATGGCCGCATCCTCCAATTGGTACTCGATCACCTTCTTGCGCGGATCAAACGGTGCCAGGTCGTCCAGCCCCAGTGATTTCACGGCAATGGTGATCTTCTCACGCTCGGTGATGCCCAAGCTGCGCTGTTGCCTGCGCAGGAAAAAGTCCGCGGCGTCCAGCAGGCATTGCTTGGGGATCAAGCCCACCAGTTCGCTGCCTGTAACGCGGATGCCGCGCTCCGCCGCGCTCTTGCAGGCTTCGTCAAACGCCACATGCACGGGTGTGACGTCCACGTCGTTCAGGTTCAACGACAGCTGCGCGATGCCGTATTCCTCAATGAACCAGCCGATGCCCTTCACGGCCTTCAACTTGCCAGGGGTGTGCACGGGATTGCCCTCGGCATCCTTGATGATCTTGCCGGTCAAGGTGCCGCCCTCGCGCTTCACCCGGCCGCTCTCGCGCAGGTCGAACGCAATGGCATTGGCGCGCCGCACGCTGGTGCTGTTGAGGTTCACGTTGTACGCAATGAGGATCTTGCGTGCGCCCACAGCAGTGGCTCCGCTGCGCTTGGTGCTTTCGTTCCATGCCGTCGGCCCGAAGTCGGGCTTCCACGCCGGGTCCGCCAATTTTTTCTCCAAGCCTTCGTACTCGCCTGCCCGGTTGTTGGCGAGGTTCCGGCGTTTGTCTTCCTTGGCGGCGGCCTCGTAGGCGTAAACCGGAATGCCCAACTCCTTGCCGATCCGCTCGCCGAGCTTGTGTGCGTAGGGCACCAGTTCCTGCAGCGTGATGCCGCTGATGGGCACCAGCGGGCACACGTCCGTGGCGCCGAAACGCGGGTGTTCGCCACGGTGTGCGGACATGTCGATGAGTTCCTGCGCTTTCTTCACCAAGCGGAACGCCGCCTCGCACACGGGCCCCGGCTCCCCAACAAAAGTGATCACCGTGCGGTTGGTGGCCGCACCGGGGTCCACGTCCAGCAGGCGCACGCCTTCCACGGTTTCCACTACGGCTGCAATGGCATCGATCTTGGCACGGTCACGGCCTTCGCTGATGTTGGGCACGCATTCAATGATCGGCATGTCTATGGGATTGATTAGGGGGCAAAGCTATGTTGGGGCGTAGTTGTCAGTGGTCAGTTGTCAGTTGGCGGGCCTGGCAACCGGCAACTGACAACTAACAACTTGGAACTTGTACTGGCCACGATCACTGCGGCAGCACCATGCTCAGCAAGTTGTTCAGCATGTGCAAGAACACACCGGTCCAGATCGAGCCGGTATTGGCCCGGGCATAACCAAGGAAAACGCCGAGCGGCAGCACATAGAGCAGCAGGATGTACCAGTCGTACTGCTGGTGCACCAGGGTGAACACGCCGGCGACGATGGCCACGGAGACGTGCTTGTCCAAGAGGTGCCGCAAGGAACCGTAGAGCAGGCCGCGCAACAGGAACTCCTCAAAAAGCGCGGGCATCACGCCCAGTCCGAGGATGAGCAGCGGCCAATTGTGGGCCGTGGCCAGCACGTTCTTCATGAACTCGCTGTCCATCTCCGGGAAAAGCATCCAAATGGCTTCCAGTGCGGCGAAGAGCAGGATGAAGAAGCCCAGCCAAGTGAGGAAAGCCTTGGGCGAGGGCAGGCGGAGCGCGAGGAAGCTGGCCATGCGCTTGTGTTTCCATCGGGATGCCAGCACCAGGAGCAGCGCCAGGCTTGAGCCACCGGAAAGCAGGCTCACCAATGAGAGCACATCGCCGTTGGAGGCCAGTTTCACCCAGCGGTCCTGAAAGGGCTGGGTGTCCAGCAGGTCAAGTGAAAAGCCTTGTTTGGCGAGCTCCGGGCTCATGGCATAGACGCGCCAGACGAGGAAGGACATCTGGGCGAACATAAACACCATGAACACCAGTGCGAAATAGAGCAATCCCCGGGCCATCTCCAGCCCGGGCGGACGCAGGAAGCCGGGCTCAAAGCGCGGCTGCTCCGGTGCGGACGATCCTTCCATCAATGATAACGGAGTCTATGTGGTCGGTGCCGAATGCATAGGGGAGGTATGCAATGGACGGCACGGGGTTGGTGATGATGAAGCTGGCGCGCTTGCCCACGGTGAGGCTGCCCAGCTCATGGCCCAGGCCCATTGCCGATGCGGCGTTCAGCGTGGCGGCGTTGATGGCCTCCTCCGGCAGCATGCGCAGGCGGATACAGGCCAGTGCCACCACGAAGTTCATGTTGCCGCTCGGCGTGGTTCCCGGGTTGAAATCGGTTGCCAGCGCCACGGGGAGGCCACGTTCCATCAAGGCTTTGGCCGGTGCGTAGGGAATGCCGAGGAAGAAGGAGCAGGAGGGGAGCAGCGTGGGGATCACGGGCGAACCGGCCAATGCAGCGATGTCCGCGTCTTCCATCACTTCCAGGTGGTCCACGCTCAAGGCACCATGCGCCACGGCTGCCTGGATGCCGCCAATGCTGGTGAACTGGTTCACATGAACCTTTCCCTGCAGGCCGTGCGCGGCACCAGCCACAAGCACCCGCTCCATTTCTGCAACGGTGAAGTAGTTGGTTTCACAGAAGCAGTCCACATAGTCCGCCAGGCCTTCACGGGCCGCCTGCGGAATGATCTCGTTCACGATCAGGTCCACGTAGCGGTTGCGGTCTGCCTTGTACGCTGCCGGTATGGCATGTGCGGCGAGCAAGGTGGTCCTTACTTGCAGCGGCAGCTCCTTTTTGATGCGCCGGGCCACGCGCAACATTTTCAGCTCGCTGTCCAGGTCCAGCCCGTATCCGCTTTTGATCTCCACGGCCACCGTGCCCTGGTGCATCATTTCGCGCACGCGCACCAAGGCTTTCTCAAAGAGTTCATCCTCCGCCATGGCACGCAGCTTGGCGGCGCTGTTCAGGATGCCGCCACCCTTGGCAGC
>JAFDZG010000009.1 GCA_018267065.1 Bacteroidota bacterium
TCGTGCGCCTGCGCGTCGCGCTTGGTGAGTGCGCTGTCCATGCTGAGTTGTTCGTCCTTCATCGCGGTATTGGAAAGTGGATGGTCCGGTGGTGGGTGGCCAGACAAAAATGGTCCCCAACACCTGTGGAAGGCGGATCGGTTTTTCCTGAGTTTTGAACACGGCGCGCAAGCCCTTGCCCATCGCGGGCGGGGATCGGCGCGGATCTTTGCAAGAAGAAGTTTTCAAGAACGATCAACGATCGGGGAAGCACAGCTTCTTCGAAAAGGAACGTTGAGCACGGAGGGGGCCGTCGGTACTCTGCGTTCGCGCTCGGCTATTTGCCGAGTGCGTTCAGTCGTAGGGCCTCCGGCCCGTCGAGTACTCCACTTGCAACCGGGTTTTTGGACGGGCCGGAGGCCCTAACGGATCCACTCACTCGGCAAAAAGCCGAGCGAGCGATTGCTCGCGATGCGCAACGCGAGCAAGTGCAAGGGGCAAGCAAGCAAGTACGGAGTGGATCACCCGGCAATTTCCATCACCACCGGGCTGTCCGGGTTCGTATCGGCAACGAAGATTTCAATCTGCTCCTTTCTCATCACCAATGCACTGGCTACTTCCGCATGCCGGGGATTGCGAAGGGTAAGCAACAACACCTTGGGCGGACCTCCGTGCAATGCGGCCAACAGCACGAAATCGTGATCGAAGGTCACCAGGACAAAGCCCTCCGCCCGCGCGAACTGCCAGATTGCGGTATCGTGCGCCAAGGAAGGATGCACCAAGGTGACGTGCGTTGTACCCGGAAAAACCTTTTCCAACGTACCAAGGATGCGGTACGAGATGTTCTCGTCAAGGAGAAGTTTCACGTGGCGCGTTTCAAGGTTTGCTCACGTTCCGCCGCATAAGCTAAGCAAGCCCGAATGTCCTCTTCCGTCAATTGTGGAAAGTCAGCGCGGATCTCCGCGTGGCTCATCCCCGCCGCCAGCCAGCCCAGCACATCAAATACGGTGATGCGCGTTTCCCGGACGCATGGTTTTCCAAAGCGCCTCGCTGGATCGATCGTGATGATCTCCCGGTAATCCACGGCTTCCATTAGTCCAAAGGTAATACCAATGTGACATTCAGATCAGTCCAAAGGACGATCCGAATGTCTACAGTGGTATATGCCGTGTGTACAAACAAATGGTCGGATGAGGCGAAGCCGAAATCGGACCAAATTGTTTATCACAACGGTATAATGATGTTCCGCACCGGCCGCAATCACACAGGCTGGCCTTGCAACACTTCCATCCTGTCCGCGGTTACGCATGCAACCCGGCAGAGGCGCGTCTCCGCTACTTCCCTTTCACCCCACTGAAGCTCGCGCCTGACTACCGTCAGGCTGGCGCGAACCCGCGTTGGTAACCGCGAGCAATTACAAGTCCACGGTCGCGGAATCCTCACGGCCTGCCCTTCACCCACTCCCCATACACCACTTCCAACTCCTCGTACCACTCCTCCCCGTATTCCCGCACCAGCGCGTTCTTCAGGAAACGGAACACGGGCACGGCCAGCTCCGCGCCCAGCTTGCAGGCCGGGTCGCAGATCTCCCATTGGTGGTAGTTCAGCGCGTCGTGGTATTTCAGCTTGGTGACGCGGATGGGTTAGAGGTGGCAACTGATCGGCTTGTTGAAGGGGATCTTGCCATCATGGAAGGCCTGTTCAATGCCGCACTTCCACACGCCCTTGCGGTCCTTCTTGGCATACACGCACTCGGCGTATTCCTGCACGATCGGCCGTCCAGGTCCGCCACGCCCTCCCAAAGTCCACTCGTCAATACTCCAGTGTGGATCAACACGAGTGGCACGGCCCGCGCTACTTCACCCTGGCCTTACCGCACTTCTACCGTTTCAGGAACTTGGTTGTCCAGGTGCCCCGGCCGGTGGTGCAGCGCAAAGAATAAGGACCAGGGGCAAGTCCTTGTACAGAAACTAGCGGAACTTCCCCGGAAATCACATTCTTCCGGATATGGGCACGCCCCATCACATCAAAAACCTCAATGACGGCTGACCCGCCTGCTTTCCAATCAACCCACAGTGCATCCTGTGCAGGGTTGGGGTATACACCGAGGGCCACGGACTTCGGTTCAGCCACGGCGGACGCTTCATTCACGGTGAACACTGCAGCAGCGGTGTGTACCGGGGCATTGAAGTCAAAATAGATGTCAGCAACGTTGGAAATGGAGTTGCCCAAGACCAAGGTTGCAACCGGCTTGATCGCAAACTTCACAAAGCCTTGGCTTTCGGGTCCGCTGGCCGCGCTGTCCGGCAGGTCGATCGGGTCAAAGGTGAAGGTAAGCACCCCGGATCCGGAAAGCTCCCATGTGCAAGGATGGCTGCTGGAAACCTTCCGGAAACTGTCCCTTTGAAGGTCCGGCGATAGACTGTCCACAATAACAACTTTCACGGCAGGCCAATTGCCTGTGTTCTGGAACCGGACCGTGTAGATAAGCTCACTGCCACTCGCGGCGACTTGCGCGGGAGTGAGCGTTTCCGGCTGCACCAGCTTGTCATTGGGGTCGAAGCTCCCGACCACTACTGTGGAATACGTACACACATTGTCCGTTGGCGTTTGGTCACCTGTTACCGGGCCCAATTCCACGGCATGCAGCAAGGTGTCGCCCAGCGTCACACTTGCATCGGTATGCGCTGTCAAGGAGATCTGTCTAGTTTCGCCGACCTGTAGGGCGGGCAGGTCCCACGTGACCGTGTTGCCCATCACGGAGTTCGGCACCGGCGTCGAGCCCTCCCAGGTTTGGTGGTCGTCCAACTGGAAGGTCACGACCGCATCCACGGCCACGGTTCCCACATTTTCGCAAGTGATCGTTCCAGGGGCAACAAAACCCGCCACGCCAAAAGGCCCTTGAAGGTCAACCCGCAAATCCTGCACGCCTGGCTGTAGCACTATCCCAAAGTCATTGCCTCCGGACACTTCGCCGTTCGCTGAAAAGGCAAGGGAATGCTGTGCCGGTGCGGTGCCCAGTACGTAAGGGTTGTTGCTGCCCGCCGAAATAGTGTAATTCCCGACGGCCATTGGCCAGGTGTAAGTCCCATCCAAATCAACGCCGTGCATGCCGCCTCCAGGCTGTTGGTGCAACGTGGCGAATGGATAGCCCGCCTCGCCCGCGTCACGCGCACCATTGGCGTTCTGGTCCCAATAAACGGCCCCGGTCGCCACAGGGTTCAGAAAGTCACACGTGCTGTTCAAGGATGTGCAGAGTAGATCAGGGTTGTAAGCAATCACGAAACCGCCCCAGTTCACCGTTGCATTAGGTGGAAAGTTGGGAAGGCAGGTAACGGATGTTGGAGCCAAGGGCAACCCATCAGCATCCAAGTACAAAAGCTGCAATCCTTCAGGCAACACAGGCAAACAAGTCAATTGATGCAGGTAGGAAATATCCAGCGATTGCAATCCTGCGGGGAAGGAGGGCAATTCCGTGAAATCCATCGAAGCCAGGAAGATCTGCCGGATATTGGTCGGCCATGGTGGTAGCGATTCCAGTGCGGGTGACAGCGTGTCAAGTCCATTTGATAACAGCCCGATCGTTTCAAGTCCCGGAGGAAATTGGGGGAGTGATGCTAACGCATCCACATACCAAAGCTGCAATCCCAACAAGTTGATCGGCCAGGCGGGAACCTCGGCCAAGTCCGGCGCCTGTTTGATGGCAAGGTTTTCCAAGGTTGCTGGCCAAGCCGCAACCTGCGCCAAATTCTCCATCCCGGTCATGTCGATCAGCCGGGCAGAGGGAGGCCATGACCCAATGGCCGTGTCACCAAATGTGGAAAGGTAAACTGTATCCAGCGTATTGGGCAGGGCCGGCAGCAACATGCTGGGTACGCCATGCAGCACTAAATAGGTAAGGCCCACTGGCAAATCAGGGATGGGATGGCCGGCACTGGTAAGGTTCAATCGCAGAGCACCGGCCGGAAAGTCAGGGAGGGCGGTCAACGTAGGTTTGTCAACTAGACTGAGACTTATTATGCCGCCAGGCAACGTTGGGATCTCCGGTATGCCTGTTACATTTATGTCCAAGGTATCCAAGCCTAACGGGAACGGGGGCAATGAAGTCCAAGTTCCGTGGTCCAACTCCAATGCGTGCAAGCCGACCGGCCATGCAGGGATGCTGATATTAACACTATCGCAGGGTCCATATGAATCGGACCAGGGGTTATAGCAAATCGCATGAATGCTTAGTGATGTCAAGGAGTTTAGCGCATCCACCCCGGTAAGGTCAGCAGGTGTCCAAGCTATGTTGAGCGTCAACGAGCCCTGTGCCAATACCGCCGGAATTCCGGTGTCCAAATAGCCGCCCGGATCCACTGCGCCAGGCACCCATTCATTCAGTGCCACCCTCAGATTGGTGTCCGGAATGAAGACCTCCTGGGCATGGGACAATGAAGCTGTTCCGAAGATGGCCAACATAAACCAAGTGGCTCGGCAAATTGTGTTGATCATGGGGTGTATCAGCATTGCAGGTTGCTTTAGACAAGACACCCGTTCAGTCCGGAATGTTGCTCACGCTGCAGCACCCTCCGGAAAGATACAACTATCACTACTGAACCTTCAATCTCATGGATCAATCTCTTTCACCCACTCCGAATAGATCACCTCCAACTCCTCGTACCACTCCTCCCCGTATTCCCGCACCAGCGCGTTCTTCAGGAAACGGAACACGGGCACGGCCAGTTCCGCGCCCAGCTTGCAGGCCGGGTCGCAGATCTCCCATTGGTGGTAGTTCAGCGCGTCGTGGTATTTCAACTTGGTGACGCGGATGGGGTAGAGGTGGCAGCTGATGGGCTTGTTGAAGGGGATCTTGCCATCATGGAAGGCCTGTTCAATGCCGCACTTCCACACGCCCTTGCGGTCCTTCTTGGCATACACGCACTCGGCGTACTCCTGCACGATGGGAGTCACCAGCTCGCCGTCCATGTCCACCACGCTGGTGCAGCCCTGGTCCTTCACGGATTTCTTTCCACGCGCCGTCATGTAGGGTTCGATGGCGGCGTAGTGCTTGTCGATCAGCTTGGCCTCTTCCGCAGTGAGCGGCGCGCCGCTGTCGCCCTGCTCGCAACA